>JANYBM010000046.1 GCA_025361125.1 Holophagaceae bacterium | reverse complement strand
GACCGCTTCTCGGCGAGCCTGGAAGCCCTGCTGGATTCGGACAAGGAGGGATGAACCTGATGCAGACCCTGCGCCCACCTCTTGATCCCTCCCTTTTCAACCTTGACGGCGAGCACCTTTGGGTGATGCATTGCTCTGAAGGCCCCGTGCCAAGAGCCTCCCTGGAGGCCGTGCAGATCTTCTTACCCAAGGAATCCAAGCCCTGGAGTTTACGCTGGGTGGAAGATTTTCAAGGCATACCTCAAGCCACTAAACAGGAGGCCGCGAAACTCATCGGTGTGAACACGGAAGACATCAGTCTCACGGCCACTACGTCTTCAGGTTTGCAGATCATTGCCCAAGGTTTTCCATGGCAAGCGGGAGATGAGGTGCTGGCGCCCTTGGGCGAATTCCCTTCCAATGTCTGGCCCTGGAAGGCGCTGGCGATTCGAGGCGTGGACTTTCGTGAAGTGCCGCTCTGGGAAGGACACCAATCAGGGTCGGAGGCCTGGGAATCATCTCCACCGCCGCCAGATGCTGCTGCAGAAACGCGCTTGCTGGATGCCATCACCCCCCGCACCAAGATCCTTGCGCTGAGTTGGGTGCGTTTCCAGGATGGCTTGAAGCTCGATTTACCCTGGCTGGGCAGCGCCTGCCAGGAGCGTGGCGTGCATCTGGTGGTGGACGGCATTCAGGGGGTCGGTACGCATAAGCCTGATCTCACCGGGGTCAGCGCCTTCGCTACCGGTGGACACAAAGGGATTCTCGCGCCCCAAGGGTTGGGATTCCTGTGGACCGATGCGACCTTCCGAGCACTGCTGGCACCCCCAGGTACTTGGCTCTCGGTGGAAGACGGTACCAACTTCGCGCGACCTTGCACGGATTTCCGCCGCGACTGGCTGGCGGATGGCCGTTGCCTCGAACCGGGTAGTCCTTCCTTGCTGGGGTGCGTGGCACTGAACGCCTCGCTGGCTTGTCTCAACGGCGCTGAGCCGGGCACCATCGAAGCCCATGTTCGCGGTCTGCAGGAAGCACTGCTGGCAGCCATCTCAAATGATTCCACCTGGAGCGTGGAGGCCACTCGCCTGCGGGGTTTGTGGGAAGAGGACCGCCTGGGGCCAGTGCTTTCATTCCACCATCTTGGCCAGGGTCCGGAATTCCTGAATGGCTTGCTTCAAGCTGGCTTCAGCCAAGGCATTTACGCTTCCGTCCGCGAGGGTTACCTGCGCGTGGCGTTCCACGGCATGCATACTCAAGCTGATGTTGCGCACGTGGCAGCATGGCTCACGGCTCCTTCCGAGGGCAGGTGCTGAAACCGAAAAGCGTGTATAGCGGGCATGAACCAATCAGCCCGGTGAGAAGGGGAATGATTCCCAGATACCCGAAGCGCGTCTTGGGCCCCACAAAAACCAGTGCCAGTGCACAAAGGCCGAAGATCACACGGATGACCCGCTCGATCATGTGTTCATTGATGGGCAGAATGTTGCCGGACATCTGGTTCTCCTCAAATAGTGCCGTAAGTATGGTCCGCTTAACCATAGAAGCATCTCGAGAAGATAGAGTGAGACGATTAGCCGGTTTCAGTTGAAGACCTCTGCGCCGTTCATCTCTTTCGTGGCTGCATTACCCTTCTAGCGCCTTCTTCGCCACACTCATCAACTGCGCGACGAAGGCTTCGCTGGGTTCCAGGAACTCCGCGCCGATCATCAAATAACCGGGCCTTGCGGATTGTCCCCGCAAGGACGAGAAGGCGATGCGAGCCCGCGTAGGTGGTACAGGAAGGGCGGCGTCCTCCCACCGGAAATACTCCAGAGAATGCCCTGGCTCGAACAGGAAATGCTGCGCGTAGCGCTCCTCCACCCAGGCCCCGAAACCCCCGGCGCCGATGGTGATGATTTCCACGCCTTCCACCCACATACCTTGGGCCATGAACCGTGCCTTGAGTGGGCCCGGCAAATTCAGGCGATCAAAGCGCCGGGAGTCTTGGATATCCGACATTGGGGTAACCAGAGGGTAACCAGAAGATGGAAGGGTTGGCCTAGCCTACCTGTCTCTACGGGAAACTCCAGATCAATCTCAACAGGACCAAGGGGTGCAACCCAACCAAGCCATGGCAAAGGCCATACTGAGTGCGGGAAATGGATCAAACAAAAATTTATCTATCGCGATAAAATTTTTGACACTCGTATCAAATGCTCTAAAATAACAGTCCAGGGTCGTTGATTTGAACCTTCAGGTTCCTATTCACAACGCCTAATCACACCTCTTCCTCGGGAGCCGGAGCCATGGAATTCGAGCTCAACGGCCTTTCCAAAACTTACGACGCGAGCACGGACCTTAGTCTTCTGACCTACCTGCGTGAAGTCGAGGGCATCATCAGCCCCAAGGATGGCTGCTCCAGCGAGGGCATTTGCGGCTGCTGCACCGTGCTAGTGGATCAGGTCGCCCGGTTGAGCTGCCGGATGAAGATGAAGGATGTCACGGGCAAGCGGGTGACCACCCTGGAAGGCATTTCTGCCGCCGAAAAGAACGCCTTCGCCGATGCCTTCGTGCTCAAAGGCGGCGTCCAGTGCGGCTTTTGCACGCCGGGCATCGTGATGAAGGCCAAGGCCATCCTCGATAAGAATCCCAATCCGACGCGGCAGGAAATTACGGACGGGCTCACGGGAAATCTCTGCCGCTGCACCGGCTACAAGAAGGTGGTGGATTCCATTGAATGCGCGGCCGAAGCGCTTCGCGAGGGGCGGCCTGTCGCGGTCGCACAAGGTGTGGGCAAGGTCGGTTCCCGGCTCGGAAAATACACGGGCCGGGAGTCGGTGCTGGGTCAGCGCGTATTCGTGGCTGATATGAAAGAGCCAGGCATGGTCTATGGCGCGCTGAGGTTTTCCGACCATCCGCGCGCAAAGGTTCTCCGTATTGATATTTCAGAAGCGCTGCTCGTCCCTGGCGTAGTGCGGATCCTCACGGCCAAGGATGTTCCCGGGAAGCGCGTCGTCGGAATGATTTTTCAGGACTGGCCCGTGATGGTGGCCGAAGGCGAAATCACGCGCTACATCGGGGATGTACTTGCCAACGTGGCCGCCTCCACCGAAGAGGCCGCCCGGAAAGCCGCCGCCCGCATCAAGGTGGACTACGAGGAGCTGCCTCCCGTTACGGACATCTTCCTGGCCTTGAAACCCGATTCCCCCCAGATCACTGAGAAGGGCAACGTTCTTTCTGTTTCCGAAGTGAGCTTCGGCGATGCGGATGAAGCCCTGAAGTCGTCGGCTTTTGTGACGCGCCATCGCTTCGCGACCCAGCGGATCGAGCATGCGTTCCTAGAGATGGAAGCCACGCTCGTCTGTCCCTGGGAAAAGGAGGGCCAACGCGGCGTCAAAGTCTTCGATTGCGGCCAGGGCGTCTACGAAGACCGCAAGCAACTGGCAGACCTGCTTGGCCTGCCGGAGCGCCTGGTGAACGTGGTGCAAGTGCAGAACGGCGGCGGGTTCGGAGGCAAGGAGGACCTGTCGACCCAGGGCCACGCGGCGCTGTTGAGTTGGCATACGGGTGTTCCCGTGATGGTGCGG
>JANYBM010000027.1 GCA_025361125.1 Holophagaceae bacterium | reverse complement strand
ATAGGGATCCACCACCGCCTGCAGTCCAACCTCAGCTTCGTGCATTTCCAGGCTCGGAACAGGTCGGACATCATTGTGGCCTGTGGAACCCAAAAAATCCCCGATCACACTGATGTCCGGGTTCAGGGCCTTGGAAGCCCCACTGCTGGCGCCACCCAGCTTCGGGACGAAGGGTTCCTGCGCTGCCGGAGGTACTTGGGCCGCGACCTTCAGCGCTTTTACCTCTTCTTCCAACTTTCGGATGCGCTCCTCTTGGGACTGCTTCTGCTCCTCCGCGGGAAGGCTTTGTGGAGACGGAGTCTGGGCACCCAGGAAAGCGGGTGGGAGCAGTAGCGGAATCACCAGGGCTCTAATCAATTTCATCGCATCACTTTCGTCAGGCTTGCAGTCTATAAATAGAATTCAATTCTAATAGCCACCTCTTGTCAATGGGTATTCTTTCGCAGGCCGAGGCAGCCACTAGGTCGTTGCGACCCATTAGACTGGGCGATCCCGTAGCATGCCGACCTGGCTGCTCCAGTTCTGCGATCGAAGTGAACAAGGAAGGCTCCGCGTCCATGAGCAGAGCGAGTGGGAGCACGCACGGCGTGCGATCCGTGGGGAGGCTCCGCGTCCATGAGCAGAGCGAGTGGGAGCACGCACGGCGTGCGATCCGTGGGAGGCTCCGCGTCTGCTAGCTGGGAGGAGCCATGACACCCTTCGACCTTAGCTCGGAGCACCACCCATCGCGCCGGCCTGCGACCGACCCAGAGGCTCCGGCTCCACGAACTCAGTGAGTGGGAGCGCGCACTGCGTCCGATAGCTGGGAGGGGCCGTAACGAACTAACCTGAAAAGCACTGGTTATTTCGTAACGGCCCCTAAACGGCCAGACACTTGATCCGAAGCCCAAATGCCCGTCAATGGAGGCCTTGGAAATGAATCGTAAAAAATTGTTTTTAATCGGTGGTGGTGTGGTCCTGGTGGCCCTCATAAGCATCGGCGCCCTTACGCAACGAGAGAAAGGGAGCCCCGTACAGGTGGTCCCAGTGGGCAAGGAGAACCTGCAATCCAAGGTCAGCGCCAATGGCAAAGTACAGGCCGTGAAAAAGGTGGACATTTCCGCCAACGTCATGGGCCGCGTCACCCGCCTTGCGGTGAAGGAAGGTGATCCTGTCAAGGCTGGGCAGTTCCTCCTGGAGATAGACCCAAGCCGCTCCCAGGCCAGCACTCAGGGGTTACAGGCGGGCGTGGAAGCCGCGGAAAGCGACCTGGCTTCCAATCAGGCGAGGCTGACCCAGGCCAAATCCGATTTCACGCGGGCCGAAGCCAATCGCAAAGCCGGCATCATTTCCCAGGCCGAATTCGAACAGACCCGGACGGCCCTGTCCACCGCCCAATCCAGCATGCAGGCGTCCCAACGCCGCGTGGACCAGGCGAAAGCAGGCGTCCGAGAAGCCAAGGTGGGCCTCAATTACGCCACCATCAACAGCCCCATGGATGGTGTGGTCACCGCCCGGCGCATCGAGGTCGGCGAGACCGCGGTCATGGGTGTCCAGAACAGTGCAGGCACGGTGCTGATCACCGTTTCGGACATGAGCAAAGTGGAAGCGGAAATGGAAGTGGATGAAGCCTCCATTCCCAACGTGAAATTTGGCCAGACCGCGTCAGTGCATATTGATGCCTATCCTGGGCAGACCTTTCAAGGTCAGGTGACCGAAGTGGGGGGCAGCCCCATCCTTTCGCTCACTCAGAATGAAGCCATCAAGTTCAAAGTGAAGGTCTGGATCAAGAATCCACCCCTCACCATCAAACCAGGCTTGAGCGCCCAGGCGGACATTTACACAGGGTCGAAGGAAAATGCCATCGCGGTGCCTTTCCAGTCGCTGGTGATGCGCGACATCAAACTGAAACCTGGTGAGAAGGCTGCCCCAGGAGCCCCCAAGGAAGAAGAGGGTGTGTTTCTGATGGAGGGCGGCAAGGCGAAATTCGTGACCGTCAAAACTGGCCTAATGGGGGACCTCAATGTGGAAGTCACTTCCGGGCTCAAGGGCGGAGAATCCCTCATCAAAGGCCCCAACCGGATTCTGCGCGATCTCAAAAACGGCGATGAAGTGCGCATAGACAAGTCCAAGAAGTCCGACGACGACCAAAAGAAGAAGGATTAGAGGCGCCGCCGTATGAACCCCCGCGAACTTCTCCGCGTGGCGCTCCGCGCCATCCGCGCCCACAAGCTGCGCAGCTTTCTCACGCTGCTGGGCATTATCATCGGCGTGAGCACCATCGTGGCGGTGGTGGGGATCATCACGGGACTGAATACCTATGTGAAAGAAAAAATCATCGTCCTTTCGCCCGACGTCTACATCGTCACCAAGTTCGGCATCCTCCGCAGCCGCGAGGAATTCCTCCAGGCCATCAAGCGCCCGCCCATCACCTGGCAGGAATATGAACGGATCAGCGGCGGGGCCTTGCTCCACGCCACCGAGGTGAGCGCCGCTTCCGGCAACGCCATGGCCGTGAACCGGGGCGACAAGCGCCTGCCGGACGTCCGCGTCATCGGGACGACGCCAAATTTCGGCCGCCTCTTCAATCTGGATTTCGAAGCCGGAGGCTACTTCACTGAAGCCGAGAACAACGCCGCCCAAAACGTGGCCATCATCGGCGCTGACACCCGCGACGAATTGTTCCCTGGAGTGGATCCCATCGGCCGCACGTTCCTGATCAAAGGACTACCTTTCCAGGTCATCGGCAACATGCCGCGGCAAGGCAAGAGCATCGGCTTCAATCAGGATCAGCGGGTCTACATCCCTATCCAGGTCTACCGGAAAAATTATATGAAGCCCCTCGAAAGCCTGGAGCTGCATATCAAGGCCGAGGGGGGCGTGGCAGGCATTGACACCTCCATAGATGAAGTGCGGGCGACCTTCCGGGCCATGCGCCACACGAGCTACAACTCACCAGATCCTTTTGGCATCATCACTCAGGAATCCTTGCAGGAACTGTGGAAGGCCATCAGTCGCGTGGCCTTCATCCTGCTGGTGCTCGTGAGCAGCGTGTCCCTGGGTGTTGGCGGCATCGTGATCATGAACATCATGCTGGTGAGCGTGGTGGAGCGCACCCAGGAAATCGGCGTACGGCTGGCCATGGGCGCCAGGAAGCGTGATATCCGCCGTCAATTCCTGTTGGAAGCTGCGCTGCTTTCGGCGTTCGGCGGCGTCATCGGCGTGCTATTGGGGGCCGCCGCGGCCATGCTGGTAAAATTTGCGACTGACTTTCCGGCTCAAATCACTGTCGGCATCGTCCTGATGGGCGTGACACTTTCCACCCTGGTGGGCGTCGCCGCAGGTTTCCTGCCGGCCTACCGGGCTTCCAATTTGCCTGTCATTGATGCGCTTCGGGCTGAGTGAACGGAGAAATCATGGCCTCTCGCATCAAGCCCAAGACCCTTCGCTCCATCGGCCCGGAAAACGTGAAGTTCGCGTTCCGGTCCATGGTCTCGCAAAAACTCCGCAGCTTTCTGACCTTGCTCGGCATCGTCGCGGGGGTGGCGACGGTCATCTCCATGGTGAGCTTCGTGGTGGGCTTCAACAACGCCGTGACCGAGAGCTTTTCCTCCTTTGGAACCACGCTGGTGCAATTCCAGAAATTCGAGGCGCGCTTCGGAGGAGGTGGCCCCATCCCCGAAGAGCAGAAGCGGCGCCGGGATCTCACCACCGAAGATGCTGAAGCGTTAAAACGTCTGGGCACGCTTTCCATGGCCGTGAGTCAGGAGCGCTATCTCAACGGTCCTGGAATCGGCAATACCACGGTGAAAAATGCCTCCGGCAAGGAAGCCAATGGCCCTACCATTTGCGGCACCAATCCCGACTATGCCCCGGCGAATAATTCCTTCATTCAAGACGGGCGCTTCCTGGTTGAAGCCGATTTGATTCACGCCAGCCGCACCTGTGTGCTGGGTCCTCAGACCGCCGAAGTACTGTTTCAAAAGAAAGACCCCATCAACCGCGAAGTCTTCGTCAATGGCGTGGCGTTCCGCGTGGTGGGACTGCTGGAAAAGAAGGGCAGCCTGTTCGGCGGCGACGCGGACAATATCCTGCTGATGCCCATCAGCACCTTCGACTCCATGTGGCCCCAGGTCAAAAACGGTCATGGTGACAACATCCACATCGCCACGGTGCCCAAAGACCCAAAACTGATCCAGGAGATGACCGATCAGGAAGTGGCGATTCTCCGCGCCCGCCGTGGCTTGAAGGCGAGCGAGCCCAACGATTTCGCGATCTTCACGAGTGAAGCCCAGTTGAAGAGTTTCAACCAGATCACCTCGGGCATCGCCGGCGCCATGATCCTCATCGCCAGCATCGCACTGCTGGTAGGTGGCGTCGGCGTGATGAACATCATGCTGGTGACCGTCACCGAGCGCACCCGTGAGATCGGCGTGCGAAAGGCCCTTGGCGCCACTCGCAAGGACATCGCCATGCAGTTCCTGGTGGAGGCCGTGAGCCTCACCGGCATCGGCGGCGCCATCGGCATCGTCGTGGGGCTCGGCATTCCCATGCTAGTGAAAGTGATCTTCGACTTTCCGGCCGCCGCGCCCTTCTGGAGCGTGGTGCTAGGCTTCGGCGTCAGCACCGCCATAGGCCTGATCTTCGGCCTTTGGCCCGCGCTGAAGGCCGCCCGGCAGAATCCGATCGAGGCATTGCGGTACGAGTAGTTCGCGCCATTCGCGGTTCCTGATCTTTCGTTGGATACTGGGAAACCATGAACAACGACGAATTCCGCGAACTGGGCCACCAATTCATTGATTGGGTGGCGGACTACCGCGCCAGCCTGCCTTTATTTCCAGTAATGAGTGCTGCCAAGCCGGGTGCGATCCGCGCCAAACTGCCCAAAACACCACCCCTGAAGAGCGGGGGACTGGGCGACATCCTGAAGGATCTCGATGCCACGGTCATGCCGGGCATCACCCACTGGAACCATCCGGGTTTCTTCGCCTATTTCCCCAGCAACACGAGCTACGCGTCGATATTGGCGGACATCGTGGCCTCGGGTCTCGGCGTGCAGGGCATGAGCTGGCAGACCAGCCCCGCCGCCACGGAAGTCGAGGAAGTCGTCATGGATTGGCTGCGCCAGATGCTGGGGCTGAGCGGGGCCTTCACCGGCGTGATCCACGACACCGCCAGCACTGCCACGCTCTGCGCGCTGATCTGCGCCCGGGAAAAGACCAGCAACTTCAGTCAGACCCGTAACGGATTGCAAGGCGGCGCCTCGAAACTGGTGGTGTACGCCTCGGACCAGAGCCATAGTTCCATCGAAAAAGGCGCGCTGTTGGCGGGCTTTGGAAAAGCCAACTTGCGCCTCATTGAAACCGACAAGGACCACGCCCTGCGCGTGGACAAATTGCTGGCCGCCATCAAAGAAGACGTCGCCATGGGCAAACTGCCCTGCGCGCTCGTGGCCTGCATCGGCACCACCGCCACCACCGCCGTGGATCCGCTCAAACAGCTCACGGACATCGCGCAGAAATATCGCTTATGGCTCCACGTGGACGCAGCCATGGCGGGCAGCGCCATGATCTTGCCAGAATGCCGCTGGCTGTGGGAAGGCATCGAAGCTGCCGACTCCATGGTGCTGAATCCCCACAAATGGCTGGGCACGGGCTTCGACCTGTCTGCATATTATGTAAAAGACCCCCAGCACCTGATCCGCGTCATGGGCACCAATCCCAGCTACCTGCGCACCGCCCAGGATGACGAAGTGAAGAATTTCCGCGACTGGGGCATTCCCCTGGGACGCCGTTTTCGTTCGCTCAAACTCTGGTTCGTGCTGAGGGATCAGGGCATTGAAGGCCTGCAGGCAAGGCTTCGCAGAGACATTGCCAATGCGGGCTGGCTGAAAGATCAGGTGGACCAGGCCCCGGACTGGGAGCGCATGGCGCCCGTGCCCTTGCAGACTCTCTGCCTCCGTCATGTGCCCAAAGGCATGAAAGACGAAGCTCTGCTCAGAGCGCATAATATGGCCATAACCGAAGCCATCAACCAGAGCGGCCGGGCTCATCTCACCTCAGCGATTCTCAAAGGCAAGAAAGTGATCCGCGTCAGTATCGGCGCCGAAAGCACCGAACGAAAGGATGTGGAGGCCTTGTGGGCGCAGCTGCGGGACGTGGCGGGAAAATTCTGATGCGTCACCCTAGGCTCAACCAATATCTGGAGCATGAATTGTTTCACCAGCTGAAACCACGGGGCCCAGGTCATGAATGATGCCCCCCTTTCGGTCAAGCGACTGCTGGAACAGATCAAGGCGCGCATCGAGGCGGCGTTTGCGGCGGTGTGCGTGGTCGGCGAAGTGTCCAATTTACGGACCTCGGGCAAGCATTGGTACTTCACGCTAAAGGAGGAAGGCGCCGCGCTGCAGTGCGCGGTGTGGGCCACCTCGCAGCGGCTCCTTGGGCACCCGCCGAGAGATGGCGAACGGGTGGTGCTGAAGGGTTCGTTGAACCTGTACGTGGCGGGCGGGTCACTCACCTTGGCGGTCACCCACTGTGAACAGGCCGGGGTCGGAGACTTGCAGGCCAGGCTGAGGCAGCTGGAAGCGGAGTTGCGGGCCGAAGGATTGTTCGATCGTCCCAAACGCCCCCTGCCCCGCTTCCCGAAGCGCATCGGCGTGGTGGCGGCCCTGGGCGGCGCGGCCTTGCGGGATGTGCTGGAAGTATGCTCGAAACGTGCACCAGGGCTGGATCTGCTCATCGCACCAGCAGCGGCCCAAGGAGATCGCTGCGTGCCGGAAAACCTGTCCGCCTTGCAGGAAATCCAGGACGAGCACTGGGGCTGCCATGCCATCCTGCTGGTGCGGGGCGGCGGCAGCCTGGAAGACCTCTGGGGCTTCAACGATCGGGATCTGGTACGTGCCGTCTCGGAGTGCCGGCTACCCATCATCACGGGCGTGGGGCATGAAATTGATACGACCCTGGTGGACCTCGCGGCGGATCTTCGGGCCGCCACGCCTAGCCATGCGGCGCTTGAAGTGACGCCCGATATTGCCGCACTAAGGGGTGCAGTCAACCGGCGCACAGACACCTTGATGCATATTATGCAATGGCGATTGAGGGGCCTGGAAAGTACCCTGAACCTGCTGAGCGACAGCCCCGGCATGCGTGCGGTGCCGCAAGAGCTGGATCGCGCGGGCCTGCGGTTGGCAGCGCTTTCCCACCGGCTCCACCGTGCGGGAAGCGGCCTCGCTGCCTCAGTCCGCTTGGCGGACCTGCACCTCCGCCTGCACCTCGCCCACCCCCGGCGAAGGCTTGATCAAACTTCCCATAAACTTGGGATGCTGCGCCAACGCTTGCTTCACAGCTCCGGCACCGCAGCAGGAGAATCGGCTCGGCCACGCTTGCTCGAGTCCTTTCGCAGGCTGCACCCAGCGATGGAGAATCTTTGGTCACGCCGCCAGCAACGCCTGGAATTATTGAAGGCAAACCTCGCTGGCTTGGACCCAACCGGTCCATTGTCCAGGGGCTTCGTGCTGGCACGGGATGACCAGGGCCGCCCCATCACCTCCGCGTCGGCCTTGCACCCTGGAGAACTGGCGCTCCTGCAGTGGCTTGATGGGGAACGCACTGTGCGGATCGAGCACTGATCAGCGCTGCAGCACCAGCAGCGTGAGATCGTCCTCCAGGGCCTGGCCTTCAGTGAACTCGGACACAGCACCCAGAATGCTAGGAATGGAACAATGGCCCGGTCCTGTCAGCAGGGCCTCAAGGCGATCTTCACCGAAGAGTTCACGGGTGGGGGAAGCAGCTTCGCTGAGCCCATCGGTGTAGCACACCAGGCTGTCGCCTTTTCCAAGGGTTCCAGTGAAAGTATCCAGGTTTTCCTCAAAGCGTTCCAGGCTCAGACCCACGCCGAGGCCACGCGGTGAAAGGCGCTCCACTTGGCCATCCGCACGGCAAAGAAAGGCCGGGGGGTGGCCCGCCCGTATCAGCTCGAAGGATCCGCTCAAGGGATCAAATACTCCGTAGATCAAGGTGATGAACATGCGTTTGGAGTGGATGTGCTTCTCACACCAGATCTCGTTGAGCTTGATGGCGACTTCTCTGGGACTGCGCAACACCTTGTCCAGCGCGGCCACCACGCCCTTGGTCTCAGCTGCATAAAAGGCAGCAGAGGTACCTTTGCCACTGACGTCGGCGATGAGGAATGCCAAACGCCCATCCGAAAGCCGGAACAGATCGTAGTAATCCCCGGCCACATCTTTCGCGGGGAGAATCGTGGCGTGGACCGCCGCGCCGCCGGGCAGCAAGGGGATATCGGGAAGCAGGTGCATCTGAACTTCCCTGGCCACGCGCAGTTCCTCTTCCATGGCAAGGCGATGATCACGCTCTTTCTGGGAGGTGAGCAGGCGCTCGGCCATGACATTGAAAGCCGTGGCCAGTTGGCCCACTTGGTCCTTTGTGCGGGGTTTGATGCGGGCGCTGAAGTCGCCGGATGAGAGCCGCCCGACCCCTTCAAAAAGGTCATCCACACTACGCCCCAATTGCCGTGCCAAGTAAAGGCCCATAAAAAGGGCCATGGCCTGGATGCCCGCCAAAAAGACCAGCAGCACAGCCAGGCCTATGAAGATGACGAAGGTCTCAACGGATTGATTCCCCCCTTCACCCGTGAATCCATAACCTCGGATTAATTCACGCAAGCTGGTTTCAGGCGTAGCGGTGAGCCTCAGATCCTTGTGGCCAGTGCTCCAATCCAGGATCTTCAAGCCCACCGTGGGAAGACGAAAGGGGTGGAAGGCATAGGTTCCCTTCAACGCGTCGCCTTGGGACCATGCGGCCATGGGTTCGATCTTCTTATCGGGAATGAAGGGCTGAAGGTCTTGTTCCACGGGTGCGTCGTTCACGTCCCGCCCTTCGAATTTGATAATGCCCGGCTTTCCTAGGGTCTCCGGGGTACGGTCCAAACGGTACGCCATTCGCCCGCCCCATAGTTCCTTGCTGCGGCCCGCCAAACTGCCCAGCGAAATATTAAGCAGCCGGAAATGGTCGCCTTCGGCGCTCACCGCACGAAGGAAAATACCCTTCCCCTTCAAGGGTGAATCGTCATTCCACACCAGCCCCACGAAGTCCGGCTTCACGCCCTCTGGCAACGTCTGAACCCTTGCCACCCATACGTCCCCCAGCAACTGGAGATTCTGCCTGGCCACCTGATCGGCGGATTCCAAGCTGGCCGTTTTCATTGCCGCTTCCGCCGTCTTGATATTGCCTTGGAGGGTGCGGCTCACCTGCCCACCGATGCTCACCCAGCCCACGCTGAGGAACAGCAGCGTAAGGATCAGCGAAGGCAGCACCGAGAGCAGGATCAGGATCAACCAGAGGCGCCGGGACACCTTGAACATCCATTTGCGCCAGGACCAGCGCAGGCCGAAGAAACCAAGCACCGCGACCGCGAGCCAGAAAGCGCAACCCGAAGGCACCAGCAAGGCCAGAGGGCCATGCGGCCTTGGTGTGAACACCAGCACCGCATAGGGTAGGCCAAGGGCCAGCACGATCCAAGCCCAACGTGGGCGCAAACGAGCCAGGAATTCCATCACGGCATCAACATCCCGCCATTGACGCTCAGCACCTGGCCGGTCAGGTAGGCGGCTTCATCGGAGGCCAAAAACACCACCGCCGCGGCGATGTCCGCGGGCGTGCCCAGGCGGCCCAGGGGGATGCTCTTGGTGAATTCAGCTTTCACATCAGGCCCAAGACCGGAAGTCATTTCAGTCTCGATGTATCCAGGCGCCACGGCATTGGCGGTGACATTGCGTGACGCCAGTTCCCGGGCCACGGACTTGGTGAGTCCAATCAGTCCGGCCTTGGCCGCCACGTAGTTGCTCTGTCCCGCGTTGCCCATCTGGCCCACCACCGAGGCGATGTTGATGATGCGACCCCAGCGCTGCTTCATCATAGGTCTGGTTGCTGCCTGAATGGCCGTCCATGCGCCCTTCAAATTAGTGTCAATGACGGCGGAAAAATCTTCTTCCTTCATCTGGATCAGCAGCTTGTCCCGGGTGATGCCCGCGTTGTTCACCAGGATGTGGATGGCGCCGTGGCGCTCCACCACCGCAGCCACGGCCGCTTTAATGCTTTCGCTGCTGGCAAGGTCCATGACCACATGATCGGCTTGGCCGCCATCGGCCTGGATGGTTGCGACAACGCTCAGCAATTTTGCCTCGGTACGGGCCCCGCAGACCACCCGTGCACCCTGCTTCGCCAACTGCCTTGCGATGGCTTCTCCGATGCCTTGGGACGCACCGGTCACAAGGGCCACCTTGCCATTGAGATCAAACATGGAAACTCCTGAAACCCGTCCCCATCTAGGCCGGTGGGAAGAATTGATTATGGCATCTGATGGCCGGTGCCAGCGCGGCCAGGGCAGATGAAAAGCCTATGAATGGCTATCCCTTTGTCCGTAGGCCCATGGCCACGGTGCCTGGAGCAAGTATTTCCCTGGGCTCTGTGATGAGGTCAGCTTGGACTTGGATGAGCGCCGATGGTAGCCATGAATAGAAGGGGCAGCTGCAGAAGCATGAATTCTCCTAGGTGGTTGTTGGATGTCCGCGATGCCACCAAAGTTTCAATGGACCTACTGCAGCTTCTCCAACCATCGTGCCAGAGGCGACAGATCCGCCATGGGAGTGTCGTCGTTGTAAGTGCTTAAGGCGTTGGCGCCATTGAGCTCGGACCTTGGCCGCAGCTCTTTGCGCAGCATGTGGTTGGAATCCTTGAGATCGATTGCTTTTGGCTTTAGTGCTTCAGGCAGCGTGGCGGGTTTCCAGGTCTGCACATCCTTGTCACCCCACACGATGGCCATGGGCATGGCCACGCGCTCGGCCATGGCAAGGGGTTCCAGGTCCAGGGTGGACCGCACGAAAGCTGCGGTTTCAGGACGCATGAAGCTCTTCGGCAGGTTGGCGATGCCGGGATAGACGCCCGCCTTCAACACGGGCGCATCCGGTTTGCCCTTGCGCACCGCATCGAGCATGGCGTCCACGAATTCCAGGTTCACCGCCTTGGTGTCCGGCGGAAGTTGCGCCTCGATTTGCGCGTGGATGGTTTTCGCCATGCTCTGGCCTGGAAGGCCGATGAGCAACAGCGCATCCGCATCCTTGCTGGCGATAAGGGCCAGCAACGCGCCCTCGCTATGGCCGATGAGCAAAAGTTTTTTGCCCTTGGCTTCGGGCAAGGCCTTGGCGGCGCGGATAGCCGCCTGGATATCTCCCACCTGGGCATCCAGCGAGATATCGAGCTTGGGATCCTTCGAACCGATGAAGCGCTTGTCGTAGCGTAGCGAACCAATGTTTTTGGACTGCAACCACAGCGCAAAATCGCGGCCCGCGTGGCCGATGGGCATCACGCTGCTGGCCCAATCCCGATCCGTAGGCCCACTGCCCGCTACCATCACGGCGAAATACGGATGGGCTCCGCCGGGGAGCACGCTGCCCTTCAGCGAAAAGGAATTGAAGCCAGGGAAGGCAATCTCGTGGCCGACCAAAGGAGCTTTTTCTATGAGTGGGGGAACTTGCAGAGGGAACATGGATTAGCCCAGCTGCGCCAGGTCTTCAGGTCCACCGATAGCGAAGGCACTCACCTCGATGCCCGCTTCCTTGGCTTGGCGTTTGGCGAGGCCGCTCAGAACCTTGCCGGGGCCGAGTTCGAGGAACGTGGTAACGCCTTGTTGCAACAGCAGCGCCATCGTCGCTTCCCAGCGCACGGCACCGGAAATCTGACGGACAAGTCCGTCGCGCAGGGCTACAGGTTCGCTCACAAGCGCCGCGTCCACATTGTTCACCAGAGGACATAGGGGGTTCGCAAAAGCGATCCCGTCAAGGATCGGCGTCATATGCCTCTGGGCTGGCGCCATGAGCGGGCTGTGGAAGGGTGCACTCACGGGCAGCTTCATCAATTTGCGTCCGCCCATGGCTCTGGCCGCTTCCATGGCGGCCTCCACAGCCTCCGCATGACCGGCAATGACGATCTGACCGGGTCCGTTGAAATTGGCGGGGACGACGATTTTTCCACTCTGCTCCGAGCCTTGAAGGCAAGCGGCTTCCACGTCTGCCGCACTCATGCCAAGAATCGCCGCCATGGCCCCCACACCCACGGGCACCGCCACCTGCATGGCCCGTCCGCGCTCACGGACGGTGGTGACAGCAGCGTTGAAAGTGAGTGCGCTGATGGCCACCAGCGCGGAATATTCACCCAAGGAATGCCCTGCGGCGAAGTCTGGCTTCGGCAGGCGATCCCCAAAGGCGCGCACCACCATGCTGGAATGGGCAAGGATGGCGGGCTGGGTGTGTTCCGTGAGTTTCAAGGTTTCTTCAGGGCCTTCGGCCATGAGTTTTGAAAGTTCAAAACCCAAGGCAGCGTCGGCCTCTTGGAGAACGGCCCTCGCCGCGGGCTCGGCCCTTGCCAGCGCACTTCCCATTCCCACAGACTGGGAGCCCTGCCCCGGAAACAGCCATGCAACCTTGCCCATCAAGTTCTCCTCAGATTGCTTGTGCCCTATTGCGATATGGCTTTAAGGCTCACGCTTTCGGTGTGAGCTTAGCTAAATTGGCCTGGATGCGTTTGTTGATGCCATGTTCCGTGGACCTCAACGCCGCGCCTATGGCATTTTTTACTGCGTGCGCGTCACTGGAACCGTGGCCGATGACCGACACGCCCTTGATGCCCAGCAGTGGCAAGCCCCCGTATTCCCGGTAGTCCAGCTGTTTGAAGAAGTCCTGAAGCGCAGGTTTCACCAACAGTGCCCCGATCTTGGCCCTAAGGCTCGAGGTGAGCGCGGTCCTGAGGCCATCCTTGATGAGCTTGGCCATGCCTTCGGCGCTTTTCAGCACAATGTTGCCGACAAAGCCATCACACGCGATGACATCGAAGCGGCCATTCCAGATATCACGTCCCTCGGCGTTGCCGATGAAATTAAGGCCCATGCGTCGCAACAAAGTGGCTGCTTCGATGGTGACATCGGTGCCCTTGCTGTCCTCTTCGCCCACGCTCAGGATTCCCACTCGCGGGTTGGCGATGCCCAGGACCTTCTCGGCGTACACCGAGGCCATCAGGCCGAAACAAGCGATATGCTCGGGACGCGAATCAATGTTGGCGCCCACTTCCATGAAAACGGTAGGACTTCCGGTGAGGTTAGGCATCAGGCTCGCCAGGCCCGGGCGTTCCACGCCTTCGAGCTTCCCGATCACCAGCGTGCTGGCCATCATGGCCGCGCCGGTATGCCCCATGCTCACCATGCCATCGGCTTGGCCATCCCGGACCAGTTGGGCCGCCACGCGAATGGAGCTGTCTTTCTTTTCTTTCAGGATGACCTTGGGGGCATCCTCGAAGGTGACCACCGAACCTGCATGTACTACGTTGACTCTTTCCATCAGCTCTGGTGTCCATCCGAAGCCCGGTCTGGACATCAATGCCTCTAGCAGGGCCTTGTCCCCCACCAGGTGAAGGAAAAGGCCCTGCCAAGCTTTGAGCGCTTCCAGAGCGCCGTGCAACGTGGCATCGGGGGCATTGTCACCCCCCATGACGTCGAGCGCTATGCGATGAAACGTTCGAACCGTCTGTTCCGAATGGTCAGACA
This sequence comes from Holophagaceae bacterium, assembly GCA_025361125.1. GTDB lineage: Bacteria > Acidobacteriota > Holophagae > Holophagales > Holophagaceae > JANXPB01. The sequence continues at coordinate 1,420 of JANYBM010000027.1, read as the reverse complement.
AACGGGTGTCAGACTGCGGCTACGTTGACAGCCTTCTTGCCGCGGTAAAAGCCGCAAGAGGGGCACACGCGGTGCGGCATCTTGGAGGTGCCACAATTGGAACAGCTGGCGGCGCTATGGGTTTCCAGGCTGTCGTGGGTGCGGCGGCGGTCGCGGCGGGCTCGGCTGTGGCGTCGCTTTGGATTGGGCATGGCGAACTCCTATTCGTCTTTCAGGGTGGTGGCTTCTTGGCTTACTTGCCTACTTGCTTCATTCATCCAGCTTGAGGCTTGGCCGGATATTTGCGAGCGCCTTGGCCAAAGGGCTGGGCTCCTTCTCATAGGATACCGAAGCATTCAGTGTTCCGCGAAAAAGACAGGTATCAAAATTCGCGCATTTGCCCTTTTCGGTATCCAGACAGGTCGGTGCCATGGAGCGGCCCAGCATCAATTGTTGTCGTACCAAGTCCAGTTCTTCGATGTGATCGGATTCCAGGTAGACCAGATCAAGGTCCTGGCTGCCTAAGGAATGGGAGCCGCCCTGGCGGAGCTCCGCTTCGCGGCTGCCAAGAAACTGGGCCCGCACATCCAGCGGAACTTCGATGGGCGCCAAGCAGCGGGAACAGGAGGTTTCCCAGGTGCCCTTGCCTGAGACATCGAGAAAGACGTCTTTATTGCTGGGTTGCGCGAAGACGCTCCACGTGATGCCGGTGAATGCCTCTGGCTGGCCGGTGATGGCCGCGATGGCCTCTGCCTTGCCAGGGCTTTCCAGCTCCAGCCGCGCAGCGGTACCACGTTCGAGAAGGCCCTCATCGGGCAAGCGAGAAATATCCATCATTTTTCCGGTTTGGCCGCAGCAGGCTCGACAGTTGGAGTACCCGCAGGTTTCTGAGCCCCGCCAGAATTGGAGATCACGCCAGGACGTTCGGTGAATGCGGGATGCGCCTCTTGATCGTTGGGGTCTCCCAGGCTGGAAAGCTCATAGCCCGACTTGCTGCATTTCCCATCGAAAGGTTGAGCAAACCCATCCATAGATGGCACTCCCACTGGGATCATGTTCTCTTTCACAAGGGGCGAAGTGGCATCCACCATGGCCTCGAAGCTGCCGAAATCCGGGTATTTGCCATGCTTGAGGTAGTACTGATCCAACCCTTCCCGTACAGTTTTTACGGTGTCCTTGCTCTTGATGTAGTGGGCCTGGGCAGTGAAAGTCTGGAATTTTTTGAAGCCAAGCGTAGCGATGACCGCGATGATCATCATGGCAACCATGAGTTCGAGCAGCGAAAAGCCTTTTTGGGACCTGCGTTGGGTCATTGAAATCTCTCCTCGAGTGAATGGCACCCAAGCATTCCAGTGTGCCATAGATGGAAGAAGTGACAAGGATTGATGTTGAATCAGAAGGCCCGCGTCCTGAGTCCCGAGGAAATCTGGCGGTGCCTACG
>JANYBM010000003.1 GCA_025361125.1 Holophagaceae bacterium | reverse complement strand
CTTCCGCAAAACCACGCAAGCATTCGTGCCACCAAAACCGAAGTTGTTGTTCATGGCCACGTCGCCATCCAAGACGCCTGCGACATTCGCGGTGACATCCAGGTCGCAGTCGGGATCCTGGTTCTCCACGTTGATGGTGGGGGCGATCTTGCCGGTGTGCAGGGCCAGGGCGGTGAAGATGGTCTCGATGCCGCCTGCGGCGCCCAGCAGGTGGCCCGTCATGGATTTGGTGCTACTCACCTTCAGTTTCTTGGCGTGGCCGCCGAAAACGCCCTTGATGGCCAGGCATTCCAGTTTGTCCCCTGCGGGTGTGGACGTGCCATGGGCATTGACGTAGAAAACTTCCTCGGGACGCATGCCGGCGTCTTTCAGGGTGGCGCGCATGGCCCGCATAGGCCCGTCGCCATCCATGCTGGGGCTGGTGATGTGGTGGGCATCGCCGCTCATTCCGTAGCCCGCGACCTCGGCGTAGATCTTCGCGCCGCGCGCTTTTGCCAGCTCGTATTCCTCGAGCACCAGGATGCCCGCGCCCTCGCCCATCACGAATCCATCGCGGGCCATATCGAAGGGGCGGCTGGCTTTTTCAGGTTCCTCGTTATGGGTGGAGAGGGCGCGCATGGCGGAGAATCCCCCCACGCCCAGCTGGGTGATGACACTGTCAGCGCCCCCGGCCACCATGCGATCCGCGTAGCCGTGCATGATGAGCCTGGAAGCATCCCCGATGGCGTGGGTGCCGGTGGCGCAGGCGGTGGCTACGGCGCTGTTCGGGCCCTGCAAGCCATGGCGGATGGACACGAACCCAGATGCGAGATTGATGATCAGGCTCGGAATGAAGAAGGGGCTGATGCGGCGGGGGCCGCGGTAGCCGTTGGCTTCGTCCCAGATGGTGCTGAGGCCGCCGATGCCCGAACCGATGAGCACACCGAACATCTCGCGTTCGGCCTTGGGCATATCCTGGTCCGCGAACCCTGCGTCCGTCATGGCTTCAAAGGCGGCGGCCATGGCGTACTTGATGAAGATATCCATCTTTTTTTGTTCTTTTTTATCAATGGTGTCGTCGGGATTGAAGTCCTTCACCTGGCCCGCGATCCGGCAGGCGTACTCGCTCACATCAAAGCGATCAATGATGCCGATGCCCGATTTCCCTGCGATCAGATTCGCCCATGTGGTCGGGACACTGTTCCCACATGGATTGATGGTGCCCATGCCGGTGATGACGACGCGGCGGCGGCTGGTGTTTAGGCTCATGGCGTGTACCTCAACTGATGGGCTGATGTGGGTGTTGGGTTGTGCGGCTCTTTTAGCCTTCAGCTTACCGCCCAGAGCCAACTAAAAAGCGCCGCACGGATTCAAGTTCCATGCGGCGCTTTAAGATGGGGAAACAGATCAGCCCTTGTGGTGCTTCTCGATGTAAGCGATCGCATCGCCCACGGTATGGATCTTCTCCTGCTCGCTCTCGGGAATCTCAAGGCCAAAGGCTTCTTCGATGGCCATGATGATTTCAACGGTGTCAAGGCTGTCAGCCCCAAGGTCATCCACAAAATTGCTGCCTTCGGTAATGGAATCTTCCGGTTTGGCAAGCTGCTCAGCGATGATCGCGATGACCTTCTTATGGATTTCTGCCATTGGGTTCTCCTGAACTTGAACTTGAGGAGATTATCACGGCCTTGCGTTTGTTCCAAGTAGGGATCTGCAACCCGAGTAGCCTTTCCCCATGCCCCGTTCACCCCTCATCGAAGAACCCGAAGGCGGTTGGCCCCTCGGCTGGGCCGCATCTTTGCAGGAATTCGAGGTGCATCTGGCGGTTGAACGGGGACTTGCGGCCAATTCGGTGTCGGGCTATCTCTCGGATCTGCGTTTCCTGGCGGCCTGGGCCATCGAACGGGAAATATCCCCTTCTGACTTGGACCGGGACCGCATTACAGCCTTTCTTGTGACTCAGCATGCGGAGGGCAAGGCTCCCCGCAGCATCGCGCGACTCTCATCAGCACTGCGGCAATTCCTCATCTTCATGCGGCTGGAAGGCGCGGGTGCCGCGGGTCCCGAAGCCGTTGTGAGGGCGCCGCACCCGCCACGCATTCTGCCGAAAACCCTCAGCGAAGCCCAGGTGGAAGCGCTGCTCAACGCACCGGATCTGAACACCCCCATAGGGGTACGTGATCGCGCCTGGATCGAATTGCTCTATGCCTCGGGCCTTCGCGTCACCGAACTGGCCACGCTTTCGGCGCTGCGGGTTTATCTGGATGAAGGTTTCGTCAAGGTCATGGGCAAAGGTCGGAAAGAACGGCTCATTCCTTTCGGCGAAGGCGCCGAACACTGGATCCGCCGTTGGCTCGCCCTCCGCCCGGGGTTCAAGCCCGCGTCTGATGCGCTATTTGTAGGCAAAGGCGGCGAGCCCATGACCCGCCAACATTTTTGGAAAATGCTGAAAGCCTTTGCGGTGCAAGCGGGCATCCGACGGGAAGCCATCAGTCCCCACGTGCTTAGACATGCCTTCGCCACCCATCTGCTCGATCATGGTGCCGATCTCCGCAGCGTCCAGGCCATGCTCGGCCATGCCGACATCAGCACGACACAGATCTACACCCATGTGCATCAGGCCCGGTTGAGGGAACTGTATGACCGCATGCACCCGAGGGGCGGTGGCGGGAGTTGAAGCCATAAGCTCAAGCTCCTTGCCTCATCCCCGTTACAGAGTTTTTACACGGAATCCCAACGGCCTTTCCCTTGAGCCGGGAATCTGATTGGGTCCCATAGGAGCATTTCATGCGCAAACGTATGGCTTTGGCCCTGGCCCTCATCGTCTCCGGCGGCGCCTTCGCCCAGGCCGTGAAAGTTGACGCCAAACTTTCAGCCTACAAAAAAACTTCCGGCATCTCAGGAAACCTGAATTCCATCGGTTCCGACACCTTGAACAACCTCATGACTTTCTGGGTCGAATCATTTGGCAAACAGTATCCGAATGTGAAGATCCAGGTGGAAGGCAAAGGCTCCAGCACAGCGCCTCCAGCGCTGATCGAAGGCACCTCCCAGCTGGGTCCCATGAGCCGCGAGATGAAGAGTGAAGAGCTTGACCAATTCGAGAAGAAGTACGGCTACAAGCCCACCAAGATCGCTGTCGCAATCGATACGCTGGCTGTGTTCGTCCACAAGGACAACCCGATCAAATCCCTGACCTTGCAGGAAGTCGATGCCATGTTCTCGAAGACCCGCAAGGGCGGGCACTCAAAGGACATCAAGACCTGGGGAGATCTGAAACTGAAGGGAGCATGGGCCACCACGCCAATTTCGCTTTACGGCCGCAACAGCGCCTCCGGAACCTATGGCTACTTCAAGGAGCATGCACTCTTCAAAGGCGATTACCGGGACACTGTCAAGGAACAGCCGGGATCAAGCTCTGTGGTTCAGAGCGTCTCCAGCGACAAGAGTGCGGTGGGCTATTCGGGAATCGGCTATGCCACTTCCGGCGTGCGCGCCGTGCCGCTCGCCGATGAGAAGAAGTACAACGGTGAGGCTTTCCCCGCCACCTATGAGAACGCCCTCAACGGCAAATACCCGATGGCCCGCTTCCTTTATGTCTACATCAACCACAATCCCAAGAAACCCATCGCTCCGCTCACCAAGGAATTCATCAAGTTCGTCCTCAGCAAGGAAGGCCAGGAAATCGTGGTGAAGGATGGCTATCTGCCCCTTACCGCTGCGATGGAAACCACTGAATTGAAGAAGCTCAACTAAGAGCCTATTTCAGAATGACTCACCCAAACCAAGAGAATCAGGAAAGCCACCGGGTCCAGAAGCGGGCGCGTCTGGTTGACCGTCTCATGGCCGGAGTCATCTCCGTGGGTGGGCTTACCATCATCGCGGCGGTGCTGGGAATGATGGTCTTCATCGCAAAAGAGGCCCTGCCCCTTTTCAAACCGCCCTCATCTGCCGCATTGAGCGCCTTCAAGCTGCCTCCCTCCCAAGGCTTGCTTTTGGATGAATCCGGGAAGGCTGCGGTGCTGGTTTCACCACGGGAAGGCCTGCACGTCCATCGCCTTCCAGATGGCCATCTGCTTTCCACCTCTACGGATGGCCCCAAACGGCCATGGTTATCCCACACGCCCTTGCAACCCCGGGGAGAACTGCTGGTGCAGGGCGAAGACGGGAAGCTGACCGCGGGCGCTCTGAAATGGGCCAAACCGTCGGGAGAAAACAATCCCGCCAACTGGACCCTGGAGCCTAACTGGCAAGGTTCCGTGCCCGTCCTGGGCGCGATTCAGAAATTGCTTTCCTTCAGGCTCACTGAAGGTACTGGCCTGGGCGGTGGTCGAACCCTGCGTGTTGTGGCCTCGACTTCCTCTGGTCTGGCATGGCTGGAAGCCTCCCTGGACGAGACGCAACCCATCGCGCTGAAGCTGGTGCCGCTGCCATCCGGGCTGAACGCCACCTGCGCCATCTGGAACCTGGACGCGCGGGCGTTATACGTCGGCACCCAGGAAGGCGCGATCCTGGATTTCAAGATGGAAGGGGAGCCTGAACTGCTGACGCGCTCCGAATTCGGCGAGCCCATCAGTTCATTGGGTTTCACCATCGGTGGGACATCGCTCCTGGTGGGCGGCGCCAAAGGCAAGCTGGCAGCCTACCAACAAGTCCGGGTGAACGAGGTCTTCCAGCTTCAGCCATTCCATGCTTTTCCAGCACTCGATGGCGAGGTGCTCGGATTCACTTACGGCCTCAGGGACAAGCGGTTCCTGGCCTGGACTTCCACTCAGGTGGTCGTGGACCACTTGACGACAGAGCGAAGGCTGTTCAGCGTGATGGTTGATCAAGCTACCCAGGCAACCATCGCGCCCCGTGGCGACCTGATTCTCGTGGGCACCACCGATGGTCGGGTCCGTTCCTGGAGCCTAAGCGCGCCCCATGCCGATGTCAGCCAGAAAAGCCTTTGGGGCAAGGTCCACTACGAAGGTTACGAGAAGCCTGATTTCGTCTGGCAGAGCACCGGTGGCACCGATGATTTCGAACCGAAGTTCGGAATGATGCCCTTGATTTTCGGCACGCTGAAAGGCACGCTTTACGCGATGCTTTTCGCACTGCCTCTGGCCATTTTCGCCGCGCTCTACACCAGCCAATTCGCCAGCCTGAATTTGCGCAACACCATCAAGCCCGCGGTGGAGATCATGGCCGCCCTGCCTTCGGTGGTCTTGGGCTTTCTTGCTGGCCTGGTGCTGGCACCACTCTTTGAAAAGATCGCGGTGGAATTGCTGCTCTTTCCCTTCGCAACCTTATTTTGCATGCTGCTTCTCATCCCGTTTTGGAGTCGACTGCCGCAGAAATGGCGCACCATCTGGGGCGACGGCCGGGAAGTCATCTGGGTGGCGCCGTTACTGATCCTAGGCCTATTCGTGGCCTACCAAACGGGTCCTTGGTTCGAGCGTGCTTTTCTTGGTGGCAGCTACCGCGCATGGCTCCAATCGGCCCACGGTATCACCTTCGATCAGCGCAACAGCCTGGTGGTGGGTTTCGCCATGGGTTTCGCCGTGATTCCCATCATCTTCACCATTAGTGAAGATGCCTTGAACTCCGTGCCCAAGTCCCTCACGAGCGCCAGCCTGGCCTGCGGAGCGTCTCCCTGGCAAACCGCCTGGCGTGTGGTCTTGCCCACCGCGAGTCCCGGCATTTTCTCGGCGGTCATGGTGGGCCTGGGCCGTGCCATCGGCGAAACCATGATCGTGCTCATGGCCACAGGAAATACGCCGGTGATGGACTGGAGCCCTTTCAATGGCATGCGCACCTTGGCTGCCAACATCGCGGTTGAAATACCTGAAGCGCCTCTGCACGGTTCCCTTTATCGCGTGCTGTTCCTGGCGGCCCTGCTGCTCTTCGCGTTCACATTCGTTCTCAACACCATCGCAGAACTAGTCCGCCAGCGCCTGCGCAAACGCTTCGAGACCTTCTGATGAAGCTATTCATGCAATGGCTCCGACGCGGAAACGTCTTCATTTGGTTCTCAGGCACCATGCTGTCCATCTGTCTGCTGATGATCGTGGGCCTGGTCGGATTCATAGCTGCGAAGGGTCTGGTGGTTTTCTGGCCCCAAGCCCTGGTCCAGGTCCATGGGCCTGAGGGCGAGGTTCTCGGCGAGATCACCTCCTATGAGGCACCGTTTGGGACGGAACCCGCCAAGGTTCAATTTCGCGTAGGCAACCGGGATATTTATGGCCAGGATTTCAAATGGTTCAAGGCCGCGGAGATCAGCAGACGCCAAGAACCCAAAGATGCCCTGCTGATCGAGCGGCTCGAAAACGGAGCCTTCTTCGGAAGCATCCGGGATATCACGCAGGATGGCCAGCCCATTGCCATAGCAGGCGCTGCGGTCGAAGAAGTGAAGCGCCGTCTTCCGGCCATGAACAAGTTGCAGGCCCAGATCCGCAAGATCGAGAAAGGCGCGGTCGGAGATCTGAATCGAAAGCTAGAAGACTGCCGCCGAACCATGGAATCCGAGAGCAGCGCCAAGGCCCGGGCGGCTCTCGAACAGAAGGAGCAGAGCCTAAAATCTCAATACGACCAACTCCAGACAGAACTGGATCAATTAAGGGTAAAAGTAAAAACCATTTCGGTCACCTTGCTCACAGTGGATGGCAAGACCAAGGAAATCCCCCTTGGGGGCATCGTGCGCATCGTGCCTGCCAATGATTTGAACTGGTTTGGAAAGGTTCGCCTTTATTTTTCCCGGCTTTGGGAATTCGTTGCGGACGACCCGCGGGAGTCCAACACGGAAGGTGGAATTTTTCCCGCCATTTTCGGCACCGTGATGATGGTGCTGATCATGTCCATGCTGGTGGTTCCCCTTGGTGTGGTGACCGCGCTTTTCCTACGGGAATACGCCAAGGATGGCCTTCTGGTGCGCGCAGTCCGCGTGGCGGTGAACAATCTGGCCGGGGTCCCCTCGATCGTTTTCGGTGTATTCGGTCTGGGTTTCTTCGTCTACGCCGTGGGCGGCACTCTTGACCAACTCTTTTATTCATCCAAGCTGCCCACGCCAACTTTCGGCACAGGCGGCATCATCTGGGCCTCGCTCACGCTGGCTTTGCTCACAGTGCCCGTGGTGGTGGTGGCCACGGAAGAGGCCCTGGCGGCGGTCCCCCGAAATCAAAGGGAGGCGAGCCTGGCCTTGGGCGCCACCAAATGGCAGACCATCTGGAATGTGGTGCTGCCAGGTGCCGCCCCGGGTATTCTTACCGGCCTGATTCTGGCCATGTCCCGGGGGGCGGGGGAAGTCGCGCCACTGATGCTCACGGGCGTTGTCAAGCTCGCCCCTGCCATGCCTCTGGATGGCTCGTTCCCTTTCCTGCATCTCGACCGGAAGTTCATGCACCTCGGTTTCCACATCTACGATGTGGGCTTTCAGAGCCCCAACAGTGAAGCCGCCAAGCCCATGGTATTCATGACGGCCCTACTGCTGCTGTTCGTCGTGGTCATGCTGAATCTTGTCGCCCTGAGGCTCCGCCGCAAATTGAGGGCGCGCCTGGGTGGGAGCACTTTCTGATGCAATCTGGAGCTCAAATGGAAATCGATGATCCCAGAATAGTGCCGGAGCCGGTTACATCTGCTGAGCCAACGGCGGTGGCCGCCCCTGCACCCGCCGCCAGATTGGCGGACCTGCCGCTTACAAACGCGGCTGTGCTCACATCGCCAACCATGTTGACCGTGGAAGGTCTCAATCTTTTCTATGGCAGCAAACAGGCGCTGTTCGATGTCAATTTGAAAGTTGCTAAAAATACCGTCATGGCTTTCATCGGTCCCTCGGGTTGTGGTAAGAGCACGCTGCTGCGATGTCTCAACCGCATGAACGATCTCATCGAAGGCGTCAGGATCGATGGCGAAGTGCGCATCGGTGATTCGAATATCTATGAGCCCGGCGTGGATGTCATCTCTCTCCGAAAACGGACGGGGATGGTCTTCCAGAAATCCAATCCATTCCCGAAATCCATTTACGAGAACGTGGCCTACGGTCTTCGAATCCAGGGAGTCCGAGACAGGCGGATTCTGGACGAGGCTGTCGAGTCAAGCCTCCAGGCTGCTGGCCTGTGGGACGAAGTGAAAGACCGCATGAGGGAATCTGCCTTGAGCCTGAGCGGCGGGCAGCAACAGCGTCTCTGCATCGCGCGGGCCCTGGCGGTGAACCCCGAAGTGCTATTGATGGATGAGCCCTGCTCGGCTCTGGATCCGATCGCCACCAGCCGTATCGAAGAATTGATCTTCGAACTGAAAAAGAAATTCACCATCGTGATTGTGACCCACAATATGCAGCAGGCCGCCCGAGCCTCGGATTTCACAGCTTTTTTCTGGCTTGGAAAGCTGATCGAATCAGGTCTGACTGAAAAGATGTTCACCAATCCAAGAGAACGCACCACCGAGGACTACATCACAGGGAGGTTTGGCTGATGGTTCGCCATTTTGATTCTGAATTGCAGGACTTGCGCGATGGCCTGATGGCCATGGCCGGCCAGGTCGAGGAGATGATCGACCTTTCCAAGGCGGCCGTGAGCGAGGGCTCCGCTGCCAAAGCTGAACAAGTCAAAGCGTTGGACCGCCTGGTGGACGAACAGGAATTGAAGCTTGACCAGGCCTGCATCGATCTGCTCGCCCTGCGTTCCCCCATTGCCACGGATTTGAGGCTCATCGCCTCAAGCCTGAAGATCATCCCTGAGATCGAGCGCATCGGCGACCATTGCTGCAACATCGCCCGCCGGGTGCTCTACATCCATCCACCGGTCCTGGCCGGAGATGCCCTTGAACGCCTTGCCGGGGAAACCCGGGGCATGGTGAGAGAGGCCGTGAATGCCTTCGTTAGAGGCGACGCCGAGTTGGCTCGTAAGGTCATCGCCGATGATGACAAGGTGGACGCGATCTATGTCCAGATCTACAAGGACTTGCTGCGCATCATGCTGGCGGACCCCATGTGCATCGAGCGGGCCAGCAATCTCATCATCGTCATCAAGAACTGGGAGCGCATCGCCGACCAGGCCACGAACATCGCCGAGGAAGTATTGTTCATCCTGGAAGGCGTGAACGTGAAGCACACCTATCTGCAGGCTGGAAAAGATCAGACTGAAAGTTGAAGGGTAATCCTTGCGCCCTAGGCGCAGCAACAATCCGCAAATCGAAAGGCTTCTGATGCCCCATATCTTGCTATTGGAAGACGACTCGGACATCCGGCTGGGGATGGAACAACACCTTCAGCGTGAGGGCTTCGCGGTGAGCGCCTTCGAGAACGGGAAGGATGCGCTGCGTCTACTGCAGCAGACTTCGGCCGGCCATGGAACCAAGCTGGATGTGGCCTTGCTGGACCTGTCCCTCCCGGACATGGACGGGCTGGACGTGCTCCGTACTATCCGCAATACCCCTGCTTTCCGTTCACTTCCCGTGGTGCTGGTCACTGCCCGCTCTGAGGAAATTGACCGGGTGTTAGGTCTGGAATTGGGCGCCGATGACTACATTTCCAAACCTTTTTCAACGCGAGAATTGCTTGCGCGCATCCGGGCGATCCTTCGCCGCGCATCCTTCCTGGATGAAACCGCGAAGGGCCAGATGCTCGCCTTTGGACCCATCTCCGTTGACTTGGATATGCATGTGGCAAGGGTGAATGGGGAATCACTTGATTTCACCCGACGGGAATTTGAATTGCTGGCCTACTTCCTGAAAAACCCCCGCCGCGTGCTGAGTCGTGAAAAAATTCTTCAGCAGGTTTGGAGTCTGGAATACCTCGGCGAAAGCCGGACCATTGACGCTCACGTTCGTCGGGTTCGCGCCAAGCTAGGTGACTCCGCCAACCTTATCGAGACTGTGGTGGGCGTGGGGTACCGGTTGGGCAGTGTGGACGGGTGATTGCTAGGAACAATGAGCTATTGACACATGGCTGATACTGATTGGCCCTAGGTCATTTACCCCAGCCCCACCATCCGGTTTTTTTACTTCTTTGTTACATTCCGTTCACACGGCAAACTAGAAGCGTTTGCTTGCTTGGAATGGAGAACGGATGAGCCTTAATGCGGTTATGCGCTGGCTGAAGCCGCGTGAAATGGTGTTCTTTGATCTATTGGATGAAGCCGCCGCCAATGTGCTGGCCTCGGCCCAATTCTTCGACCAGGGTTTACGATCCGGCGACGTGACCACCTGGGCCGACTTGCGGCGAGAAATGAAAGAACTGGAACATAAAGGCGATGAACTGACCCATGACATCCTGGACCGGCTGAACCTGACTTTCGTGACCCCCCTGGAAAGGGAGGACATCATGGCCTTGGCCCACTGTCTGGATGATGTGGTGGACCATCTTGACGCGGTGACAGAGCGCTTTGTGCTCTACCGTATTGAGACGGTACTCCCGGCAGCCATGGAGCTCAGCAGTCTCGCGGTGGAGGGCGCGGTGGAAGTCGTGCAGCTCATCAGGAGTCTTCGCGCCATGTCGGACGGCAAAGATATCAGTCGCCGCATCCGCCACGTCCATGCCTTGGAAAACCAGGCAGACTCCGTGTACCACTCCGCCCTGGCCCAGATTTTCGAGGATCCCAAGGACCCCATTCTATTGATCAAGTGGAAGGAAATTCTCGACATTCTCGAGCAAGCCACTGATGACATCAAACTGGTGGCACAGGTAGTCGGCAGCACCGTCATGAGGAATGCCTGAGCGATGGTGATCGCACTCATAACCATCGTGATTTTGGCCCTGGCCTTTGACTACATCAACGGCTTCCACGACACCGCCAACGCCATCGCCACGGTGGTTTCCACGGGTGTATTGTCGTCCCGCAACGCCATTCTCATGGCCGGAGTTTTGAATTTCCTGGGCGCCTTGTTGGGTACCGAAGTTGCCACCACCATTGCCAAGGGCATCGCGGATCCTGCAATCGTGGTGCCGGGCGTGGTCATGGCCGCGCTGATCGCCGCCATCATCTGGAACCTCATCACGTGGTATTTCGGCATCCCCAGCAGTTCCAGCCATGCGCTGGTGGGCGGGCTGGCAGGCGCGGTGGTGGCTCACGCGGGGCGCGGAGCCTTGCATACCACCAAGCTGAAAGAAGTGGGCATTTTCCTGGTGGTTTCGCCGGTCGTGGGTTTTTTCATCGCCATGATCCTGATCATCAGCATTTTATGGATCTGTCGCCGCATGGCCGCCCGTCGTGTGAACGTGGGCTTCCGCAAGCTTCAGCTCATCAGCGCCGCAGCCATGGCTTTCACCCATGGCACCAACGACGCGCAGAAATCCATGGGCATCATCGCGCTCGCACTGATCACCTTCGGCAAGCTGGAAGCCCATGGCGCCCATGTCGCCGTGCCACTCTGGGTGAAGATCGCCTGCGCCACCTCCATGGCGCTCGGCACCGCTTCCGGCGGGTGGAAAATCATCAAGACCATGGGCACGAAGATCGTAAAGCTGAAACCAATTCATGGTTTTGCCGCGGAGACCTCGGCCGCCATCGTGCTGTTCGCCACCGCCCACTTCGGCATTCCCGTGAGTACCACCCACGTCATCAGCGGCGCCATTATGGGTGTGGGCGCCAGCATGAACGTCTCCGCCGTGCGCTGGGGCGTGGCCGGCAATATCCTGGTGGCCTGGGTGTTGACCATTCCCACCTGTGCCTTCCTGGCAGGTGCCATCATGCGCTACGTCATGCCGTTATTCACGTAAACGGTTCATTAAAACGAAGACCGAAGGCAAAAAAGAGACGAGATTCTTGACTCTCAATTCTTGACTGAAGGCTGCGGAGACCGGAGTTATCCTTGTCGGCCAATCTTGCGGCGAAGTCTGGGCTCACCAGTTACACTGAGACTCAGGAGCCTTCCTTGCTTTACCGTGAACAGATCCGCTACAAGTCCCGCAAAGAAATCGAAAAACTCCGGACGGCGGGTCGCCTCGCTGCCAATGCGCTCCGCACGGCAGCCAGGGCTGCCAAGCCAGGTGTAAGCCTACTGGAGCTGGACAAGATCGCTGAAACTTTTATCCGCAAGCACGGCGCAGTGCCCAATTTCAAGGGCTATCACGGCTTCCCTGGCACACTCTGCACCTCGGTGAACGACAAAGTTGTCCATGGCATTCCGACGCATTACATCCTTCAGGATGGCGATGTCATCGCCATTGATTGTGGTTGTCGCTTGGATGGCTATAACGGCGACACCTGCCTGACCGTGGGGGTGGGCCAGATATCCGAGGAAGCGCAGAGGCTGATCCAGACGACCCAACTCGCCATGTTCGTGGGTATCGAGCAGTGCAGGCCTGGACTGCGGCTTGGCGACATGGCCACCGCGGTGCAGAATTTCGCGGAAGAGCGTGGCTACAGCATCGTACGCGAATACATCGGCCATGGCATCGGGCGGGATCTGCATGAAGACCCCCAAGTGGTCTACGCCGACCAGCGCCCCGGAACGGGTTTCCGCATGGAGCCTGGCATGACGATCACCATCGAACCCATCCTCAATACAGGTTCCCAGAAGTGTATTGTCGAGGCCGACGGTTGGACCGTGCGTACTCAGGATGGTGGCTTGAGCGCCCAGTTTGAGCACGCCATCGCCATCACCAAAGACGGGCCAGATATCCTCTCGTTTCCAGACCCGGAATTCGAGCTGGAGGATGGGCTGTAAGAAAGCGGTGAGCTCATAGCCCTTACTTCACCGTTTCCCTTGCGATCATCAATTCCTCATTTGTGGGTACCACGGCCACAGCAACTTTGGAATCGGGGGTGGAGATGAGTCTTTCACCCGTTCCCTCAACATTGGCCTCGTGATCCAGTGCCAGGCCCAAATAGGTCAGGTGGCGGCAGACTTCGGCGCGCAACCGGGGGCTATTGGTACCAATGCCAGCCGTAAAGGTGATGGCATCCACACCGTCCAGTACCGCGATGTAACTGCCGATGAATTTCCGCACATCATAGGTAAGCAGATCCCTTGCCAGGGTTGCCCGCATACTGCCTTCGTCCGCCGCGATTTCGATCTCCCGGAAATCGCTTGATACGCCGCTGATACCCAGGAGCCCGGACTTCTTGTTCAATAGGTCTGTGATCGCACGGTAATCGAGATGTTCTTTCTCGATGAGCAGGTCCACGATGCTTGGATCCAATGTGCCACAGCGGGTTCCCATGATGACGCCCTGTAAGGGTGTCATGCCCATGCTGGTGTCCATGCTATGACCTTGGAGTACGGCGCAGACCGAAGTGCCGTTGCCAATGTGGCAGGTCACGAGCTTCAGGCTGCGCAGCGGCCGGGCCAACAGAATTGCAGTGCGGGCTGCCACAAAGGCATGACTGCTGCCATGAAATCCATATCGCCGGATGCCGTATTTCTGGCTCAACTCGTAGGGGATTCCGTAGATCCGTGCGTAATCAGGAATGGAGTGGTGGAAGGCCGTGTCAAAGACAGCGATGTGGGGGATATCGGGGAAGGTATGGCGCGCCACGCGGATTCCCAGCGCATTGGGAGGATTATGCAGCGGCGCGTAAAGGGCATAGGATTCGATGTCCGCCAATACTTCATCGGTGATGAGTACGCTTTCCCCATATTTCGGCCCGCCATGCACCACGCGATGACCCACGGCATTGATGTGCCGACCTTGAGGTACGATCCGCGTCACCACCTCCAGAACCTCGCGCAGCGCTGTCTCGTGGTCCGGCAAGGGAAGCTGAATGCTTTCATTTTCTTTTCCGGCGCTCCAGCGGAAGGCTCCGTCCACGCCGATTCGCTCAGCCATGCCATCCAGCAAAAGCGACTCATTGGTCATATCAAAAAGGTTGAACTTCAGGGAGGAGGAACCGGAATTTAAAACGAGGACGAGCATGGGTGCTCCGCAAAAAGGACTACTGGATTACCTTCAGGTATTCCGCCAAGGCTTTTGGATAGAGTTCCATTTCCTCGGCATAGACGCGCTGCTGCAGTGATTCTGGGGACTCTCCGGGCAGCACCGGAATGCGCGTTTCCGCGAGCTTTCGCCCATGATCCAATTCGTTATCCACCAGGTGGACCGTGCAGCCGGATTCCTTTTCACCAGATGCCAATACAGCTTGATGAACGCGCAAACCATACATTCCAGGGCCACCAAAACGGGGCAAAAGCCCGGGGTGGATGTTGAGGATCCGCCCTTCCCATTCTGGGGGAATGACCAGCTTGCGTAGCCACCCGGCCAAAGCGATGAATTCGGCGCCGGAGGCCGCCGCGACCTCTAAGCAGACCTTGGAATAGGCTTCATCACTGGCTGCGTCCTTGGGATCCAAAATGACCACCCTGAGCCCTTCATTCCTCAGTTTCAGGACACCTGGCGCAGTTTCCTTCGACGCCACCACCAGGGTGGGCTCGGCGGGAATTCGACCCTCCAGGCAGGCCCTCACGAGGTTCAGCGCATTGCCGCCGCCGCCGGAAATGAAGAGCGCGAATTTTTTCAATTTCCTCATACGGCGCTTTGCAAAATTGTCAGCGTAACCACATCCACGATGTCGCTCTCAGTACAGCCGCGGCTCAAATCGTTGCCTGGTTTTGAAAGTCCCTGCAGGAGTGGGCCCAGGGCTGCGGCGCCCCCCAGCCTTTCAGCGGTCTTGTAGGCGATGTTGCCTGCATCAAGATCAGGAAAGATAAGTACATTGGCGTGGCCTGCCACTGGTGAGCCCGGTGCTTTGCTCACACCGATTTTTGGGATGAGTGCCGTGTCCATCTGCAATTCGCCATCCGCGCAAATCCCCGGTGCCCGCGCCTTGAGGAGTTCAAGGGCCGCACGCACTTTTTCTACCTTGGGATGCTCAGCGCTACCTTTGGTGGAAAAGCTTAAAAAAGCCACGCGGGGCTCTACTCCAAGAATACGGTGTGCGCTCAAAGCCGCCGCCTGGGCTATATCCGCCAACTGCTCCACGGTTGGATCCGGCACCACCGCGCAATCGCTGAAAATCAGTCCGCCCCGCTCGCCGAACTGTTCATCGGGATGGATCATCAAAAAACAACTGGATACGGTCGTGATTCCAGGTGCTGGACCAAGCGTTTGCAAGCAGGCCCGCACCGTCTCCGCCGTGGTGTTCAACGCCCCCGCCACGAAGCCATCAGCCAAGCCCAGCCTGACCATCATGCCGCCGAACCAAAGTGGCTCCCGCAGTGCTTCGAGAGCCAACTGTTCGGTGATGCCTTTGTGCCGACGCAATTCCCAGAAAGCTCCAGCCAGTTCACCGGTGAGCTCGTCACACTCCGGATCCAGGATGGAAATGCCGGTGAGATCCAGATCCAGTTTCTGCGCGCGCTCGGATATCGAGTCATGGGAACCCAGCAGCGTGATCTTGCATTGGTTCATGGAATGCAGCGTGGCAGCAGCTTTCAGCGTCCGATCATCACGGCCTTCCGGCAACACGATATGCCGTGCCAGCGCCTTGGCCCGCTGGCGGAACGCTAACATCCAGCTTTCATAATTGGCATTCATCGTCGCTTCCTCCTAGGCGGCTCAAGGTCCGCCAGGAATTCCATAGGATCCAATCCCGTCCGCTCTTTGAATACATCCCCCAGGCTCGGCACACCTGAGCTGGCTTCGTCCAGATACATCTGCTCGATGCGGTACATGGGGACGAAGCGCGTGTCCAAGGCCACCTGATTCGCGTGGCTGCTTTTCACCAAAGTCAGCACATCTTCCCAGGGGGCGATGTCAATGCCACGGACCGCGATTCCTGCGGTCTCCAGCCCCAGGATCCGACCCCAGATTTTCTGTCGCGGCGCGGTCAATACCACCACTACAAGTTGTCCGCGCTGAAAGGGAAAGGAGAGTGGCATGGGAACCTCGGAACCTCAAAAAAGCCATGGAAGCCAGGCCAGGCCTTCTGATGGCCGCCCTGGTTCTGCGGCCTGCCACTGGGCGGCGTCTTGCAGAATCCACTGGGGGCCCCACCAGGCCACGCGCTCCAAGGTGACTTGTTTGGAAAGTTCCTGCCCCGGCGAACTACTTCCAAGGCCTTTGGGAAGGCGCAGATTGATGAGCTGACGCTTCGCGAAGAGGTCTCTCGCGGTTTCGTTGAAGTCCCATCGCACTCGGTAATCCACTTGGCACAGCACAGGACCGTTGTAGTCCCTTGCGGGTGTGACTTCGAGCACATCCACAAAAACCAGTTGGCCCGCGGGAACTTTCAGGGAACGGCCTTCCACATGACCGATGCGAAGAGCCTCGGGGCCCCAGTTTTTGCCATCCCAGAATTTCATGAGCTGCAATTGGGCAGAAGTATTGGAGCCTGCCTCGGGAGGCGGAATGCTGGCCTCCACCTGACGCGGATATCCGAGACCGGATTTCAGCAGAATTTTTGCATGGACCTTGAAAATCGCCGGTGCGGCGTTGCTTTTGCCACTGGCGCTGCCTGCTACACCTGGTCCATAGATCCACACCAATTTCCAAGCTAGAAGAGTCAGAACCAGGAGTCCCCATTTAAAGAGCCGCTTGGGCCAAGGATTCATCCATGCGTCTGCGCGAGTCATGCGTGCCATGACTCCATGATGACCGGGGGGGCTAACTTAGTGATATATACGGGGTAGAAATACGCCGGATGCGCGCCTGGCGCAGGTGCGGAACTGCCTGGCGATCC
This sequence comes from Holophagaceae bacterium, assembly GCA_025361125.1. Classification (GTDB taxonomy): domain Bacteria; phylum Acidobacteriota; class Holophagae; order Holophagales; family Holophagaceae; genus JANXPB01. The sequence continues at coordinate 12,247 of JANYBM010000003.1, read as the reverse complement.
TCACGAAAACCAGAGCTTTAGGCTGACCATCAGAAGCACGCACACCAGGAGCCATCTAAGCAGTGGCTGTGGTAGCCGGGAGGAGAGCAGCGCGCCGACAATGACCGCTGGAATAGAACCACACAGCAGATTCCCGAGCAGCACGAAATTCACGTTTCCGACATACAGATGGCCAAGCCCCGCAAAAATGGCCAGCGGGATGGCGTGAACGATATCTGTGGCTACCAGGCGGGCTGGTGTCAGACGGAGTGGATAGAGATGCACCATGAAAACGACCCCAATCGCCCCAGCCCCCACCGAGGTCAAAGTCACCAGCACCCCCAACACGGCTCCGGCCAGGATTGTAAGAGGCGCCTGCCATGACTTGAATCGTTCCGCATCGTTCAGGCGCAACCGCCTGCCCCATTCATGAAGCCTGGTCTGAAACATCAGCCCAACGGCTGTCACCAGCACAGCCCCGGTAATGGCCAGTTTCAGGGAATGAAAACCGCCTGCCTGAAGGGGGTGCCATTTGAGGAATACCAAAGTCATGCCTGAAAAAGTCAGGCTTCCCACCCAGAGACGCTTCACCACCTGCCAATCGATCAGATCATGCCCGTGGTGGATTCGCGTGGCAGCGATTTTAGTAAAGGCAGCAAACCAGAGGTCTGTTCCTACAGCAGTCGCCGGGGCCACCCCAAAGATCAACAACAGGATCGGAGTCATGAGGGCTCCACCCCCGACTCCGGTCAATCCCACGATCAATCCCGTCAGGGCGCCGGCAGCAACCTCCATCCAATGCATGGTTCAGCGCATTTTCAAAAGAATGCGTTCCATGCAAGCCTCAGCCGATTCGGCTCCGCTCCGCAGGTGAACCTCCGCTTTTTCAGGGGCCTCGTAGCTGCTGTCGATACCGGTGAAGTTCTGCAATTCTCCGCGCCGAGCCTTGGCGTACAACCCCTTCGTGTCCCTGCGCTCACACTCCTCAAGAGAAGCATCCACGAAGACTTCGATGAAGTTCCCATCCGCAAACAATTCCCGCGCCATCTTCCGCTCGGATCGGAAGGGCGAGATGAACGATACCAAGACGATCAGGCCAGCATCGGTCATCAACTTCGCGACTTCGGCGATCCTGCGGATGTTTTCCACGCGGTCCGCTTCGGTAAATCCCAGGTCCCGACTCAGACCATGGCGAATATTGTCGCCATCCAGGATGAAGGTATGGCGCCCTTCGGCATGCAGACGCTGTTCGAGCAGGTTGGCAATGGTGGATTTGCCTGCGCCGGATAGTCCTGTGAACCAAATGCAGCAGGGGCGCTGGTGCATGAGTTCGGACCGCGCTTGCTGGTTCACCTCCAGAGCCTGCCAGTAGAGGTTCGTCGCCCGGCGCAGGGCAAAGTCAATCATCCCCGCCCCAACCGTCTCAAGAGACAGTTTGTCAATCAGGATGAAGCCACCCAAGGCGCGGTTGGTGACGTAGGGCTCGAACGCAACTCTTTGAGCCAGACTCAGATTCACAACCCCAATTTCGTTCAGTCCCAGGGATTTGGCGGCAACGCGGGCACCGGTGTTCACATCTTCCCTGAACTTGATGGAGGAGACGGTACCGGACACTTCTTTGGAATGGAGCTTGATCAGGTATGGGCGACCAGCCACGAGGGGGTGTTCCGACATCCACAACAAATGGGCTTCAAACTGATCAGCCACTTGCGGGGGAGCCTCCACAGAAACGAGCAGGTCCCCTCGGCTGACATCAACTTCATCCTCTAGAGTCAGTGTGATGGATTCGCCTGCTTGCACGTGTTCCAACTCTCCCTGCCAGACTACGATCCCCTTTACCTTGCTGGTAACCCCCGAAGGCAGAACACACACGCGATCCCCTTTTCGGACCACGCCCTGGGACACCCGGCCCAGGAATCCCCGAAAATCCAGATTCGGCCGGTTCACCCATTGTACGGACATGCGGAAGGGCCTCGAGGTTACCTCTGGAATGGTCACGACCGAATCCAGGTAATCTAAAAGAGTCGGACCCGAATACCACGGAGTCCGGGCACTGCGCGCAAACACATTGTCGCCCTCAAGCGCGCTGAGCGGGATGGCGTGGAGTGTGGAAAAGTTGAAGCCAGCGGCAAATGAAGTGAAGACTTCTACAATTTCGTTGAAGACCGATTCATCGAATGCCATCAGGTCCATCTTGTTGATTGCCAGTACCACATGCCGGATCCCCATCATCGCCACGATGCGGGTGTGCCGCCGGGTTTGAGTCAGCACGCCCTTTCGGGCATCAATCAGGATGATCGCCAGCTCCGCGGTGGAGGCCCCCGTGGCCATGTTGCGCGTGTACTGCTCATGGCCAGGGGTATCGGCGACAATGAACCTTCGTTTTGGAGTGGCGAAAAAACGATAGGCCACGTCTATGGTGATTCCTTGTTCCCGCTCGGCTTGGAGTCCATCCACGAGTAGCGCAAGGTCCATCCGGTCGCCTTGGGTCCCATACTGCCGCGAGTCTTTTTCCAGGGCTGTCATCTGATCATCGAAGATGTTCTTCGATTCGTGTAAAAGACGCCCGATCAAAGTCGACTTGCCATCGTCAACACTGCCACAGGTGATGAATCGTAGAGTAGGCCTGTCGCCCATCAAAAGTACCCTTCCTGCTTTTTCTTCTCCATGGAGCCCGGCTGATCGGAATCAATCAACCGTCCTTGGCGTTCTGAAACACGGGCCAGAAAAGTCTCGGCGATGATCTCTTCCAGCGTTGCCGCTGAACTTTCAATGGCGCCGGTCAACGGGTAGCAGCCCAGGGTCCGGAAACGCACCATGCGCATCTGGGGCGCTTCGCCCGGTTCAAGGGGTAGGCGGTCATCGTCCACCAGGATCCAGGTTCCACCACGCAGAACCACCGGGCGTTCCTTCGCGAAATATAACGGGACGATGGGTATCTGCTCGCGCTGGATGTACTGCCAGATGTCGTGCTCGGTCCAATTGGAAAGCGGGAAGACCCTGAGGCTTTCACCTTCCCGTATGCGGGTGTTGTACAGATTCCACAATTCTGGCCGCTGCTTTCTCGGATCCCAGCGATGGCCCGCGGAACGAAAGGAGAAGATGCGTTCCTTGGCGCGGGATTTTTCTTCATCCCGCCGGGCCCCGCCGAAGACCACGTCGAATCCGTGAAGATCCAGGGCCTGCTTGAGTGCCTCCGTCTTCATGACATCGGTGAAATAGGACGAGCCATGTGAAAAGGGATTGATTCCGGCTGCCTGGCCAGCGTGATTCGTGTAGGTAAGCAGCTGCATTCCGGATTCAGCCACCATCCGTTCACGGTGGCTGTACATCTCCTTGAACTTCCAGGTGGTGTCCACATGCAGCAACGGAAAAGGGGGCCTGGCCGGAAAAAAAGCCTTGCGGGCCAAGTGCAGCATCACCGAGGAGTCCTTGCCGATGGAATACAACATGACCGGATTCGCGGCCCCCGCGATCGCTTCGCGGATGATTTCGATGCTTTCTGATTCCAGAGTGTTTTCAGACATGGTGGGAATTGCAGGCTATCGGTAGCTGTGGGGACTCCGCAAGGGAATTTGGTAGCCACACGCTGTCGCCTTGCTGTCACAGGAGGAACCCGGACAGACTGATGTGACACAGGAATTTTCATGAATCATGAGCCCCTTCTGCAGCCTCCGGACCTTACTCCGAAAGTCTTCTGTATCGGATTCAACAAGACTGGGACTTCCTCTGTGGCGAAAGCTTTGCGGGAAGCGGGTTACCTCCCTTTCGCCGCGCCCCGGGACCTGGATGACACACCCTTCTACCCAGCGGTGTTCAGTGGCAATTTCAAGCCATTGGTCGAGGCAGCCCGACATTTTCGCGCCTTCAAGGACCGGCCATGGAATATGTGTGGCGCCTTCCGGGCCCTGGATGCCGCGTTCCCTGGCAGCCAATTTATTCTGACCGTGCGTGATGAAGAAGCCTGGTGGCGCTCCGTCCACCGGTGGGTGACCGTCGAAAAACCTTATATGCTGACCGTCTACATGGCCCACCTGGGTGCTTCCCGGTTCACCCGGCAGGCCTTCATTGATGGCTACCGGCGCCACAACGAGGAGATTCGCGCGCACTTCCTGGCTCGGCCCAACTTTTTGGAGATGGACCTCGGAGCAGGCCATGGTTGGCTGGAACTTTGCGGTTTCCTCGGGATTCCAAAATCAGATGGCCCCTTCCACCATATCAACCAGCAGAACTACACCGATCCCACCTCCCGATTGGCGGCTCCCCGGGTCCACCGGATGTCAACCAGCGGGATCTAACGGCAACAGTCGTGCTAAGCCGATGCCGCATTCTCCGGCCAAGGAGTAAAGCAGGTATTCCCGTTCTCCCTCACGGAAGTAGGCAGGATCACGAAGCTGCCGGACGGGACCCCAAGCGGGGCCGGACACCGATGGTTGAACCGGGAACTCCGCCCCTTCCTCTTTTTTTTCAGGCCAGAGCAGAGATTCCGGGTCTGAGGCAATCCAGTTCGTCCAATTTTCCGTAAGTGGGATGTGGCTTACCTGAATGTGTTCAGGGGCATCCCCAATCCGTGAGTGGAATACCGTCAATAATCCAGCCTCACATCTCAGGGCCACATGACGGAGCGGTCGCCCGCTGGATGCGAAGGGGTTGGGACCGGATTGAAAGGGACCCAGCTCATCCATGGCCCGGTAGAGCCTGCCACCCCGCGCCATGGCCAGCCAGCTGCCCGCCAGAGGTTGTACCCGGAAGTAGGAATCTCCCAAGACCTGCGGCAGGCTTTCAAAATGGAGACCATCCTTGGATCTGGCCACCAGACTGACCTGGCGCGATGGATTCGGTGCGGGATCATAGCCGTGGTAGTACATGCGGATCTCCCGGCGATCCTCATCCACATGGACATCTGGGGAGGCAATATGTCCTGGGCAGGGAGTCTGGCTCAAATGCAACGTCCCCGGCCGCCAGAGGGTCCACGGTCCAGTCAGGTCATCGGCAAAGGCTAGCCGGATGTGATCGCCACTGTGATGGGCGAAGTAGAGGTAATAGCGTCCCAGTGCCCCAGGCAACCAATCTGGTACCCGGATGAGGGAAGGACCGTTGATATTGCCGCCCAACTGCCGCAAGGCCTGCGGGGGGACGATCGTGCCCTCGAAACGCACGGCCTTCCAGCGTGGAAACCGGCCATTCCAGGTTTCTACCTGCTCAAATGGCATGCTGTGGAAATTCCCTTCAAGAAGGCCAAATAAGGCTTGGCGGGGGTGAATGTGGGAAATCGGAAAGGCTTCGGGCCAGAAGGGGAATCATCGAGGATTTGAGGGATTGAGGGGTTGAGTGATTGAGTGATTGAGTGATTGAGGACCGGATGGACCAAGACCCCGGTAAAAAACCATCCATAAATATTGAAAATTCTTAATCAGGTCAAGGCGGGGCCACCCAACAGAATCAAACCACCGGCCCCCGCACGATCAGCCGTGGTTCTGTATAAGATTCCATAGCCCAACGGGGGCCTTCCAAACCTTGCCCTGAGGACTTCAGGCCGCCGAAGGGCGCGGCATCCACGCGGAAAGTGGGAGGCAGATTGAACAATACGCATCCTGCCCGAAGGACTTCTTCGGCTAGCCGTTCATGGCTAGAATCCCTGGTGTAGACCGAAGCGCGGAGGCCAAAGCGCGTAGCGGCGGCGCGGTCCAGGCCAGCTTCGAAAGTCGCCACTTTGGTCAGGACTGTGATGGGCCCAAAAAGCTCATCGCATTGTAGCGGATCGTTTTCAGGGACATTCGTGAGGATGGCGGGCGGCAACAACGCACCGCTCCGTGTACCCCGCAACAGCACCTCCGCTCCAGACTGGATGGCACGATCCAATGAGGCGTCCAGTCGAACGGCAGTTGCTTCATTGATCAGGGGCCCGACCACTGTGGCCTCATCCATGGGATCACCACAGGGAAGGGCCGTTACCGCAGCCACGAAGGCCTTTGCAAAGGCGTTCCACACTTCTGCATGAACATAGACCCGCTGGGCCTTACAGCAGCTCTGGCCTGCCGCTGCGACCGCAGCGTGAGCCAGGGCTTTCGCGGCCTTCACGGCATCAATCCCCGCATCCAGGACCACCGCCGCATTGCCGCCCAGTTCGAGAATCAGGGGCTTGCCTTCAAGGCTGCTCTTCAAGTGGAGGCCTACACGATCGCTGCCGGTGAAGGTCACCACACTGATCCGTGGGTCGTGCGCCAGGGTTTCGGCTTCCTCCGGTGGCACATCCGCGATCTGCAGGAGATGTTCGGGAGCCTTGACCGCGATCCGAACTGCTTCAAACGTTTCGAAGAGGCGATGCGAAGTACGGGGTGCTTGCGGACAGGGCTTCCAGACGGCGCTGCAACCCGCGGCTATGGCTGGAGCCAGTTTATGCAAGGCCAGATTCACCGGGAAATTGAACGGCGTGATAGCCAACACCGGTCCTCGCGGAAGTCGCTGAAGCCTAGCCAGACATCCTTGGGATCCCGCCATGAGGTCGTAGGGAACCGCCTCCTCGCCAAAGTTGGCAAGTGCGTCCTCGGTGGCCTGCAGAGTCAGGAGTCCGCGTTGGAGCTCTCCGCGGGCTAATGAGATGGGCTTACCTGTCTCCTGGGCAATGAGACGAGCGAGTTCTTCCGCTGATCGCGCGATGTGCTCCCGCCAGAGTTGGATCAATGTCCGCCGCTGGTGCCGGGGTGCGCCGCGCCAAGCCTCGAAGGCCCGCACGGCTTGGGAGGCATACAATTCAGTGCTCATTTTGGTGCGGCCCCCAACTTTTGTTGTTCATCCAGCAGCGCCGTTTTTACTTTGGAGGTCTCTGCTTCAAACACCGCAAGCAAGCTTTCGATGCCCGACAGATCCTCCTCGCGGCTCGAGTCCTCGAAACGCTGGCATAGGTTTTGAAGTGCGTAAGCGCCCAAGCTTGCGGAGGTGCTTTTCAGCATGTGGGCGATCTTGAAAACGGAATGCACATCACCCTCTTGATAGGCTTTCAGCAATCCTTCCACACGGCCGGGCAGCTGATCCAAATAGACCTGGATGAGGTTGCCCAATAGGCTGCCGCCATCATGGCCTTTGAAGGGACGAAGCTGATCAAGAGCAAGGGGGTCGAGGGTTTGAGTGGTCATGGCCGTTTGAATAAGGCTAACGCCATCGCTGCTTTTTATATACTTGGCGTGGCCTGCCAGGTTCTCATTTTTTCCTAAGACCATGGCCGCACTAAGCTGGCTCATGGGATCATCGCCCATGGCCGATCCGATTCAAGTCAACGATCGAGTAGTGGTTCCCGAGCGGGCTCAAAAATTAAAGGCTGTGCGCAGCGGTGGGCCGGGCGGGCAAAACGTCAACAAAGTTTCCAGCAAGGCCGAACTGCGGATTGACCTGAACCAAATCGAAGGTTTGGATGAGGGGGCGCTCACCCGTTTGAACCATCTGGTCCGTAACCAGGTGGATGCTGATGGTCTTTGGATCATCACCAGCGATCGTTTCCGGGATCTGCCAAAAAACATTGAAGATACCCAAGCCAAGGCCATCGCCGTCATCGCCCAGGCTCTAGTGATACCCAAAACCCGCCACAAAACCCGACCTTCCAAGGGAAGCAAGGAGCGGCGCATCGAATCGAAGAAACGAATCGGAGCTGTTAAGGCCGGAAGGCAGGGGACCTGGGATTAAGTCGGCCTACCAAAGATAGAAAGAGCTCCGGCTCTGCGAACGCAGTGAGCAGGAAGGCACACTGTGCCTGATAGCTGGAGAGGCCGTAAGGGCTTGGCCAGAAAACACTGGCTACAGCTGGGTAAGCACCTCTCCCTTCAACATTCCATGAAGCATCAACCATCGCGTCGGCCTTTGGCCGACATAAGAGGCCATAAGGGCTTGGCCAGAAAAACACTGGCTAAGCCCTAACGGCCCCTAATGGTCCCGGCTCACTTCCTGAATGATGTGATAGATGCGTTCCTTGGCGCGAAGCTTGATTTTTTTCAGTTCCACTTCTTCCAGGGATTCCTGAGCGGAAAGCCTTGATTTGGTGCGAAGGCGTCCGAGCCGTTCATCGGCGGCGCGGTGCTCTTCCATGAGCTTTCGAAATTCAAAGTGTTCCTTCATGAGTTTTTCTTGAACATCAGGACGCAGGAAATCCATAGAAGCCTCCAGAAGCCGCCTCAGCGAGGCGGGTAGTCTTTCTGAGTCGAGCTGACTGAATGACCCGAAGGTACGCTTCATTTAAGGTGCGTCAAGGGCTGAAAAAGAGTCAGGGATGCTGCGAATGTGGGCGGGGCGAAATTCATTTCGCGTAAAAACCCTCCATAAGCCATCCTCATGCCATGTCCCTTGTGGTGGATCGGTTGAGCTTAGCGCGGGTGGATGGGGTCCAACTCCTGGCTCCGCTCAGCCTGGAACTCCGGCTCGGGGACCGATTGGGTCTGGTGGGGGAATCAGGATCGGGGAAAAGCCTGCTGGTGCAGGCGCTATTTGGAGTATTGCCCGCAGGAGTCCAACAATCAGGAGGTTCCATCAGAGCCTTTGAAACTCATCTGGATAAGCCATCTCGGGCACGGGACCGCATCCGAGGCCGTCGTCTAGCCTGGGTACCCCAGGACCCCCTTCAGGCCCTGAATCCCTTCATGCGGGCACAAGATCAATTGGCTTTGCTACCTGGCATCCATCTGGGCGAATCCACCACTTTGGCAATCACGCGCCTCATGCCACTCCTGGAACGACTGCGCCTGCCCACAGACCGGACCTTCCTGCGAAGCTATCCCCACGAACTGAGCGGAGGTCAACGCCAGCGCCTATTGCTGGCCCAGGCTCTCAGTTGCGATCCGGATCTGCTGGTGCTGGATGAACCCTCCACAGCCCTGGACCCCATGGTGCAGGCGGATTTTCTTTCACTGATGTTGGAGCTTCAAGCCGAGCGAGGTCTCGGCTACCTCTGGATTAGCCATGATCTTGGAGTTGTGGCTTCCATCACCACGCGCTTGTTGGTGCTCTATGGTGGCGAAACCATGGAAGCAGGTCCAACCAGGCGCCTCCTCCAAGAGCCATGCCATCCCTATACGCAGAGGCTGCTGCAAGCCGCCAGGCGCGTGCCCAGCGATGAATCCGGCTTTCTTCCCGGCCCCACCGAACGGCCCCTGGGCTGCCCCTTCCAACCCCGATGCCCACAGGTACAAGCCAGCTGCGCAACCTGGGCCCCCTGGAATGGGATTATGGAAGATGGGGTGCGGTGCGAATCACAATCGCACCCTCGAAACCAGGTTGATCATCTTTCAGCTACTCACCCCAGCCCGCTCCAAGTCTGGTTTTGATTGCAGTTTCAGCCATGCTGGGAGACCATGAATTGCAAGGTTCCGCACACCGTGGACCGGACTGGATGAGCCCATGCTGACCTTGCCTTTGATGGAAGCCCTTACGTTTGACGACGTGCTGCTGGTACCCGGCTTTTCCAGCACGCACCCGAACGCAGTGGATTTGAGCACCCAGCTTACGAAAGACATCCGTCTGAATATTCCGCTGCTTTCCGCGGCCATGGATACGGTGACGGAAAGCCGCATGGCCATTGCCTTGGCACAGCTCGGCGGCCTGGGCATCATCCATAAGAATTTGAGCGTCGATGACCAGGCCGAGGAAGTGGACAAGGTGAAGCGGTCGGAATCCGGCATGATCACGAACCCCATCACCATCACGCCCGACGCACCCATCCGCGATGCTGAAGCGCTCATGGCCAAGTACAAGATCAGTGGCGTACCTGTGGTTCAGGGCCATAAGCTCGTGGGCATTCTCACCAACCGCGATCTCCGGTTCGAGACGCGCTGGGACCTGCCGGTTTCAGAAGCGATGACGAAGGATAAACTCGTCACCGTGCCTGTGGGAACGACCCTGCAGGAAGCCCAAGCCATCCTCCAAAAACACCGCATCGAAAAACTCTTGGTGGTGGATGCACAAGGAGCATTAAAGGGTCTTATCACCGTCAAAGACATCGAGAAATCCATCAACTATCCCAGCGCCTGCAAAGATGGCTTTGGTCGCCTACGCGTGGGTGCCGCCGTTGGGGTTGGCAAGGATCTGCTGGACCGCGCCAGGGCCTTGGTGGACGCCAAGGTGGATGTCCTTTGCCTGGACAGTTCCCACGGCCACAGCCAGGGCATTCTGGACGCTCTCAGAATGCTGAAAAGCGCGCTCCCGGAAACTTCGATCATCGCGGGCAATGTCGCTACCTATGATGGCGCAAAGGATCTTGTCGCCGCGGGCGCCGCTGCGGTGAAAGTGGGCATCGGGCCCGGCTCCATCTGCACCACGCGCATCGTTACCGGAGCCGGCATGCCGCAAATAACCGCGGTGTCTGAGGCCAGCCGCGCTTGCCGCGAAGCTGGCGTTCCCTGCATCGCCGATGGCGGTATCAAATTCAGCGGTGACATTGCCAAAGCCGTAGCAGCAGGAGCTGATGTCGTGATGATCGGTAGTCTGTTCGCGGGCACGGACGAAGCACCGGGGGAAACCATTTTCTACAGTGGCCGCACCTTCAAGACCTACCGGGGTATGGGTTCGTTGGGTGCCATGAAAAAGGGCTCCGCCGACCGCTATTTCCAGGAAGGAAAAGATGATGCAAAGCTGGTCCCGGAGGGCATCGAAGGACAGGTTCCCTACAAAGGCAAAATGGGCGATCTTGTCACCCAACTTATGGGTGGCCTGCGCGCCGGCATGGGCCTGAGCGGCGGCCGGGACATCGCGGACTTCCAGGCCAATGCCAAGTTCGTGAAGATCAGCAGTGCCGGCCTCCGCGAAAGCCACGCCCACGACGTGATGATCACCAAAGAAGCTCCGAATTACCGGATGGACTAAAAAGCCAAGAGCTATGAGCCATGAGCCGATGCATCACATATGCATCGACCCATCGCTCATGGCAGTTGGCTCACATTTCCCGCACGAATTCCAGCTTCGGGTAGGCCACGCGGAATCCCAGCTTCTGCAAATTGAATTGGGAGTGTCCATGGGGCACCGTGGCGCTGCAGGCGAGGGTGCAGCCCCTCGCTTTGGCGAAGGCCAGACGCGCGTGGATCAGCGCGCCCTGCCCTCCCCGCCCGCGGAAGCCCGGGCGCACCGAGGTGCCCGAAAGGGCCGCGGTGCCATCGTGAATGCCCACGGTTCCGGCACCCACGGGGTCGTTATCCAGGAAGGCCAGAAAGCAGGAGGTCCCCTTCGCTTCGGTGGTCGGCAGCATGATTCCCAGGCCGTCATCATTGAGTTCATCGCGTTCGAAGAAGCCAGCCGCCACCACGCGGGCGAAAAGCTTTTCCTCTCCCGGCTCGATGGGCCGTACGACCATTTTCGGTGCCGGGTCGAACGGTAATTCATCCAATGCGCGCATCCAGACTTGCTGGAACATCTGAAGGCGATAGCCGCGTTTCGATAGCATTCCATAAAGGCCTGGGTCCGCGCCCGCGCTGAGTTCAAGTACAGTGGGGCGGCCGAGGATGGATTCAAGGGCAGCCAAATCATCCTCTTTCATGGGGCCGTCCAACCCAAGGGCGAGGCCTTGGTTCAGCATGTGGCCGGGACCCAGGTACACGGCGAAGGCGCATCGCTCTGGGTCTCCGATGCGTTCGCAACGTGCGCCGGATTCCGGTTTCATGCGAGCCTGGGCTTCCGCCATGGCCTTGTTTTGAGATGCCTGGGCAAATTCCAGGCGGCGGCAAAGGGATTGCAATTCGAGTTGTGGATTCATGGGTGTTCATTCCTTTTCGTTCAAAATGGTTTTAACCGCGCGAGCCACGCGGCCATCAACTTGCGTGTGATTGGGAGCTAGGCCCCATCGGGGGCCCTAGCAGGGTCCAGGCGACACGCGAACGAATTGGAGGGAGAACAGAGGCATACTCGAAAGAGATGTTTAGCATAACGGAAAAGCAACGCTTTTTGCCCCTCAGGTGTGAACGGTATAAGACATAAGGGGCCTTGAGCCCTTCTACCTTGCTGCGGAGCATTATTCATCGCGTCGGCCTTCGGCCGACATAGAGGCTCCAGCTCTGTGAGCGTAGCGAACAGGAGGGCGCACTGCGCCTGATAGCTGGAGGGGCCGTAAGCCTCTCCAAAAATCCGCTGAGAATCATCCATCGCGTCGGCCTTCGGCCGACATAAGACCCGCTGCCCCTGCGGGGCGCCACGTGGGCTGAAAGCCCAAGGTGGGAATCGCTAGTTCGGGGGTGTCAGCTTGATAGGTGCGGGCCAAGCGGCGCAGGCTCATCTTGAGGGATGTCCTAAATGGTGG
>JANYBM010000028.1 GCA_025361125.1 Holophagaceae bacterium | reverse complement strand
CCTGGCCGGTCTGATCGGCAACATGGTGGTCAATACGGCCGCCAGCCGCGAGACGATCCAGACCCTGAAGGATGTGGGGGTGGCCCGGGGCATCCCGGTGCTTGCCTGGATCGACCACATCACCACGGCCTCGAACGCGCTCCGCGCCTACAACGTGGAGGTGGACGGGCGCGCCATGCGGGGCGGGGGGCTCTACTTCGAATCCTCCATGGCGGTCGGGTCCACGGCCCGCAAGGCGGAGACCCTGGCCCGCCAATTTGAGGATGTGGCCAAGTCCCTGATGCAGGCCGCCCGCAAAAACACCTCCGCCGCCAGCGCTTAAGGAGTCCTCATGTCCATGGCCGACAAGAAGCGCAAATTGGTAGCCCAGCGCCATAGCCGGGATCCCGAACCGGCGCTTGCCCACCCCCACCCCCATGGCCCGATGAAACCCATGATGGAACGGGCTTCCGTCATGGTGCTCGCCACCCAGGACGAGACGGACCTGATCACCCGCCCCCTCCCGGAATGGCCTGAGGGCGCCATCACTTCAGGAAGCGTGCAGGTCGATGGTCCCAGAGAATCGCCCGAAGTGCCGTTGCGGCTCCAGGTCGCCAAGGTGCAGCCCTCGATCCCGGCCGAAAAGATGGGTGCCACCCTCGACCGGCTCCTGCAAGGGCTCCAGGCCAAGGGCGCCGATACCCGCACCTTCCACCTGTCCATCCCCTACAGCCTTCGTCTGGACGCGGAACTGTATCAAATCCTCCATGCCCAGCCCGACAGCGCGGCAGCCGCGGCCCTGGAGTCGTTCCGGCAGGCGCCACAGGACAACCTGGACGCAATCACGGGCGCCGCCGCGCTGGTGGCGGAACGCCGACGACGTCCCAGCAAGGGGGGCCTGGGCCAGGCCGGTACGGTCACCATGACCTTGGACGGTCCCCAGAGCGAGACCCTGGAAGTGCTGGCCCGCCGCTCCGGACTCTCCTGCGGGGCCTTCCTGGAGGGGGCCACCCTCATCTGGGCGGCCCGCCACGGCCATCTTGAGCTGGATTCAAAATAAAATCTGGTTCGATGGATCCCGCATCCAGCGGAGCTAAACGACGTTCTCACCCTCAAGAAGATCGCCACCAGTGGACAGGGTAGGGGTGTTCAATCCAAAGAGATCCTCTGGCAGATTCTCGAATTTTGTGGGATCTACCAGGTATTTCCCGTTCAACACTGGGCCAACAATCAGTCGATGGCCCTCCACTTTGGCATTGCACCCATCCCAAAGTGCTGCGACCTTCTGCAGCGCCGTGGTGAACTCGGCCTTGAACTTCGAGTAATTGTCGGGATGGAAGGCCAGTTGCTCATGGATGGAGTGAAGGTCGATCTTGCTTTCGGTTTGAGCCGCGGAAATCCTGGCCACTAAGAACTGGGCGCAATCCAACTCTGTGGACTTGGTGAATTGACGAATGAACTCCAAGGGCAGGGGGAACGCGGAACCCTTGTAACCCGTGACGGGATCCCCTACGAGTTCGCGAAAGAAGGTGGAATCGATGAGCACCTTGAAGTTCCGGGGGATCCCCGGATCGAGAGCCAGGGGCTCGGCACCTTGATCCAACATTTTTTCATCCGTCTTGCTGGGTAGATCGAACTTCCGGATGATCTGCAGGGACTCGGCCTGCTTCCGGCGGGATCCGAGTACGCCGTGCAGCTCCACATCAATGGTGCATTTCTGGATCTGCTCCATGACAAGGGCGATCGCATCGTATTTGCTGCCGCCCATGGACCCGCGGCTGTCAGTCTTCCAGCCAATCCTGCGCATGAAGTCTGCGGCGCTGTCGAGGGTGATGACGGGGTTCTTGGTCTTGACGGCCAAGGTGCACAGCATGGTCAGAATGCGACGGGCGTTGATTCCGAAGGGAAGCCTCACGCCTTCTTCATGCGCCCGGGCATTCAGCGTAATGGTGATCCAGGAACTAGGACTCGTCCGGATCACTCTCTGAATGCGCCGCTCATCGGTCGGCTTGTGCGGAAGCCCCATCAAGGCAAGGTTACGTAAGATAAACAGGAGTTCCTTCTGTTCCGAGTTGGCCTCCTGGGGCAGCAATTCGAGATAGTCCTTTTTCTTCTTCTCCCTTAATTCTTTGACTGTTTGCCGGGCGGCTTCGACCACCTTCTCGAACGGCACACCCTTCATGAGCTTGAGGAAGTTGGCCGCGCGTTTCTTGGAACGAAAGATTTGGGCTATCGCAAGATGATCGCGTTCATCAAAATCCGTCATATGGCCACCTGAATACTATTCAGGGTAAGAGTCTCGCCCAATTGTGCAACTCCCAAATCCAGGTATGCACATTTTAGCTACCCAAAAAGACGGATGCAGCAGAGAGGGTAGGTGGACCTGCTCCAGTCCCGGCAAGAGCGCGCGCGACCGTCCTACCCAGAATGACGGGAACAAAACTGATCAAGTGGTCCAAAACGTCCCCTGGCCTTCAGGACCTTCCCACAGAGACTAACGGATGCAAAACCTTGCAAGTGGTTCAGGACTCCTTTCACCAATCCCAACCATCAGAACCTAAACTACCTAAGATGACGGACGCAAAAAACCTAGTAAGTGGTTCAGGGCTCCTTTCGGCAATCCCAACCATCAGAGCCTCGCCTACCTAGGATGACGGACGCAAAAAACCTAGTAAGTGGTTCAGGACTCCTTTCGGCAATCCCAACCATCAGAGCCCACCTACCCAGGATGGCGGACGCAAACACCTAGCAAGTGGTTCAGGACACCCGCCCGCTAGGTCGTGGTTCGCCTGACCCGGCCCGCCAGGATGATGGGATGTGCCGGGCTGATGTAGAAGCGAGGTTTCGGACATGTCAATGTTCATGGAAGAACCAACAGGGGAATCAGGCCGCGAGGGCTGTCCGTCGTTCTGAGTCTTTTGGTTCCGTCATTTTGGGTAGGGTTAAGGAATAAGTGCATCCGTCTTCTTGGGTAGGGCAATCTACCCAGGACGGCGGATAAACAGCTACAGATTTGCTCTTTACGGCCCTAATCTACCCAGAAGGACGGAGCAGAGAAGAAAATCCTACCCAGAATGACGGAGCCTGGATGGTATTCAGAATGACGGACGCAACCATTTTATCCGTCATTCTAGGTATTCAGTAACCATATGTTACACTAACCGTCATCCTAGGTATGGATTCCCACATATTTTGCGGATTTCGTGCGGATTCATTGTTGATAATTATTTTTATCCGTCATTTTAGGTATCTTGATCCGCCATCGTGGGTACCTGTCCCGCCGTTCTGAGTAGCCTGTACCGTCTTCCTGAGTATTTCGATGTGTTTGTAATTGCTGCTATAGTGTGAGTTTTGCCGCTTTTTTTGATACAGTTAAAAAGCAAATAGTATTCAATTAGTTTTTTCAAATAGCTCTTTGATGAAGGGTATCGACCCACCCCTACAGGCCATCGTCGAAAAGCCATGGTTTGAAGGAATGAAATGAAAATACTGCTCCTGGAAAGAACATCGGTTCTGAAGTGAAGTTTAACCCTTTCAGGATGGGTAGCCCGAAGGACCCTGCAAAGACTCAAGCATCCGTGCAATCTTGGAGTTTGATCGGACGATTCGCAAGGTTAGTAACTCGGCCTTGCTGGCTTTAGATGGTTCAAACATCGACCAAGCCACCCCGACGAAGCAGCTCGAGCAGGAAGGACTCCCCCCGGTTGGTCCGTGAGTGTGCGCATAGCTTCAAAAGGCCTGCGGCCTCACCCTCCGGTCCAGGTTCAAGGTCCATGCCGAGTCCCTCGATCGCCTCCCGAAGGTCCGGATTGCGCAGGCCTTCTTCGGCCCATGGAATCATGTTGCGTGCTGAAACCCAGGCTCGCATTGCAACAACAGGAAGGGCTTGGCACAGCAAGTGCCGAACTTCCGGGGCATCCCAGGCCAGGAGGATCTCGGACTGGGCGAGCAACCAAGTCGCCCGCTCCCGGAGGGCGGGGTCAAAGAGGGTGCCTATGAATGGCGCATCGATCAACCCGAGCACTGCACCGCTGTGACGGTTGTAGGCGAAGGACAGGATGGCGGTGCGCCCAGGACCGCTGGCATCCAGATCCCTGCTATTGCCGGAGGCACTGCAGGCCACGGCGCAACCGATGCCGTGAATTGCCCGGCGTACGGTGTCGGGCTCCAATTGCCGGAAAGGGGTGTTCATTGAACGATGTTCACAGAATTCGACCGGTTCGGCGAGCCAGCTCGACCCTCCTCTCCCGCTACCAGCCGGAGGAGATCAGCTCACTCACCTGGGCCTGGAGTCCTTGGGCCTCGCGGAGGTAGTGCTGGGCCGCTTGGTACCCGCTGTGTCCGAGAAGGACCCGGACCGCCTCGAGACTGCCGCCCGTCGCCTGCAGGGCCGCGATGGCGGCGGTGTGCCGGATGCCATGGGGCCGGGCCGTGGCGCCCGCCTTGAGGCCCCGGCCGCGGATGATCAAGTAAACGCCGGTTCCGGTCAGACGCATGGGTCGTAAGTGTCCGTGGCGGTCGATGGGCACGAAGAGCGGATGCTTTCCGTCAGGGCAGGGGAGATCGAGGCAGCCCCGGATGTCGAGCCAGGCGGTCAGGTCCTCCACGGCCCGGCGGGTCAAGGTGACCTTCACGCGTTGGCGTTTGCCTTTACGGAGGATCCACAAGGCTTTCTGTGGCAGATCCACGTCTGAGACGTCGAGGCTGGTGAGTTCATGTCGGCGCAGCGCCAGATCCGCCAGCAGCCGGATGATCGAACGGTCCCGAACATCGGCATCCCGGCCTCGGTCCGTGTCGTGGAGCATGGTCCCCACTGCCACGACCCCTGGGCCGGCCGTGTCGCGGTAGAGTTCCTCCGGCAGGCGATCGATGGCCAGCTCGTAGGGGATCGCGCCAGCGATGGACAGGCGCTTGCAAAGGGACTTCAACGCCGTCAGCCGACGGTTGATCGAGCCCGAAGCCAAACCGCGGGACTCCAGGTGGGTCCGCCAGTCCGTTACCCGCGCGTAGGCCATCCCTTTGGAGTTCAGGGCAAAGAAATCGGCCAACCCTTTGAGAGCCGCCCGATCATCCAGTTCTGCATCGGTGTTGCCGGGAAAGAAGAACATCGCCGCCTGCCGGTAGGCGGCTCTGAAGCTTCGCCGGGTGTGCGGATTCAGTCCGTTCCACCAACTCTCCAGCACCCTTTGGCCGATCCCCACCTCCGTTGAAGGCGGGATCAGCACTGGCACTATGGAAGGGCGCCGGACGGGAGTCAGGGAATTGGACATCAGGATGGAGGTTGCAGATGAGAGGCCATTTCGTAAATAATTCGCCAAATCACTTATACACGAAGGGTGGCTGGGCGGCGTCAATTAGGAATGTTTTTGGACGACAACTACCTTTGTGCATTTAAGGGAGCGAGGCGAAGCCGACGCTTTTGCTAATTTCAGGCAACTTGGGCCAACGACAATTACAGCGACAATTACAAATGTGCGGGCAT
>JANYBM010000121.1 GCA_025361125.1 Holophagaceae bacterium | reverse complement strand
TCGGCGAAAATGGCGCCCAGCTCGGCGTTGTGTTCGAAACGGCAACTCCCTTCGACACGCCTGGCCTGATGACTGAGCTGGTGGCCTGGATGCAGGATGAATGTCAGAAAGCGCGCCTGCACCCCCTGCTGCTGATTGGCTTGTGGGTAGTGGTTTTCCTGGAGATCCACCCGTTCCAGGACGGCAACGGGCGGCTCAGCCGCGTGCTGACCACACTGCTGCTTCTACGCGCGGGCTATGCCTATGTGCCGTACAGTTCGCTGGAAAGCGTGATCGAGCAGAACAGTGAGGCATACCATCGTGCCTTGCACCAGACCCAAAAGACGATCCGTAGCGAGGCACCGGACTGGCAACCCTGGTTGCAGAAGCATCGGCCCATAGAAATAAGGCAGATGGCGATCCGCACTGAAACTCCCAATTGGCAACCCTGGCTGGTGTTCTTTTTGCGCTCATTGGCCGAGCAGGTGCAGCGCCTCACTCAAAAGGTCGAGCGTGAGCAATTGATGCTCGCACCGCTACCAGAGCTGTCCATGCGGATTATCGAGTTCGCGCGCGAGCACGGCCGCGTCACCATGGGCAACCTCATCCGGCTCACGGGCATAAGCCGCAACACACTGAAACAACACTTCCGCGCCCTGGTGGAACAGGGCCGCCTCAGGCAACGCGGCAGTGGCCGTGGTGTTTGGTACGAGTTGCATTGACCGCCCCGGCAGGTGACGTGGCACCCACGGTCCTCCACGGCGAGATCGTGGAGCCGAATACTCATACGGTTGTTTCCGCCCAGAAATCCCCCTTTTATGCCACTTCGTTCCTGAGGGCTGATGCCACGATATCATTTGAAATAAATCACCAAATGGGAGAGATGCCAATGAAACGATTTATTTTTATGGCAGCCGCGCTTGTAGCCCTTTCAGCGAGCGGATCTGGTGTTGATCTGAACAGCGAGACCGATGCCGCTACCGCGAAGGTCATGCCTCAGGTCATCCAGTGGCGGCGGCGGCTTCATCAACATCCTGAATTGTCGAACCGGGAATTCAACACCTCGAGCCTCGTCGCCGAGCAGCTGCGGAAACTTGGGTTGGAGGTCCGCACCGGCATCGCAAAAACGGGCGTCATTGGCATTTTGAAAGGTGGCCAACCAGGGCCAGTGATCGGGCTTCGGGCTGATATGGATGCGTTGCCGGTGACCGAGCGGGTTGACCTGCCGTTCAAGTCCCTGGAAAAAGCGGAATACAACGGGCAGATGGTCGGAGTGATGCATGCCTGCGGGCACGATACACATGTCGCGATGCTGCTTGGTACCGCCAACGTCCTTGCCGGCATGAAGGACAAGATCAGAGGAACCGTCGTGTTCATCTTCCAGCCGGCCGAGGAAGGGCCACCCGCGGGCGAGGTAGGCGGCGCCGAGGTGATGGTCAAGGAAGGCGTGATGGACAATCCCAAGATTGACGCCGTTTTCGGCCTGCATATCAACGCCCAGATCGAGATCGGCAAGATCGGATACAAGCCGGGTGCGGCCATGGCGTCGAGCGATTGGTTTGCGATCAAGGTGAAGGGCAAACAAACGCACGGAGCCTACCCCTGGCTCGGTATTGATCCTATAGCGGTGGCTTCGCAGATCTATATCGGCCTACAGATGATTGTCGCCCGCGAATCGGAACTGACCAAAGCGCCGGTGGTCATCACCATCGGCAAGATCAACGGCGGCGTTCGCGAGAACATCATTCCCGAAGAATTGACCATGGCCGGGACCATCCGTACGCTCGACGCGGACATGCAGAAAGACGTTCATCAAAAGATTCGGCTGACGGCGACGAAAATCGCCGAAAGCATGGGGGCCACAGCCGAAGTGATGATTGACACCAAGACGTTGGTTACTTACAACACCCCTGAATTGGTCAAAAAGATGCTGCCATCCCTGGAGAAAGCGGCCGGAAGGGACAACGTCATTGAAAAAGAATGGGTGACCGGCGCCGAGGATTTTTCGTTTTACGGCACCAAGGCTCCGGCGTTCTTTTTCTTTGTGGGCGGTATGGCAAAAGGCCTAAACGTGAAGGCTACGGCCGCCCATCACACGCCCGACTTTTACATTGACGACAGCCGCCTCGACGTGGGCATCAAGGCGTTCTGCAATATAGTCTTCGACTATTCAAAGTAAAATTGGCTTCATTCCTTCATCCCACCATGAGCCTGGTCGCAGTGCGGTAATCCCCACGCCGGTCCCGCAATCGGGACGCGGTATCCTCGCTAGGAACCGAGGATCACTTTCATGCGTCTCCTACCCACCCTTGCCATTGCTTGCCTTACCCTTCTCACTGCCTGCCAAACCACTCCTCCCGTCACCATCCCGCGCCCTACCATCCCCCAGGGACCTCCTCCAAAGCCCAAGATCGCCCTCGTTCTGGGTGGGGGCGCGGCACGAGGCTTTGCTCACGTGGGAGTCATCCGGGCGCTGGAGCAGGAGAAGATCCCCATTGACATGGTGGTGGGTACCAGTGTCGGCAGCCTCATCGGTGCGATCTACGCCGCTGATGTCAGCAGTTTCGATCTTGAATGGACCGCCTTCCAGCTTGAGAAGGACGATCTCTTCGACTTTGGGGTTATTACCGCGGTCACGGGCATGGGGTTCGCCAAGGGTGACAAGCTGGAAGCCTGGGTAAAGACCCATATCAAGACCACGAACATCGAGAACATGAAGATTCCCTTTGCCGCCGTGGCGACCGATCTCAACTGGGGCCAGAAGGTGGTGCTCGACAAAGGCTCCGTGGCCCGCGCCATCCGGGCCAGCGCCGCAATTCCGGGTATCTTCCAACCGGTTCAGCACCAAGGCAAAATCCTGGTGGATGGCGGCGTGGTAGACAACATTCCTATCTCGGTGGCCAGGGCGAAAGGCGCGGACATCGTCATTGCTGTGGACATCAGCGCTTCAATTGGCAATACGAGCATCACCAATCTCATTGGCGTCACGCTCCAAGCCACCAGCATCATGTTCGCCTTGAATGTGGAACACGCCAAGAAGGATGCGGACATTCTCGTCACGCCCATCGGCATCGGTGATGTGGGGATGCTCGACTTCACGCAGAAGAAACGCTGCATGCAGTCTGGCATCGAGGCCACGAAGCAGGCCATGCCGAACATCCACAAGGCCATTGCAGCCTGGGTCGCGGCGCACTCGCAACCCGCAGTTACAGCACGCTGATTCCCCGCTAACCTATCCTTTTGGCTCATTTTTATGCGGACTCACCCCGGCAATGTATTCGTGATCTCCGCCCCTTCGGGGACGGGCAAGTCCACGCTGGCCAATCGGTTGGTGGCGTCCCTCGACAACTTCATTTTTTCCATCTCCACCACCACCCGCGCGGCGCGGCCTGGTGAGGTCAACGGCAAGGATTATTTTTTTGTGGATGACACAGCCTTTGACCAGATGGTGCACGAGGATGGCTTCATCGAGTGGGTGCAGGTCTACGGAAATCGCTACGGAACAGGCAGGAAGTGGCTTCAGGGCGTTCTGGATTCCGGCCAGGATGTGTTGCTTGACATCGAGACCACCGGCGCCTTGAATCTACGCCGCGCCATTCCCGATGCAGTGATGATTTTCATCCTTCCACCGTCGGCCTCAGAATTGGAGCATCGCCTGCGGGGGCGCGGCAAAGATTCCGAAATTCAGATCCAGGAACGAATGAAGTACGCACGGCATGAGTTGGAGCTTTACCACGCCTATGATTTTCTGGTGGTAAATGACGACCTTGAAATGGCTTACCAACAGATGGAAGCCATCGTTTGGGCCACTCGGGTTCGCCGAGAGCGCATGGTGAGCCGTGCTCAGGCGATACTAAAAGGGTTCTAGCGAGGAAACGAGTTCGATCATGGCGGCATCCAAACAGATACACGGAATAGGAACGAAAATGGCGCGAATGGTTTCTAAAAACTGGATGTGGGTTACGGTGTTGGTCACCACGGCTGTGTATGCGCCGCTGGCGGGGCGCACTGGAGATGAAAGGGCTCAGGCCAGGAGCCTCGACACACTCACCGAAATCATGGGCATTCTGGAAAAAAAGACCGTGGAACCTCCAAATCCGCGTCAGCTCACCAAATCGAGCATCCAGGGAATGCTCCATACGTTGGATCCCCACTCCAATTACATGGACGAAGGCGAATTCAGAATGATGCGCGAAGACCAACGGGCCTCGTTCTACGGCATTGGCTCGATCATCAGCCAACAGGCGGATGGCATCGTGGTCATGTCCACGGTGCGTGGTGGCCCCAGCGAAAAGGTGGGCATCCGGCCGGGCGATTACCTGCGTGAGATTGACGGCAAGAGCACCGAGGGCTGGTCGAATACCCAGGCAGTGCAAAAACTTCGTGGCGAAAAAGGCACCCCAGTTGAGGTAGCCGTGCAGCGGGCCGGCTACCCGGATTTGGTTCGATTCTCCATCACACGCGGTGAGATCCCCACCAACAGCGTTTATTACGCCTTCATGCTGGACAAGGAGACGGGGTTCATTCTGATCAAGGATTTTGGTGAGGCCACCAGCGAAGAATTCGAGCGGGCTGTAGAGAGGCTCAAAGGCCAAGGCATGAAAAAGCTGGTGTTGGATCTCCGGAACAATGGCGGTGGCGTGCTGGATGCGGCGGTGGGTATCTGCCGTCAACTTGTAGGTCCCGGCGAGTTGATCGTCACTCAAAAGGGCCGCGATGGCCGCGACACCGTTGAAACGCGGTCGCCCAAGGGTTCTGTCATGGATCCGTTCCCGATGGTGATCCTGGTGAACCGCGGTACCGCTTCAGCTTCTGAAATCGTCACGGGGGCGGTGCAGGACCATGATCGCGGGCTGGTGGTAGGCACCACCTCCTGGGGCAAGGGTCTGGTGCAAAGTGTGCTCACCATCGGGCGCAGCCGAGGGCTGGCGCTCACCACGGGTCGCTACTATACACCTTCTGGCCGCAGCATCCAGCGCGATTACATGCACAGTCTGGATGATTACTACAACCCTGAAGAGGACACCAAGGTGCCGATCAAACCCGAGGGCCCGCCTTTCAAGACAGATCTCGGTCGCACGGTTTATGGCGGCGGCGGCATCACACCGGATTACATCGTGCCAGCAGCACTATTGAAACCCTTCGTGGGAACCTTGCGGTTCCGCACCTCGGCTTTCTTCAAATTCGCCGTACATGAAAAAGAACACTTTGGCGTAAAGCAGGATCTGGGAGCCGACGACGTCGTGCTGGCCCGTTTCAAGCAATGGGCCGCAGAACAAAAAATCGCCATCACCGACAAGGAGTGGGAAGAGAACAAGGAGGAGATGCGCGACCAGATTTCTTACGAGATGCAAAATCTGGCCTATGGCCTGGACGCAGGTTTCAAATACCTTTGCACCAAGGACCCCCAAGTGCTTAAAGCCCTTGCCTTGATGCCTGAAGCCGCGGGCTTGGCGCAGAAGAAAATTCTGGTTCAAAAGCTCGGTCCCGCCACTACGGTGGCGAAAAACTGATCTCATTTGAATTCACTATTAATATAATTTATGACATCATAAATTCCACGTGCGTCGACTTCCAAGGCCCGCTAGGCTTGGCCTTTGCGCCGATGCGATGCGTCGGCCTAACGGATCCAAACCGCGCGAGGCCACCATGGATTTCACCCTTCCTGAACACGTGGAAGCGCTGCGCCAGGAAGTGCGCAAATTTGCGGAAAAGGAAATCCGCCCGCATGTGATGGAGTGGGATGAAGCCAAGACCTTTCCCATGGCTGTCATCAAGCAGCTCGGCGAGATGGGGATGCTCGGCGTCATCTTCCCCGAGGAATACGGTGGGGCGGGCATGGGCTACATCGAGTACGCCGTGGTGGTGGAAGAGCTCAGCCGGGTCTGCGGCAGCGTTGGCATCAGCATCGCGGCCCACAACAGTCTTTGCTCAAACCATATCTATTCGATGGGCAATGAGACCCAAAAGCAGAAATACCTGAAGCCATTGGCATCGGGGAAAGTGATCGGCGCTTGGGGCCTCACGGAACCCGGCGCGGGCAGCGACGCCGGCGCTCAGCTGAGCACCGCACGCAAGGAAGGCAACCACTACATCCTGAACGGCACCAAGAATTTCATCACCCACGGCACCGTGGGCGAGATCGCCGTGGTGATGGCCCGCACCAGCGTTGGCAAAGGGACGAATGGCATCAGCGCTTTCATCCTTGAAAAAGGAATGCTGGGCTTTCGCGCCGGCAAACAGGAAAACAAGCTGGGACTGCGCGCCAGCGACACCTCCGAGCTCATCTTCGAAGACGTGAAAGTGCCCATGGAAAACATGCTGGGTGATGAAGGCGTCGGTTTCCAGCAGGCCATGAAGACCCTGGACGGGGGCCGCATCAGCATCGGTGCGCTGGCGCTCGGAATGGCCCAGGGTGCCTATGAGGAATCCGTGAAGTATTCCAAAGTCCGCCACACTTTTGGCAAGCCCCTCAGCGGGCATCAGGCCATCCAGTTCAAGCTCGCGGATATGGCCGTGCAGATCGAGGCGGCGCGTTTGCTGATCTACCAGGCGGCGAACCTCAAGGATCTGGGCCGACCCTATGCCAAGGCCGCCAGCATGGCCAAGCTCTTCAGTTCCGAAATTGCCTGTAAAGTAGCCGACGAAGCTGTGCAAATCCACGGCGGTTATGGCTACATCAAGGATTACCCCGTGGAAAAGTACTACCGCGACGTGAAGCTCTGCACCATCGGCGAAGGCACCAGCGAAATCCAGCGCACGGTCATCGCGCGGTACATTTTGCAAGAATTCTGAACTGAAGGGCAGGAACGAACGCAGCATCAAAGGTGGGGAAGCTTCCACGCTCGCCCGTTATCATTTCGGGGTACCTTTCGGAGACCCCATGCGTTTTCTCCTTACGCCTCTAGCCGCCCTTCTTGCCCTGTCCCCGGCCTTCGCCCAGCGGCCCCTGCAGGTCGCGGATCTCTTCAAGGTCAAGCGCGTGGCGGATCCGCAGGTGTCCGCCCTGGGCGATGTCGCCTACCAGGTGGGCACAGTGGATCTGGACGGCAACAAGATCACCACCAAGATCTGGGTCCAGCGCGCTCCACGGGAGGGCCTGGCTGTAATGAAGGAGCCGGTCCCCCACAGCCTTGGGGAGGGCTCGCAATCTCATCCGCGCTTCAGCCCTGACGGCAACAAGATCTGCTTCGAGCAGGGGGGCCAGTTATGGCTTGATGATGCGGCCGGGCACACCCGCCGCCAGCTCACGACCGTGTCAGGTGGCGCCAGCGGGGCGTCCTGGAGCCCGGATGGAAAATGGATCGCCTTCAC
>JANYBM010000118.1 GCA_025361125.1 Holophagaceae bacterium | reverse complement strand
GGTACCCGTACCCATGCGACTCCTTGACCAACTTCGACCCCTTTCCTTTGAACTCGGCACCCAAGTCCACGCGGATGGTTCCTGCTTGATAAAGCTGGGCAATACCCACGTGCTCTGCTCCGCCAGCCTGGAAGAAAAAGTCCCCGGCTGGATGAAAGGCAAGGGTATCGGCTGGATCACGGCCGAGTACGGAATGCTGCCGCGCTCCACCCATACGCGCACGGATCGCGAGGCGGCCCGGGGTAAGCAGCAGGGGCGTACCGTGGAGATCCAGCGACTCATCGGCCGCTCTTTAAGACAAGCGGTGGATTTGAAACGCCTGGGCGAGCGCCAAATCACGCTGGATTGCGATGTGCTCAACGCCGATGGCGGCACCCGCTGCGCTGCCATCACCGGCGCGTGGGTGGCCCTCGCCATCGCCTTGGGAAAGGCCGGGCTCAACCCGGCCCTGGTGCGACAAGTGTCGGCGGTGAGCGTGGGCATCGTAGAAAGCGGAGACGGCCGCCGGGGCCAAGCGCTGGACTTGGAATACGAAGAAGACCATCTCGCCTCCGTCGACTGCAACCTGGTGGCCGCGCGGCTCATGGCGGGTCAGGACCTGGAGCTTGTGGAATTTCAAGGCACCGGCGAAGGCCGCAGCTACACCAAACAGGAAGCCACAGCCCTGCTGGACTTGGGCCTCACAGGCTGCCTGCAACTTATGACCGCACAGACGGGGCTGCTCTGATGAAGAGAGATGCCTTGCTTGGATTACTTTGTCTTTCCCTGGGTGCCCAGGAACCGACTTCTGACGCGATCACGGTCAACCCCAATCGCCCAAGTTTCGCCAATCCAGCCACCACGACCATGCCTGGCGTGGCAGAGTTGGAATTCGGCCTGCAGCGAACGCTATACCCGGATTCCAGCCGCAGCGATTTCCAAGCCACCCTGCTGAAGCTTGGCATTACCGAGGACTTCGAAGTACGCATCGGTTGGAACGGTATCGCACGCAACACAGATCCGAGCGGCGCATCACAGAGCGGTCCCAGTGACCCGAATATCGGATTCACCTGGAGGTTCCTGCGCCAGGAGGCGATCGGTGCGGATCTCGCGTTTTCCTATGCCCACAAGTTCCCTCGTGCATCAGTGGAGAAAGGCATCGGCAGCGGCGCGGCGGATGACACGCTGGTGTTCCTGGCGAGCAAGGATTTTGGCAAGCTCCACGCGGATTTCAACGTTCTGGAAACCTGGGTGGGCCAACTCGACGGCCCCCGGATCAAGCAACCAGGCGCCGCGCTGGCTCTCACCCATCCGCTTTCGGGAGCCTGGGGCATCGGCGCGGAGGTCTATGCCATCGGTGCCAGCGACGCGGGACCCCGCACCCTCGCCACCCTATGGAACCTGTCCTACCAGGTGTCGCCGCGGCTGGTGCTGGATGCGGGTTTCGACCGGGGGCTCAACAAGGAAGCCGCCCGCTGGAATTACTATGTGGGGCTTACCTATGGCATCGGCCGCTTCCTGCCACGGCCCCACTGAAATAGCCCGCCTGCCAAAGCCCATCAGCGCAGGTGCATTGTGACCTCCGCCCAGGTTTTGGAATCGGCAAGTGCGCCCATTCCGGCGATAATGAACTTTGGCCCTAGGCCACTTGGGGATGCTGATGCGCTACCTACCCACCGCTCAGGCGGAAGACCATGCCCTGCTCGATGCCATAGGTGTACATCGCGCCGAAGACCTGCTCACGGGCGTGCCCGATCACTTGAAAATGCACCGCGCGCTAGACCTGCCGCCCACCTCAAGCGAATTGGAAGTCCTGCGCGAGATGGAGCGCCTGGCGGGCCTCAACACCCGCTTCGCCACCAGCTTCCTGGGCGCCGGAGCCTATTCCCATTTCATCCCGAGCGCCATCGACCACCAGATCTCGCGGCAGGAATGGTTCACGGCCTACACGCCCTACCAGCCAGAGATTTCCCAGGGCACGCTGCAGCACATCTTCGAGTACCAGACCCTGATCTGCGACCTCGCGGGCCTGGATATGACCAACGCCAGCCTCTACGACGGCGGCACGAGCTGCCTGGAAGCGGCGCTCATGGCCGTTCGCGTCCAGAAGAAACGCAACACGGTGCTGGTGAGCGCAGGCCTGCATCCGCATTACCTTGCGGTGATCCGCGCCGGTTTCGCGGCCCATGAAAATTTTACCTTGGTGGACGTGGCCATGCTGGACGGCGTCACCGACCCCATGGATCTGGCGGCCAAACTGGATGAAACCGTCGCCGCGGTACTGGTGGGCTACCCGAATTTCCTGGGGGCCGTGGAAGACATCAAGGTGCTTTCGGATCTGGCTCATGCCAAAGGCGCCTTGCTCATCAGTGTCACTCAGGAGGCCATGGCTTTCGGCTGGCTTCAGGCGCCAGGGAAAGTCGGCGCGGACATGGCTTGCGGCGAGGCTATGAGCTTTGGCAATTCCACCAACTTCGGCGGTCCCTACCTCGGTTTCCTGGCGGTGAAGGATGCCTTCAAGCGCGAGATTCCAGGCCGCGTGGTGGGCCAGGCGCAGGATCTCGATGGCCGCACGGGCTACGTGCTCACGCTTACCGCGCGGGAGCAGCACATCCGCCGCGACAAGGCCACCAGCAACATCTGCTCGAACCAGGGCCTCATCGCTCTGCGCGCGAACATCTTCCTGCAACTGGCAGGCCCCGAAGGACTGAAGGGCCTCGCGGAACAGAACGTCGCCAAGGCCCAGTACCTGCGCGAACGCCTGTTGGAACTGCCGGATTGGGAACCGGTCTTCCAGGCTCCCTTCTTCAACGAATTCCCCCTGCGCCACACCGGCGATATCGCCACCATGAATGAGGCGCTGATCGCCGAAGGCATCCTGCCGGGCCTGGATCTAACGCCCTACGGTCACAAGAACTGCGTCCTCTGGTGCGCCACGGAACTCAACACCCGTACGCAAATCGAGCACCTGATCGAAGTACTGGCGCGGGTTGCGTCAGTGGTCGGCTAATAAAAATACCACGTGGAGGCTCGCGGAGGTGCTGAGGGCAGCGGAGGAAAACAACTTCACTCAACTCCAAATTCCCTGATCCACCCAAAACCCTTTTCTTCTTTTCTCCACTTCCCTCCGCTTCTCTGCTCCCCTCCGCGTAGTCGCTTTTTTTCAACTGCAAGGACTCCAAAATGTCACTCCGATCCCGCGAACCCCTCATCTTCGACCGCTCCGTACCGGGCAAGGTGGGCCTCGACCTGCCGAAGCTGGATGTGCCGCGCCCCAAGGACACCCGGCCCGCGCATCTCAAGCGCACCGGCT
>JANYBM010000117.1 GCA_025361125.1 Holophagaceae bacterium | reverse complement strand
CTGGCCCTGGGATAGAGATATAAGGATGATCTGCTCCTCGCTGCATCGACTCATTCTGTAGGGCCCCCCCGGAAGGGGAGGGCCCACCAAATTTCTAGGCCAAATTCTGAGGGGAGGCCTCAGGGGCGGTAACCCTGCGTGTGGTGATAACTTTAATCATTAATAAATTTCCAATTCAAAACCGTAATTTATAGATTCAATTCCTGAAAAAATAGGTTCAAAATCCGCCCGACACAACATATCTGTTGCAATCTGCTACGAATAATTTCGTTGAAACCTACGATAAGCTTCGTACACTTTGTTTCGTAGGCAATCCTGGAGCATCCCATGTCCCTGGCGAACGATCAGACCAACCGGCCCGCTAAACCTACGGACGGGGAACTCGCCATCCTCGCGGTGCTCTGGCAGTTAGGACCTTCCACGGTGCGGCAGATCTTCGAAGTGCTGAGCGCGGAGCGGGACCTGGGCTACACCACGGTGTTGAAGATGCTGCAGATCATGACCGACAAGGGCTTGGTGACCCGGAACGAGACCGAGCGCACCCATGTCTATACCGAGCGGTTCTCGGAATCAGACACCCAATCCCATCTCGTGAAGGATCTCGCGGACCGGGCCTTCGGCGGCTCGGCCATGAAGCTCGTGATGTCGGCCCTTGCTTCAAAGCGGGCCAGTCGCAAGGAACTCGCCGAAATACGTCGACTCCTCGATGAAGCCGGAGGTGGGAAATGAGTGGTCTTTTCCAGAATGGCCTTTTCCAGAATCTCTGGTCGCAGACGCTGGCCTGGACCCTTCTCCATTTCGTGTGGGAAGGCGCGGTCCTGGGGCTGGCGGCGTGGATGGGCCTCCGCCAGCTTCGGCGGCGCAGCGCCAACAGCCGCTATTTATGGGCCTGCTTTTGCCTGGGCCTGATGCTCGCATCCGCCACGGGGACATTCATGCTGATGCGCCCCTTGGATCACGCCGCCGCGCTGGCTGCGCCGTCGGGCCCGGCGGCTGTGGGCTCGCTGGACGCGGAAACCCTTCGCGTTCTACTTAAGGAGGCGCCCTGGCCAACCCGCGCCCAGCTGGCCTTCGCGCCCTTCCTGCCATGGGCGCTGGCCGCGTGGAGCTTAGGCGTGGCACTGCTCACGCTCCGCCTCGCAGGGGCCTGGGTCTGGTTGCAGCGTTTGCGATTCAGCAGCGTCGAACCCGTTGGCACCGAATTCCAGCTGCGCCTGAACACGCTCATCCGCCGCCTGCATGTGGACCGCGCGGTGCGGCTTTTCAAAACCACCATGGTCGAAGCGCCACTGGTGATCGGGTGGCTGCGCCCCGCGATCCTGGTTCCAGTCGCCGCGCTCTCCGGGCTGACCCCCGAGGCTCTCGATGCGGTGCTGGCGCACGAATTGGCCCACATCCGCCGACACGACTATCTGGTGAACCTGCTGCAATCCGCGGTGGAGATCTTGTTCTTCTATCATCCCGCGGTCTGGTGGCTGTCCGCGGAGATCCGCGCTGAACGCGAAAATGCCTGCGACGACGTGGCCGTTTCAAGCTGCGGCGATGCCCTGCTCTATGCCCGCTCTCTCGCGCGGTTGGAGGAACTGCGCGGTTCCATGTCCAACCCGAAACTAGCTCTCGCATCCAACGGAGGTTCCCTCATGAATCGCATCCATCGTCTCCTGCTCCCGCCCTTGCCGCCGTCCAACACCGCGCGGGCCGGGCTCATCGCGGTCCTGGCCTTCAGCCTGCTGGGCGCCACCACCTACAAGATCGCCCAGGCGCCCGCGCCTAAGGCGGACGAAACCAAAGCGCGCAAGGTCACCAAGATGGTGGTGCGCTCGGGCGATGGCAACACCAACATCAACATGGACGGCGATGTGAAAGTGGATCCGGACGCCAAGGATTTCCTCAAGCTGGGGCCCGGCGGCTCGCTCGAACTGAAGGTGAGCGAAGGCGGCAAGGTCAAGAAATTCACCGCGCGCCAGGACGCCAAGGGCGAGGTGCGCGAGTGGACCGTGGACGGCAAATCGGCAGTCATGACGCCGGAGGACGAAGCCTGGGTGAAGGAGCGCCTGAAATCATTGAAGCGCCATGAAGCCCGCACACCCCGCGCGGCCGATCACCGCGTCAAGAAGATCATCATCGAAAGGGACGGCATTCCCGAGACCGTGGACATCGAAGGACTCGAGGGGCTGGAAAATTTGGAAGGATTGGAAGGCCTGGGAGAGCTCGAAGCGCTGCGTGGACTCGAGATCCACGTTCAGGGCGCCGACGAAGCGCGGAAGCAGCACGAACACGTGAAGAAGATCATCATCGATTCCAAGCGCATAGCCAAGGAAGCCGAGGGCCAAGCCAAGGAAGCCGAGCAGCAGGCCAGAGAAGTCGGCAAACAGGCTCGGGAGATCAGCATCATCATGAAGGACAACAAGGTTGTCGCGGAACACATGCGCCAGCTCGGCGATGAGATGAGGAAGAAGGTGCGGGTCTACGTGGACTCCGATGAAGCCGATTTGCCGGACATGGACGAAGGTGAAACTCCCCAAGCTGATGGCAGCTTGCCGCGCAGGCCGCGGGTGCGCGTGCTTCGGCTTGATGGCAAGGGTGGCGAGGAAGGCCGGCAGGCCGAAATCGAAATCCTGAAAAAGGAAATCCAGCACATGAAGGCCCGGCTGGAGCAGCTACAGAAACATGAATCCACGCCCCGCAGCCCCTCCATGCATCCTTCCAGGCCGATGGCGCCTTTACCGCCGATGCCTCCGACTCCGCCAGCGCCTCCAGCGCCATCCCACGAAGCCCCGCCACCACCGCCGGACGCGCCACCCGCACCACCCGCGCCTCCAGCAGCCCCTGCCCCCGGCGGAGCCATCTGAATTCAGGGGATCAGCAAATCCAAGTCAGATCGGGACGGCCCGGAAGGGTTCCGCAGCCGCTTCGGTGAAGCGTCCCGATCCATGGGAAGCCCGCACTTGGCCGCCCTCCACGAGCAGCACCTTGGCGCAATGGTCGGCCTGCCATTGGAAGGCGGCCAGAAGCTCCGCGCCACCCTTGTGGACTTGCACGATGGACTCCCATTCCACGGGCGGCACGTGGGCCTTCATGGCATTGGCCGTATCGGACAGCGCCTGGGCTGGAATATAGATGGGCGTCGTGGGAACGCTTAGGAAGTCGATGCCCTGCACGGTGAAGAAATTCTTCCACGCCCTGACATCGTGCCGCGCCTCGTGATCGAAGCCGAAAATGAGCGCGATGGGGGTCAGTGGAAGATCGTCGGGGAAACGGAAGGCCCGGCCCGAGAGCGTGGTGCCTAAAAGGGAAGGGATCGTATCCATGGCTACCAGAATGCCCCGTCTTGGAGGATTCTGGTGGCATGAATCCACTTGAGGCCTACCTGAAGGACCTGAATTCCGCTTTAAGTAAGGGAAATGCCAC
>JANYBM010000036.1 GCA_025361125.1 Holophagaceae bacterium | reverse complement strand
AGGGCTTCCTCCGGGCCGTGAAGCGTGAGGGGCAGCATGGCTTGGCGGATGCGTTGAGTGAGGTCTTTCACCGCTGCGGGATCGTCACCCATTGGACACAAATCGCTGTATTCAATGGGTTCACCTAGGCGCAACAACACGTTGTGCCGAAACAGGTCACGTTGCCCATAGACCAGGCCCGCAGGTACCAGGGCCGGAGCCACGGCACTCGACAGGGCCATGCGTGCGGCGCCGGTTTTCAAGGGTGCCAAGGCGGCGTTGCCGTGACTGATGCCTTCAGGGAAAAGGCCCACGCAGTGACCCTTTGCCAAGGCCTGATGCACCAACCGGAAGGCTTTGGCCGTAGCGTTGGCGCGGATTTCCGCGTTGTCAGTGTCCTGAACGCGCGCTACGGGGATGGCTTGGAACAGGGCAAGAAAAGGCTGTAGCGGCAACAGCTTCCAAAGCGTGGACTTGGCGAGAAAGCGTGGCGAAGCTGCCACCAGCGCTGCAACCACCAGCGGATCCAATAGGCCATTGGGATGGTTCAGCACCAGCAGCACCGCGCCATTCGGCAGCGCAGGGCCTTCCGAGCGCAGCGTGCGGAACCACAGCCGGGATATGGCTCTGGCCAGGATGCTTCGGGCCTGGCTCATCGCGGGTTCTCATGTCGGCGCATGCATTCAGCATGACTTGAGCTGGGGAACCAGCGCCAGGGGTGGAGTCTTTGAGTATCCAGATCAATTGCAGGGATGGTCTGCTGACACAGAACACAGTTGTTTTTCTTTGTCCCCGAAAATCCCCGTGCATCCTCGGCTAAAAAGCTTTTAAGCCGGAGAAGCACGGGGATAAAAAAGCAAGGCGGGATACATTTTTTAGCTGGACTTGCGCTCCACGGTTTTTTCTCTGCGCAATCTGTGGCTAATTTTTCTTTGTTTATCTGTGACTTCATCCATGTTCATCTGTGGCTTGTTCATTCGGCGGACCCATGACTTCTCCTATCGGCATTATCGGCGGCAGTGGGCTTTACGCCATGTCGGGCGTGGAGGACACAATCCAGAAAGATATGGAGACGCCTTTCGGCAAGCCCAGCGACCCTTTGGTGCTCGGCAAACTCGAAGGCGTGCCCGTGGCTTTCATGAGCCGCCACGGCCTTGGCCACCGGTTGACTCCCAGCGAGGTGAATTACCGCGCCAATATCTGGGCGCTCAAATCCGTGGGCTGCGAAATCCTGATTTCAGTGAGCGCGGTCGGCAGTCTTCAGGAACGCCACGCGCCAGGTTGTCTGCGGCTACCAGATCAGTTCATTGACCGGACCCATTTGCGCCCCAGTACCTTTTTTGGCGATGGCTTGGTGGCGCATGTGGGTTTTGCGGATCCAACGTCAGCTTGGCTTCGCGGCAAGCTCATGGACGCGGGCCGCAGCTTGAACCTGCCCCTTGAAAATGGCGGCGTCTATGTCTGCATGGAAGGGCCGGCCTTCAGCACCCGGGCTGAATCGCGGCTCCATCAAGCCTGGGGTGCGGATTTCATCGGCATGACCCAGGTGACCGAAGCCAAGCTCGCCCGTGAAGCTGAACTCGTCTTCGCGACCCTCGCCCTGGTCACGGATTTCGATGCCTGGCGGGATATTCCAGAGGCTGCGGACGCCCATGACATCATGGTGGTCATGGCCGCCAATGTGGCCAAGGCCGAGGCCTTATTGCGGCACGTGGTGGTGCAGATCGCCAGCGGTCCACCTGAAGCCGAACCCGCCCGCAGCGCCCTTCGCACCGCCCTCATGACGGCACCGGAAGCGGTATCGATTGAGACCAGAGAGCGCTTGAAGTTATTCATCAGCAAGTACGGTTACTGATCCCGATAGGGTCTCAAGAAGCGTGCGTACTGACGAAAAACTGACTTGATTTGGATGCTGGTTATTTCGTCACGGCCCCCAAATCCTTCAGCGCCTCGTGGATCGCCGTGCATTGCTCCTGTAAGGTTTCCCACTCGGCGGATTCGCGCTTGGCGGTGGCTTCCAGGTTCTTGGCACAATCGGCCAAGTCCCTGGCGCCAATCATGGCCGCAGAACCTTTGATGCGGTGGGCTTGGCGCATGACGAAGGCTTTATCTTTTTGGATGAAAGCATCTTGTAACACGACTAAATCTGCTTTTGTGGAGGCGATAAAATCATTCAGGATGGCTTGGGCTTCCGCCGGATCACCACCGCACAAGTCCAGCAGTATTTTGGAGTCCACGCCGGGCGCGAAGGTAGTGGTTGTGGCTGAAGGTGTAATCGTTGTCAATGATGTCAACGATGCCACTGGCGCCACCACCGCTTCGCCCAGCTTCACGTGGGGCATCCATTCATGCAGCTTCGAAGCCAGCAAGAGAATGGTCACGGGCTTGATCAGGTAATCATCCATGCCCAAGTCGAAGCAGTGCTCGGCCTCGCCGTCCATGGCATTGGCCGTGAGGGCCAAGATTGGCGTGCGGAGCAACTCATGGGTGCGCTCCCAGTCCCGCACGGCCTGGGTCAACTCGTAGCCGTCCATACGGGGCATGTGCAGATCCGTAAGGATCACCGCATAGCGGCCGCTTTGCCATTTCTCGAAGGCTTCCTGGCCGTCCTCTGCCACTTCCAGGGCGTAGCCTGCGCGGTTCACTTGCTGGGTCAGCACGAGGCGATTGATCGGATGATCCTCCGCCATGAGAATCAGGCTATGTTCCTGCACCGCGGCTTCGATACTGGGTGCGGGTCGCGTGGGTACGTCACTAAGAACTTCCTCCAGCTTGATGTCCTCCACCCGGCCTACGAACAGGTCCAGTGTCAGGGTCATGGTAGTGCCGCTCCAGGTGTTGCTTTGCATGGTCAGGCTGCCACCCATCAATTCCGCCATATGCTTGCTGATGACCAGGCCCAAGCCAGTGCCACCAAAACGCCTTGTAGTGCTGGATTCGGCTTGAGTGAAGGCCTCGAAAAGCTTAGCCTGATTTTCAGGGGACACGCCGATGCCGGTGTCCTGCACCTCGAAGGCCAAAGCTTCATGGCCGTCGAGAGCTGCCACCCGCCGCAATCGCAAGGTGATGGCTCCGCGCTCGGTAAACTTCACCGCGTTGCTCATGAGATTGTTCAATACCTGCCGGATGCGCAGGGCATCGGCCACATGGGCTGGGGCGATGTCCGGGTCAACCGCGATGAGAAAATTCAGCCCCTTGGCAGAACAGGCGGACCTGAAAATCTGTGAGACGGAATCCACCAAGGCCCGCGCCGAAAATGTGTGGGGGGACAACTCCAGCATGCCCGCCTCGATTTTCGAGAAATCCAGGATGTCGCCGATGATCTGCAACAGGCTTTGGGAGGATTCACGGATGACGCTCACCGTATGGCGTTGCTGGGTGTCAAGTTCGCTTTGGGTAAGGATCTCCAACATGCCCGTGACGCCGATCAGCGGTGTGCGCAGTTCATGGCTCATGGAAGCCAGGAAGATGGATTTCGCTGCGCTGGCGGCCCGGGCCTCGGCTTCCCGCTGGGTGAGTTCCTTTTCGAGAACCTGCATGATACCCATGGTAGTGCGTAACTCCTCAGTGCGTTTGTCCACTCTGGATTCAAGTTCCAGGTTGGAGCGCTCCAGTTCTTCCCGCATGCGCGTGTGCTGGATGGCCAACACCAATTGGTCGGTCATATCCAAAGCGATTTCCGTGTGCTTGAGCGTCAGAACCCCGGGCGTGGTGGCGGAAAGAGCCACGAAGCCCAGCATGGCGCCTTCGCTTTCCATGGGAATGTAAACCAGATTCCGTAGGCCCTGGCTATGAAGCAATTCTTCCATGATGCAGCCCTGCAGGTCTCTCAGATCCGGCAGGTCCAGGAACGGCGCGGAGAGCAAATGCTTGAGATCATGGAAATCCTGGATGGGCATGATCGCGCCTGCCATGGGTAGCCAAGGTTGGTCCTGATCCAACGCCAGAATGATTCCCTCGGTCAGAGCGTGGTCAAACATCACCAAGGCGGCGCGTTCGAACGGCACGATCCGCCTGAGCTGGGTTAAGGCGCTCTGCGCCAACTCTGTGGTGGAACGCCCTCCCAGTAATGCGGCGTCAATTTCCCGCATGGCTTCCAGACGCTTGGTGTACTGATCTAATTCACGATCCGTCTCCACCCGTTCGGTGATGTCGGTGTTGATGGCCAGCACAGATTGCGGTTGGCCGGCTTCGTCCCTCACCAGTGTCCAGTGGCCTTCAACGGTGATGAGGTTGCCATCCTTACGCCACTGTTGGATCTGGCCGTTCCATTCACCGTCTTGCAACACCGCTTTCTGGGCTTCATCGAACTCCTCAAGGTCGTCATAAATCAGGTCCAGGAGCATATGACCCATCATCTCATCAGCCGTCCAGCCATAAAGGTTCTCGGCGCCTTTGTTCCAGAACAGAATTTGATTGCTTAGATCCCGCACCAGAATGGCGTCCTGGGCCTTGTCCAACAGGGACGCCTGTTCGCGGAGGCGCGCATCAGTATCTTGGCGTTCCAGTTCGCCGGTGACGCGTGTGGCAAAGATGCTCAAGGTGGACTGAACCAACTCCGTGTTTCTAATGGGTGTGTCGAAGAACACCGCAATCAAGCCGAGCATCCTCCCCTTGGAATCAATCAAGGGCGCGCCAGCATAAGCCTGTACTCCGAAATCCACCGCTATTTGATCCTGCGGAAATAGCGTCTGGATATCTCGCTCGTATATGCAAGTTTCACCCGCCACCACGAGTTCGCAGGGTGTACCCCCCAAGTCATAAGTAAAATTTTTGAGCTTCTGCTGATTCACGATGAATGAAGTGGTACGGAGGCTCCCAGGAGCATCCTCCGACAAGCACCCGATGAACCCGCCACCCGCCCCCAGTGCCTCAATCAGGCTGGAGACCCTCAGATCGAATAGTGCTTCGCCTATGGCTGCGTTTACCCCGCCGGAAACGCCCTGGGCCATCTTTACCACTGCCTGTTGGACCCGCTTTCCTTCAGCTTGGGCGCGAAGATTGCTGATTCCAAAAGCTAGGTCATCGGCCATTTCCTGAAGCCGCCCAATCTCCTCCTCCGCCAAATTTAACACCTCATTGCAGTAGAGGCTGAGAATGCCAAAGGTGTGGACTTTATCTCGCAAGGGCAGGGCGATCACACCACGAAAACCCCGTCGCCCCGCGGCCTCCAGCCAGAGGAAGGAGGTTGGATCCAGCGAGATGTCGCTGAACAATGACGCCCGACCGCTGCGGATGGCTTGTCCTGCTGGACCCATGCCTGAGGATTCAAGTTCGGACCAGGTGAGTGTTATTTCCGAAAGGTAACCTTGCTCGGCACCCGCGTGGGCCATGGGCAGGATGGAATGATCCGCATCTTCCTGGGCGTAGCCCACCCAGGCCATGTGATAACCGCCGATCTCAACGGCGATCTGACAAATGGTTTCAAGCAGTGCTTGTTCGTTATCCGCCCGTACCAGTGACTCGTCGCAGGCGCTCAACATTTTCAAGGAGCGATTGAGGTTGGAGAGTTTCTGCTCCGCTTGTTTGCGTTCTGTGATGTCCTGCTTCACGGCCACGAAGTGGGCTATTTCTCCCTGGTCATCCAACAAGGGCGTGATGGTCATTTCTTCGATGTAAAGGCTACCATCCTTGCGCTTGTTGGTGATTTCACCCATCCAGACCTCCCCGGCAAGGATGGTGTCCCACATGTATTTATAGAAGGCTGCATCCTGCCTTCCCGACTTGAGCAGATCTCCAGGACGTTTGCCGATGGCTTCGGCGACGCCGTAGCCAGTGAATGCTGTAAACGCCGGGTTGGCCCATTGGATCACCCCCTCTCGATCGGTGATGACAATGGCATTGGTCGCGGCTTCCAGTGCGCCACTCTGCAGCCGCAAACTGGCTTCCGACTGTTTACGTGCGGTAATGTCCTGCTCTACGGAAGTGAAGTTGGTGATCTTTCCCTGCTCATCCTTTAGTGGGGTGATGATCTTCTCTCCGGTATACAGGCTGCCATCCTTGCGGCGATTGGTCATCTCCCCTTTCCAAACCTGGCCTGCGTTAAGGGTGGCCCACATGCCCACATAGAATGCCTGATCGTGCGTACCGGACTTGACTAGGTCTCCGGGGCGGTAGCCGATGGCCTCGGTCGCACTGTAACCCGTGAGCGTGGTATAGGCTGGGTTGATCCACTGGATCAATCCTTTCCGATCGGTGATGATGATGGCATTGGAAGCCGCTTTCAGCGCGCTGCCATGCAGAAGCAATTGATCGCGGGTGCGCTTGGTCTCTGTGATATCCGTCAGCGCACCCACCATGGCGATGGTCTTGCCATTCTCAACCACGGGTGATTCATGCACCTCTACCCAGATGATTCGCCCGCGAAGGGTCAGCAATTCCAATTCGTAGGGGCGCTGGCTGTCACCCGTCTCAATGGCCTTGCGGGTCAGTTCCATGCCGATGGCATTGACGGAGTTGTCTGTCAAAAAATTGGTCCAGGGCTGATCGGTGTCTTCCGGACCCGCGTCAAAGAATTCAATCACTTGCGGGCTGACATAGGTGATCACGTTGTCGGGCGTGCGGGAATAAAAGAGCTGTGCGCTGTGTTCAATGATCATGCGCAGTTTGTTTTCACTTTCACGTAAGGCTGCTTCCGACTGTATGCGCTCGGAAACGTCCTGCATGGCGCCCAGCATGCGAATCGCGCGGCCGCTTCCATCCCGTGTGATGACGGCGCGGTCTTCGATAAATGCGTACGAACCATCCTTGCGGCGGAAACGATACTGGTCCGCCCAAAATTCATTCCTTCCCTGGAGGGCAATCTCAAGGCCCGCTTTAACACTCTCAAGGTCGTCGGGATGGATGCGGTTGGTGGCAGAATCGAAATTCGTTTCGACTTCCTCCTTTGAATAACCGAACAGGCGCCGAAAATGGTCATTGCGCCAAAAATCGCCAGTCAGGATGTCCCAATCCCATATGACATTGAAGGTGGCCCGGTTCGCCAATTCAAAGCGTTCGTGACTGGCCTGTAGTGCCTGGCTTGCTTTTTCGGCGCGATCCCGCGCCTCCAGCGCATCTTCCATCACGTTGAGGGATGCATTTTCAGACTGGAGCGCGGCAGCGTTCGTTGCTTCCAATTCCTGGGCTTGTTGGTCGAGTGTTCGGGCCATTAGGATGATGCGCGCGAAGGCCCCTACCCGTGTCAGGAGTTCGCGATTCGCGATGGGACGGGTGATGTAGTCGTCCGCGCCCGACTCGAATCCTTCGGACTGTTGCTCGTTTTCGATGCAGGAACCCGAAACGATGATCACGAAAATTTCAGCGCGGGTACGAATCATTTTAATCCGGCGGCAGACTTCGAGGCCGCTCATGTCAGGCAAGTCACGATCCAGCAACACCAGGTCGGGCTGATGATCCTGAACCAAACGCATGGCTTCCTTCCCGTCGGCAGCCTTATCCACCGCATGGCCCATCTTTTCCAACAAGTGGGCGGTGGCGCCCAGGATGTCGGGATCATCATCCACTACCAGGATTCTGATTTCGGAAAGGCTCATGGCTGGGCCTTTGAGGATGGAGCGTAGTCTTCCGTAACCCGGTGGCGGGGTGGTTCCCCCAGCTTTCCGCACAACTCGTTAACTTCCCTTTTCAATTCGATCATGCGCAGTTCGCGGTCCACGGCGATCCGGTTGAAGCGGGTCAAGGCAAGGTTGCGGTCAGTCAGTTCCTGGGTTTGCTCTCGCAGCGACTGCTCGGTCCGCTTGCGCTCGGTGATGTCTTGAATGGTGCCGTGCATGCTCAACACTAGATCTTGAGCAGAAATAGCCAATTCTCCCTGACCATGGACCCAACGTTCGGCCTGATCCCTGGGCCGGATGATGCGGTATTCCTTGTTGAAGCGTTGCCGTTTGCCTACGACTTCGTTCGCGAAATAATCCGCCATTAGCTGCTGGTCATCGGGATGGATCAGGGCCGCCCAGCCCTCGATGGTACGTGGGTATGTATCATCTATGCCGAACAGTTGGTCCAGCACCTGTGAACTGCTCCAGATGCCTGAAGGAAGCTCCAGCACATAGCTTCCAAGGCCCGCAATGAATTGCGCTTCAAGAAGCATTTTTTGATTTTCCCTAAGTTTTTGTTCGATTTGTTTACGTTCGGTGATGTCCATGGCCATGCCACGCACGAGCGGGTTGGCAACACCTTCGGTCCGCAGAGTGCTCTCGAATTCCCATAATCGCACTGCACCACTGAAGGTCTGGATCTTCATGATACCGTGGGCCTTGCCATCAGTCCGAATGGTCCTTAAGTAGTCAGGAAACAGGTGCCGCATTTCGGGCACGATGAGATCCATCAGGTTCATGTTCAGCAAGGCTTCCCTGGAATATCCGATGACCCGGATCGCGGTCTCGTTAACGGATTTGAAATTCCCCTCCAGGTCGTAAGTAGCGATCACTTCCTGACTGTTATCCAACAAGTCACGGTAACGGTCTTCATTCTCCCGCAAGGCCGCATCAAGGTGCTTACGCTCAGTGATGTCGCGGACGATGAACACCATTTTGTTAGGCTGATGGTCCTTTCCACGAATGAATGCGCTCATCACTTCGATATCAAAAATGCTCCGATCCTTTCGAATGCCGCGATATTCATTTGGAGGATGCGCTCCTTCTTGGTACATCAGTGCCAGGTTGGCTCGGGCCCGTTCCACATCTTCGGGCACGACGAAATCAAGAAGCTGTTTTCCGACTTCTTCACCTGATTCGTATCCAAACATCGCCGTGGCGGCGGCAGAAATTAGGAGGATGCGCCCCTTCATGTCCGTGATGGTGATGTCATCGGGCGAGGCATTAAGGATGGAGCGGTAGGTTGCTTCGCTTTCCAGCAATGCCTCTTCAGCCTGTTTGCGCTCGGTAACATCATGCGTAACGATCAGGACCAGCTGCTCTTGGTTGTCATTCATTACCTCGGCGGACAGAGCCATCACCCGGTGAGCACCGAATTGGTTGTGGAAACCTGCCTCCAGGCCGCTCACACGCCCATGTTCCTGCAAACCCTTTATGAACAGATCGCGGTCGGAAGGCTTGTCCCACAAATCAAGTTGCGGCATAGTACGGCCGATGACAGCTTCTCTTGGTAGCCCGGAAAGTTCGCAAAAACTATCATTAACTTCAAGCACTACACTATCCGCCATCCGACTGATCACGATGCCATCGGGAATGGTCTGGAAGGCTTTTCTGGTGCGTTCTTCAGCTTGCCGCAGCGAGAGTTCCAACTCCTTGCGTCTGGTAATGTCGTGCGCCACGGCCAGAACCAGCTTTTCCTGGTTGTGATCCATCAATTCGGCGGAGAGATTGATGACCCGGCGCTCGCCGGATTTAGTACGAAAAACCGCCTCCATGCCCTCCACACGACCCTTCTGAAACAGGGTATCAAAGTAGGTATCGCGTTCTGTTGGCTGGTCCCACAGATTTAGTTCCAGGATACTTCGGCCGATCACTTCTTCCCGAGACCAGCCTGAAAGTCGAGCAAAAGCTTCGTTCACTTCCAAGACTCGGCCATCCGCGATGCGGCTGAGTATGATGCCATCAGGAATGGTGCGGAAGGTCTTGATGGCTTGTTCTTCGGAGCTACGCAACGCGGCTTCCAGCTGCTTACGCACGGTGATGTCACGGAGAAACGAGGAATACAATCCCTTGTCGCCAGGGAGTGCGTTGATGCTCACTTCGACATCGAACAAGTGGCCATCTTTGTGGCGGTGCTTCCCCTCATACAGAGCACCCCCGTTCTGCTTGATCCGGGCAATGTCTCCGAGAATCTCATTGGTGGTCTCCTCAGATTCGAAATCAGAGGCCGGCCTTCCCAGCATTTCTTCCCTGGTGAAGCCGTGCATACGGCAGCAGGCTTCATTGACATCCTTGAGTCGGCCAGGTGATTCCACCAACCAGAACCCATCCAGTGAATTGCTGAGGATGGCCGCCCTTTCCTGGCGATCCTGCTGCATCAGGATTTCCGCCCGGTGTTTGTACAGGGCCATCTCCATGACCATGCGCAGTCCACGGCCTTCAAATGGTTTCAGGATGTAGCCGAAGGGATCGCTTAGGTTGCCGCCTTCCAGGGTTTCATTGTCCGCATCGGCTGTCATAAAAACAACAGGGATAGCATAACGGTCGTGAATGATCTGCGCAGCGGTGATGCCGCTCATTTCTCCGGCGAGGTGGAGGTCAATCAGCACCAGATCAGGCCGTAGCCGGTCCGCCAATAAAATCGCTTCTTCAGCTCCCGCAGTTTTCCCCACCGGCTGGTAACCCATGTCCAGCAGCTGCTGAAGCAGACCATCGGCGACAATGGATTCATCGTCAACGATGAGAATTTTGGGCTTGGTCATGGGGCACCTGGTAGACAGGCATGAGTGGGTAAACGGATGGGCCTCGCGAGTGATTATGGGCCGTTAGGGGAAAAGGTGTGGGGTTCATTGTTCCAGATACGGCGTTGCAACTATGGATTCTACAAAAGGTTGATAAACGAAGATAAATCGTTGCGACAAGTTGAACTGGCAGGGATCCAGCAGCCGACAAATAGCCACCGTCTGTGCATGGCTCCACACGGCCTGAAAACCTGGGGATGGTCGTGATACCTCAGAGTTCTCCACCAATTTTCACCATGCCCCTAACCTGAAGCATGGCTAATAAGCTGTTTCGCCTGCGAAATCTGCGGCTACTTTCCACGGTTTTGCTGGCAGGGTATTTCCATGCCTATTTTTCGATTTCTTACCGGGGTTTTTGGTGGTGGCTTTCTCATCACCTCCCTGTTGATCATCAATCTTTTTCAGATACTGAGCCTGGTGGTCTTCCTTTTTTCCCGCAGGCGTTTTCGCGCCTTGAACCGGGCTTTCGCGAACACCTGGTGGGGTTGGTGCGTGATCTATGCGGAGCGTTTCCAGGGCGTCCAAGTGGTGTTCACCGGGGAAGATCTTCCAACGGATGAAAATGCC
The DNA here is from genome assembly GCA_025361125.1 of Holophagaceae bacterium. Lineage (GTDB taxonomy): Bacteria > Acidobacteriota > Holophagae > Holophagales > Holophagaceae > JANXPB01. The sequence goes on along the minus strand of JANYBM010000036.1, from coordinate 22,060 downwards.
ATCGTCATCGCGAATCACCGGGACTATTCGGACATCGTGATGCTGCTCTGCCTGGGAGCACGGAAGGGACGCCTTGGCGACATGAAATGGTTCGTGAAGGATGTGCTCAAGTACCTGCCCGGCGTGGGTTGGGGCATGTTGTTCCTGGATTGCATTTTCGTGAAACGGAACTGGACGGCGGATCGTGCTTCGGTTGAAAAAACCTTTGCGAAAGTCAATCTGAACTATATTCCCATCTGGCTGGTCTCCTTTCTGGAGGGGACTCGGCTCACACCTGCGAAATTGATCGCCAGCCAGCGCCACATGGCGCGTTTGAATTTGGCGCCCACAAGCCAGGTGATGGTTCCCCGCACCAAGGGTTTCGTGGCTTCCGTGCGGGGTCTCGGAGGCCATATCCAGGCTGTTTATGACGTGACCATCGCCTACGAAGGAACCGTGATGAAACTATGGGAGCTGTTGGTGGGAATCCCCCGGAAAGTGCATCTGCACGTGCGGAGATTCCCGGCGGACGAGTTGCCCGAAGCTGATCGTGACTTGGCCGATTGGGCCATAACGCTATTCGCCGGAAAGGAAAGTCTGCTGAAGCAGTTCAAGGAGACCGGAACATTTTCGAGTAGTGGGCCAGTTTGAAATCCTTGCAAGGGGTCCACCTGAGTCCACCGCAGCTAAAAATTCGAGAAATCATGCAAGGATGATCCGAACTACCTTCTTCCGACGGCTCCTGATTTCCCCCTATTTTGCCAAGCGCCCCCACTTTTCGGCCAGCCCGGTCGCGCCACAGGTTCGGGCGAGCGCAGCAGCACTTTCCGCAGTGGCGTTTTTGGGAACCCGGGCATAGACCTCTTGAACTATCCGGTCTGCCTCGGCGAGTTTCCCTAGCCGCAATTTGGCTTCCACCAGGAGCGCGATCTCACCGTTCCAGCCACCAAATCCGAAGTAATTCCCCATCTCGACCTTGGGGCCGGCAGTGCTGTTGGTTTCCCCGTGAGCTGTATTCCAGCGCTGGCTGGCATCCTCCTGGGCGGCGGCTTCCAAGGCATGGAGGAATTCTGAATTCTGATCAAAAGAGGTTTGCAGCACGGGTTCGGCCTGGTGCCAATCCCCGGTGCGCTGGGCCTCCTCCACGAAGGCACTCAAAGCCGCCGCCGGGGGCCATCTATGTGCCCCCGGCAAGGGCCTGAGCCCTTGGAGGACGGTACTGGGGCGGACCTCTCCCAGGGCGCTTCGAAGCGAAGCCCAAACCTGCCAACGTCCCTCATCGCTTGGACGACTGCGCAGGTGGTCTTCCACGGTAGGAAGAAGTTTTTGGGCTAGTGCGATCAAGTGCGGGCTATGTTCCGCCGAATCACTCAACTGCCCGGCCATGGAGATCGGCCCGGACCCATCAGGCGCGAGATCCAGCCAATGCCCTTCTCTGATGAAGCGCTCATACAGTGCGGCATAGTCATCCCACACATTTGCATCTTGTTCGTCACGCAGCCGGGCCGGCAATGCAGTTGCAGCCGGAGCAGAATCGGGCACTGGCTCCCCCACAGTTTCGCCCGGTGTTGAACCTGTTAAGGCTTCTTTGGGCGCACCGGCTCTGTCTCTGGTTGGGGGCAATTCCTGAACGGAGGTGGTTGGCTTAGGCCTCAGCAGGAGCTCGGTGCGCCGCTCTGCCAATGAACGGGTAGCTAAAATCAGCCGCGCCAAGGCATCGCTTTGGTCGCTATTAAGCTTCAGAAATTCCCGCAAGACCGAAGCGCGAGTGCGTAAAGGGCTCTGGCCATAGGCCTCGAAAATGAGTGCCGGCGTGGGGGCCTCGGAACCTTCCGCATGCACCCGCTGATCGGGTCCAATCATGACCCAATGGGGTTTCTCGGCGCTCCAACCCTTGAGTCGTTGAAGCTCCGCTCCGACTTTCTGATTCAAGATCAATTCCTGGCTTGAAAGCTGAAGTGCCACAGCTGGTTCCTGGTCCAGAGCTGCTTCGATGGCTGGACCCAAGCTCTGCCCTTGAGCGCCCGGAAGGCTCAGGATCATACCCTCGGGATGAAAGCGGAGGACCTGGGCCAAGCTCAGGTTATTGTCTCCCGCTGTCACGAGCGTTTGGGCGGTTAGGGTCCACCCAACCATCAGGGCGAAAAGTAATGCGGGAGCCTGCTTCAATGAGTGCATTCGGGGCTTGTCCTTATCGGGAATCAGTAGGGCGAAGCGCCCCCCATCGCGCCGCCAAGGCAGTCTGGTGGCAACGCTTGGCCAATTCGGCGCCCTTGCCGGGAAGGGCCATCCAGCGTGAGGCATCCATGGCTTGAATAAAAAGTGCATCAGCCTGGCTGGTGTCGCCACTGCGCAAGCAACATTCCAATAGCGGCCCCAAGTAGGTCGTCCAATCCTGATCCAATAGTGCCGTTTGAGCCTCCTGGCCTGAGTTCTGAAGCGCACGATTGGCCGTTGTATGGGTTGGCGCAGCCTCTCGCAGCGGGTGCGATTCAGTGTTCCATTGGGTTTGGTAAAGGGATTCAAGGGTGCGCCAATCATCCTGCGTGGTGGCCACTGAGAAAAGAGTTTGGACGGCGCGCACAGGCGGCCATGGATCTGAAACTAAGGGAGTGGGCTTGAGGGCTTCCAACAAAGGAGCGAGAGGTCTACCGCCCTGGGCTTGGCTCATCCAGATCCACAGATCCCAGAATGATTCAGAGGCGGGATTTCTTTGAAGAGCCTCTTCCACGGTGGGTTGCCAGCGATGGTAAAGAACCCGAAGCGTTGGGCTGGCGGCATCCAAGGCGCGACCATCCTGCACCCACGGGAGGTGGATTTCACGCCATTCGCCGCTTCGGAAAACGGTTTCCAATTCTTGGGCGAAAGCTGCCCAGGCCTCGAGATCTTGAATAGGATCCAAAGCTTTGGCTTTAGCGAGATCTACCTTTTCAATGGTTGCCTCGGCATGCATGAAACCCGCGAAGTCGCCGCGATCCAAACGCTCGCGATGGGTTTCGATTTGAATTCCCATGAAGCGCTGAGCAGCCCGCTCTCCGCGCTGGCGGAGCTGGTGCAACAGCTGCTCATGGGCTTCGAGCGAAGTAGGGAACTCTTTAAGGTAGGCCCGAAGCTCTTTGACCAGATCGTGGAAGCCCGCCTTGTGCAAGTAGGCGGCGAAGCTCTGGGCATCTGGAATTTCCTCACCTTGGGCCACCACGAAAGAGCTTTGCTTGTCGATCAGGAGCCATTGGGCCTTGGCTGAAAGATGGTATTTCGAAATCAGGTCCCGCCCCACGCCGCTCCCTGTTGCGTAACCGCGCATGGGAACCTGATAGGGCCTTAGTTCTTCGGTCTGCAAGAGGGAAGTAAACCCATTGAACAAGGTGCGGGTGCCTTTGGCGTCGAGTACGAACAAGCTTGCCGGAGAGGTTGTGGGTTCACCGGCATCGCGGTCCAGGTGCGCGCGCATGACAGCGGTCTGGCCGCAAAGGGCTTGGGGCAACGCCAGTGCTAGGCTCAGCGCCAGTCCACGAAGGCGCATCGCAATGACCCGAGGATTCAAATGGTATGGATTCAGCACGAGGGGAAGCCGTTCTTCAATACGATTTTCTGAAGTGGGGAGCCACGAAAAAACCAGGATGCCACACCTTGGGCGTAGCATCCTGGTTCAAAAAAGCAATCGTTTGAGCCGAGAAAGGTCAGGGCAGATACCCGCCGGGCAGGATCTGGAAAGGAGCCGTGATCAGCCGGGTCTGGTCGAAGGGACCAGTTCCGTTGTTCTGAAACCAGCTGGGGTAGACGAAATCGCTCAGCAGGATCGTACCGATCCGATAGCCCTGATCATTCTGTTCGCAGGCATCGCAGACTTCGACGGCGACGGTGGTGTGGGAGCCATCGGCATTGTTCTTGACCACGGTCTGATTGACGAAGGGATCCGAGCGTAGTTCCAGCACTTCGTGGGAAATGGTGTTGGTCCAGTAATCCGTCGAGACACCCTTCACATGGCAGTACGAAATAGGTTTGTTGGCCGTCACGGTATGGTAATCGCCCTTGGTGTCATCAATGTAAACATTCCAGTAAGCGCTGGAGGTCGTCTGGCTCTTGCCTACGAAAACAAAGGTGGCATCGTTGCCCCACTTGGCTTTGTATTCGTTGTGGACCTGCGAGGCCACGGCGTTCATGACGCTCTTCAGCGTCGTGTCCGACACACTCTTGGTGCGGTTGACGATGGCGATCGTCTGAGCGGGAAGCAATGATGCGGTGGTCAGAGCCAGGATGGACAACAACTTCATGGTCACCTCGGAAAGATAGTGAAGGAGGGAAAAAAGAGAAGTGCAGCGGTGGTGCAGTAAACCTAAGGCACGAATTTGGGTGATGAGAAATTAGATGTTTGAACAACTGTATTTTTCCAGGAAACCGCCCGCCAGTTAATTTTTGTTAAATCTTGCCAATGATTCCAAGCCATAGGCCCACTGTGATAGTCACCAAGAAAATTACGACCTTTATTTGACCCTTGGGAGCCATGGGTTCGAGTGCCCGAGTCCTTTTTCAGTCATTCAACGCGGCCCGAACCGGACCCCGTTTGGGTCGCGGCCTAGGTGCGCTCTGAATCCGGCTCTTTTTGCTGCGATCGCTTACTGCGCGTTGGGTCCATCCACGTAGTCTTCGGGGTCTGGATCGGGTCCGGGAGGAAGCTTGGCCATTTCAATTCGGACGGCCTCCTGATGTTCGGCTTCTTCCCCCCGCAGTTCCTCGAAAAGGGTACGGACATCTGGATTGGTGATGTGCTTCAGGTTGGTGTCGAAAAAATCATGGGCCTTGGTTTCGGCGGCCATGACCACCTGAAGCGCTTGCCGCAGGGTCATGAAAGCCCGGGCTCCGTCGTACTCCGGAGCTTCCACGTCCCAAAGCATCTGGCGGTCCACACGTCGGGGGGTGGACCCGAACAGCTTCTTTCGTCGCATGGTAAGCAGCACCTTGTGCTTGGCTTCATTCTGCTCCATCAAGAGAAAGAATTTGGCTGCATCGGGCGTGTGGTGGATGGTCATCTGGTGGGCGAATTCCTCGTAGCGTTCCTGCGCTTCTTCTTCCACCAGAATTGCCAGGTCCAGGGCATCCATGAGGCTGAGGCTTGCATAATTCATTGATTTCGCCATTGTCTACGCTCCAGAAAAAACGCTGATTGGCCCTTCAATAACATAGGTTCCAATTAATTCTTGCAATGCTTTCCACCATATCCCAGAGGTGCTGGGACGAAAGTCACACTCGTGCAATGGGCCCCGGCCGATAGGGTGCATAGGCCGGGTTCCACTGGGCCTTGCGAACCAGTTGCTCGAGTTTTTCGTCGTCCACTCGCCGGGCGAAGCCACGGTCCCGGGCTTCCCGGCCCACGGCCACCGCCACCGCCACGGAAACTTCGCGAATATCCTGCATGGGTGGCAGCAACATGCCTTCGGCTTCCTGTTGGGGCGTGACCATGGCGCTGATGGCGCGGGTACCAGCCAGGAACATGCCGTCAGTGATCCGCGTGGCCTTCGCCACCAGGGCGCCCAGGCCCATGCCCGGAAAGATGTACAGGTTGTTGCATTGGGAAACGCGCAGGGTGCGCCCCTTCCATTCGATGGGATCGAAGGGGCTGCCGGTGGCGATGAGGCCCCGTCCATCGGTGGCCTTGGCGACTTCCTCCGGGGTGCATTCGGTTTTGGAAGTTGGGTTCGAGAGCGCCAGGATCACCGGGCGTTCGGTATTCTTGGCGACTTCCGCCAGGATGGCTTCGCTGAAAAGTCCGCGCTGGGCGGTTACGCCTACAAGTACTGTGGGCTTGGCGTTGTGAATGACATCAGCCAACGCAAAAACACCGGGTTCCATGGCTGTCCATCCGCTTAAATTGGCGCGGCTTTGAGCGAAGGGCAGCTGTGGCCCTTCCAGTTTTGGGTCGCCTTCCACCAGAAGCCCCTGTTGCTCCACGGCGAAAATGCGTGCGCGAATTTCTTCCTCATTGAGACCTTCCGCTTTCAGTTGGGCGCGGATGTTCAGACCGACGCCAGTGCCCGCCTGACCCAGGCCCACGATGACGAAACGCTGATCCTTGAAGGACTCGCCTTTGATGCGCATGGCGGTCATCAACGCAGCCAGGGCCGTGGCACCAGTGCCTTGGATATCGTCGTTGAAGGACAGGATGCGATCGCGGTAGTGCTCAAGGTTGTTGAAGGCCTTGTGCTTGGCGAAATCCTCCCATTGCAGCAAGGCGTCGGGAAAGTTGCGCCGAACGCCCAGTACGAATTTCTCTACGATCTCCTCATAGGCTTCGCCTTCTGGACGGCAATGGCGATAGCCCAGGTAAAGCGGATCGTTCAGCAACCGTTCGTTGTTCGTGCCCACATCCAAACTGATGGGCAGGCAGATCGCCGGGTGCAGACCACCGGCGGCGACATAAAGACTCACTTTGCCTACGGGAATGCCCATGCCATCGGAACCCAGATCCCCCAGGCCCAGGATCCGCTCACCATCCGTTACGACGATCAGATAGACATGCGGGAGCGAGATCCCCCGGAAGATCTGATCAATGTTGGCGATGTTATCGGGCGTGATGTAGACGCCGCGGAACCGGCGCTGGATATGGCTCATCTGCAGGCAGGCCTGGCCCACGGTGGGAGTGTAGATGATAGGCACCATTTCCGTCAGGTTGTCCACCAGCAGGCGATAGAACAGCGGCTCACTGCGGTCCTGAAGGCCGATCAGGTACAGGTAGCGTTCAAGGTCATCGGGTTTGCGACGAAAGGATTCTAGGGAGCGGTCCAACTGCATTGCCATGGTGGAAACGCCTGAACTCACTAAGCCGTCCAGCCCCAGGCTCAGACGTTCCTCTTCAGTGAAGGCCGACGCCTTGTTCAGATGCGGATCGTTCAAGAGTTGCCGACCGGTGATGTAGACCTCGTAATATTCCTCCCCGGTCAGGGGGTCAATCTTGAAATCGAAGGTTTTCATGGAAGCTCCCATTCAAGTGGTTGCGCTTTCGGGCCCTGAAAGGCTGGGGCAGATCCCACACTCACCACATTCTCGAATGTACTCCGGCCAGTGGCTGCAGCTCATGGTTGCCTGTGATGCAAGTCACATCGCTATTTCTCAACATTTTTGGGACTTTTCCTGCATCGTGATGAACCTGTGATTTTGTCTCGTTGGCTCCGAGTTAGCATGATCAAGTCGGATTTGTGCCCGGTGGGAGGTCTTTCATGGAAGCTGTGAAATCCATTCTGCGTAGCTCTGAGCTATTCTCGGGGCTTTCAGAATCCCATTTGGATCTGGTGGTCAGCGCCATTCAGCAGCGTAAATTCGTAGCGGGTGACTACCTGTTTCGGCAGGGCGACGCGCGCCTGGCTTGTTTCGTGATCGCCGAAGGCAAAGTAGAAGTCAGTCGAGACAATGGCGATGGCCCTGAACCCCTCATCGTTTTGGGGCCGGGAGATGTGGCTGGTGAACAGGCCTTTCTAACCGCCGTGGCCCATACGGCTTCTGCCAGAGTGCAGGCGGATGCGGTCTTGCTGGAGCTGGATCGTGAGTTGGTGCTGGGGCGATTGAGCCAGGATGGTGGCGCCGCCATTGCCATTCTCAGCAAGGTGGCCAATGTGCTCCATCGTCGGCTGGTCTACACGGGCGGCGGCAGCATGGGCCGCGAGCAGGCCTACGCCAGCGGGTCCACCCGCCACGAGTCGGATCTTATCGGCCCCATGGAAGTACCCAGCGATGCGTTGTTCGGCATCCAGACGCTCCGTGCGGTTCAGAATTTCCCCATTACCGGCACGCCCGTCAGCCATTTTCCAGCCATGGTGAGAGCGCTGGCGCTGGTGAAGCAGGCAGCGGCCAGAGCCAATGCCCGCTTGGGTCTGCTGGATCCAGTCATCGCCCAGGCCATTGATACCGCTTGCCGTGAAATCATTGATGGTCACTGGCACGGCCATTTCCCCACGGACATGGTGCAGGGCGGCGCGGGTACTTCCACCAACATGAACGCCAACGAAGTCATCGCCAATCGCGCCCTGGAATTGATGGGGGAGCAACGCGGCGACTACGCCAAGTGCCACCCCAATGACCATGTGAATCTGGGCCAGAGCACCAACGATGTCTACCCAACAGCTCTGCGGCTCTCCACTATCTTCATGCTCAAGTCCCTGCTGGAAGCCATGGAAAAATTGAAGACCGCGCTGCACGCCAAGGCCAGAGAATTCAGCGATGTCATCAAGATGGGGCGCACCCAGCTGCAGGACGCGGTACCCATGACCTTGGGCCAGGAATTCGAAGCCTACGCCATCACCACTGGCGAGGATATTGAACGCCTGCGTGAAACCGCCCGACTTTTTCTTGAAGTGAACATGGGCGGTACGGCCATCGGCACGGGTATCTGCGCGGATCCCCGTTATCCGCAGATTGTGGTGGAGGAACTGCGCCGGAACACGGGATTGGAAATCGTTCTCGCAGAAAACCTTGTGGAAGCCACACCGGATACCGGCGCCTTCGTCATGTTTTCCGGTGTGGTGAAACGCGCCGCGGTAAAGCTCAGCAAACTGTGCAATGACTTGCGCCTGCTTAGCAGCGGCCCAAGATGTGGCTTTGGCGAAATCAACCTGCCGGCCATGCAGCCCGGCAGCAGCATCATGCCCGGCAAGGTGAACCCAGTGATTCCTGAAGTGGTCAACCAGGTGGCCTTTTCGGTCATCGGTAACGACCTGACCATCACCCTGGCCGCCGAGGCGGGTCAACTTCAACTCAATGTGATGGAGCCCATCCTGGCCTACAGCTTGGCCAACAGCTTACGCATGTTGACCGCGGCAGTGAATGTGCTCACAACGAAATGCATCACCGGTATCACCGCCAACCGGGAGCGCTGCCGCGATCTGGTGGAACACAGCATCGGCATCGTCACCGCCGTCATGCCCGCCATCGGTTACAAGCGCGCCACCGAAGTCGCCAAGATCGCCCTGGAAACCGGGGCCTCCGTGCGGGAAATCATTCTGGAAAAAGGCTACCTCACCATCGCCCAACTAGACGATGCCCTGAGCCTGGAAGCCATGACCCAGCCCCGGCCCCTGCAGATGGTGGATGTTCATCGCTAGGGGCACCCTCGATAGGCTGAAGCTGGAGTGAGGGTGAGGCTGTGGCCGCCACTACCTCGGGTGCAACCGGAAAATCTGTCATTAGACCGGGATTGGTTGGGTATTGCCTAAGAGCACGATTTCCGATGTGCAGGCGGGAGAGCACCACCCTTCAGTATTCAGATGCCTTTTTGTACATCTGCCTCAGCAGTTGTACCGGTGTTTCAAGTTTCCAATGTGTTTTTCAGCCACCGTCATGGAGGTCAAAACATGTCTCGCAACCTGATTCAACTCCTGACCTGTGCGTTGTTCGTCGCACCGCTGCTCGCCCAGACCCAGACGGGACTACACAGCAAGTTTTTCTGGGATGCTGCGGCGGGGGAACGGGGCACGCTCATCCGTTACGGCAACTGGTACGGCCCTGGCTGGTGGGGGGGCAGTGAGAGGGCGGATAAACCTGGCCCGTTGCCGCCGATAGATGCACTGGATGCGGCGGCGCAGAAGCATGATTTTGGCTACCAGATCGCCGAGGAACTGGGCAAAGCGCGACCCGACCTCGAAGCCCACTACAAGGCTCTGGCGGATGCCATCGCCGTGCGCGACGCGATGAAACTCTCCGAGGATCCGACCCTTTGGAGTCCGCCTGCCCCGGACCCCGCCCAGGCGAGACGCTACCGTGAGCGCATCGCCGTCGGGTTCTCGAACTACCAGCAGAAACTCAATGAGCTCAAGGCCTGGCTTCCTTACCGGAATCCAGATGTCGGGGACCCGGAGGTGCTGGAGAAGATCTGGAATCCCTCCCCCATCCTTGATGACAAGCAACTGGAAGCCCTCATGATCGCCCGGGTCCGCGCCTGGAACCGAGACTACGAGAAGAGGCAGGCGGACAAACTGCGTGAACTACGGACTTTTCCCCCGATTGCTTCAAGCCAGAAAGTCACACCCGAGCCGCCGGTGCAGGTTCGCCCTGCGTCGCCCGTGCGGGTGCCGGCCACGGGAACCTGGGTGTTGAGGGAAGTGGGGGTATGGGAGAGGAACACCAACCCAGGCCGGGCGACAGCGCAGTTCAGCAACAGCGGCATGACGGCCGCCGCACATTTCACCGAGAAGGGCCTGGAGTATCGCTTCACCGCCACCGCTAAATGGAGCGTGCCCCCGAGCACCTTGATCCCGGAGCAGAAATTGACACTGACCGCCGAGGCGACGGACTGCGATCTGGAATGGCCTGGCGGGCGCCTTGTGAACAAGTGGAGCCACCAGACCCAAACAGGTTCGACATCGATCACGGTGCCGCAGGGCGGCTTCGAGGTGGGAGGCGTCGTGCAGGGATACTCCTTGGTCTACAACGCCTCTACGTCCGTCATCGACGGGGATGTATCCGAGACACGGGCCTTCAACTACCGCTGGGCTCCGGCCGGTACGAAGCCGCCAGATCCCATCGGCATGTCCGCATCTCCAAGTGGTAAGACGCAGGTCGATGCGGATCGCCTGGGACATGAATGGAGCATCACTGAAGCCGTGAGCTATACAGGCCGCTGGGTGCGGCGCGGCGACTCGGATGTGTGGGATGCCACCTGGAACAACGGCGCTGTAGCAGTCCTCTCCATTTCAATCGTGGGTGCCAAGGTGAGAATCAGCCGCCGGGATGCTGGCTTTTCTACAGGACTCACCTCCATCTATGAAGGGACACTGGCGGCTGACGGCACCCTGTAGGGCACCGAAACGGCCACGTGGCCTGGCCATTACGCCAATCAGGTGTACTCCTGGCAAGGGCGAATCGTAAAATAAAACAGGTGGCTCTTCGGCGGTCGCTTTCCGCTTCGCCTGTTTTGACACGATTGCCCATGAAACCCCTCATACAGGCTTTGAGAATGTTTACAGGTGAACGGGCAGTCAGTGTCTTTGGGGCTTGGCATCTGGAGCCGCTCCCTGGACGAACACCTTAGCAGTCGCGGCGACATCCATTTTTCCGTGGATGACCGCCCGGCTTTTCACCGCGTCCAATGCGTTGGCGACGTAGGGCTTTGTCGAAACGGGAAGGGTGAGGGTGGTCACTTGGTCCGAGGGTGTGCCGACGCTCCATTTCATTTCGTTGTTCGCGAAAGCGACCTTGCCGCCCTGTTGCCTGAACTCCTCGAGTTGCTTGGCGGCGCTGGAATCCGGGCCGTACGATTTTTCAAAGGCCGTGCGGGTAATGGGAAGGCGGAAGCGGACCTGGTTCCCATTGATGGTGATGTAAGGCCGCTGCTGTCCGGCGTATTTGAGATAGAGCGTATGCTCCTCGACGGTCACTTTCTCCCCATTTGCCTCGACTTTGAAGAGATCACGAATCTGCCCATTGCCTGCGGCGACAAGTTTTGAAAAGTGCGAAACAGTGACGGATTGCACGGCGCACAGCTTGCCCTGGTCATCCAAGTAGAACGCGCCATTCTCCAAATGCGCATTATCCAAGAGCAGGTTTAAAAACGTCTCCCGCCGCGAGCGGGCCGCAGGGTCCAATGTCGCATCCGGCTGGGAATCCGGCTTATTCAGGTTGTCCAACCCTTTGCGCACCTCCTCGCGATCGTACTCCCAGATCCAGTTCGCAAAGAAAAAGGTCCTCTGCCCCGACAGGACCGATTGAAGCTGATCCAACTCCTTATCGGATAGTCCCTCCGGTTGATCCTCGCCGAAGATTCCTTGGTAGACCTGAAAAATGCGAAGGGTATCGCTCTTCAGGTCATATCGGTAGGTAAGGGTTTGCTGCTCATAGTCAAGACATCCCGTGAGCAGCAGCACACACCAAATGGTCAGCAAACCAGAAAGTTTTTTGAACATACGCCGAGTATCCGCACTTCAGGCTGCAATACAAGTGCTGGGCATTAGGGCTGGAACCGCAAATCGGGATGCAAGGGTGGGCTGAGGCGAATTAGGGTGGTCACTGCCAGCTTGTGGCTGGATGATGAAGACCTATTCCCGCAGCTCCGTCGGAGGCCATTCCAAATGAACACACATTACTCCAGGTTCTTCTCCACGCTGGCCATACTTGCCAACCTCTTCGGCCCTGCTTGCGCCCGTGATCCACAGGGTACGCGAATGTTGGCCGAACCGACCCTCAGCGAAAAGCGTCTCGCCTTCGCCTACGCGAACGACCTCTGGACCGCGGCACTGGATGGAACGGATGTGCGCCAACTCACCTCCCATCCGGGTATTGAGTCAGGACCGCGGTTTTCCCCGGACGGGCGGCTCATCGCTTTCACTGGGCGCTATGAGGGGAACACGGACGTGTATGTAGTGCCCTCGGAGGGCGGCGTGCCCAAGCGACTTACCTGGCATCCGGGTGCCGATACGGCGCTGGGTTTTACACCGGACGGGAAATCGGTGATCTTCTCTTCCCCCCGCGAGGTCTACACCACGCGATATCTGCAGCTCTACACCGTACCTGTGGGAGGGGGTTGGCCCCAACGGCTTCCCGTACCCCATGCCGTGCAGGCGGCCATGGCGCCAGACGGTCGCACCTTGGCCTACGTGCCGCTTGGCGAGCCCTTCAACCAATGGAAGCATTACCGTGGTGGCACCCACAGCCGCATTCTCCTTCAGGATCTCCAGACCCTGGCTTTCGTACAGGTTCCACAGCCCAATGGCCGGTGCAACGATACCGACCCCTGCTTCATGGGTGACGCTCTGTATTTCCGCTCCGATAGGGACGGGGAGTTCAATCTCTACCGCTATGATCGTGCCGCCAAGACTGTGGTCCGGTTGACCCAGCACACGGACTTTCCGGTGCTGAACCTCTCCGCTTGTGGGGGGCGCGTCCTGTATGAGCAGGCTGGCTACCTCCACCTGTTGAACCCGGTGACTGCCGGCACCTCCATTCTAAATTTGTCGGTACCTGCCGAGTTGCCAGAGTTGCGCGCCCGTTATGCCAAGGGGGTGAAGTACCTTCGAGAGAGTTCCCTCTCACCCTCTGGGTCCCGTGTCGCTGTTTCGTTCCGAGGAGAGATCCTCACCTTGCCCCGTGAAAAGGGGGATGACCGCAACCTGACCCACAGCCCTGGGGCCAACGACCGCAGCCCGGCCTGGTCTCCGGATGGGCGGACAGTGGCTTATTTCTCGGACGAGGGAGGTGAGTACGCGCTTTTTCTGGTAGCCCAGGATGGCAAGGGAAATCCGCGCCGCATCCCCATCCAGGGTTCGGGATTTTACGAGGACCTGAGCTGGGCTCCCGATGGCAAGAAGCTCTGCTACACCGACAATGCCAGAACGGTTTGGATTCTGGATCTTGCCACGAAGCAGTGCACAAAAGTGGGCGCGGATACGATGTACGGACCCTCCAAAGTGCTCCACACAGCCTGGTCGCCGGACAGCGTGTGGCTGGCCTACACCCAAAATTCAGCCACCTACCTCAACCGTATCTGGCTCTATTCCCTGGCCACGAAGAGCTCCATCCCAGTCACGGATGGCCTCTCCGACGCCCGCAACCCAGCCTTCGATGCCGGTGGTAAGTTTCTCCTGTTCCTTTCATCCACGGACGCCGGACCCTCCGATGACTGGTTCTCCCTGGCCAATGTGGACATGCGGGTGACCAGCTCCATCTACCTTGCGGTGCTCGCCAAGGGTGTCCCATCTCCCCTCCAGAAACAAAGCGATGAAGAAGGAGACAAGGCTGAGGGTGGCGATAGAGAATCGATCGTTAAGGAGAAAGCAAAAGAGCCCGCGCCGCCCGTTTCGGTGGTGGTAGACGCCGAGGGCCTCTCGGATCGCATCGTGGCTCTCCCCACTAAGGCAGCCGCCTTCTCTGACCTGACGCCCGGCCCCGCGGGACAGCTCCTTTACCTGCTCACGAACGAAGGTAGCGAGGAACCCACTGGAACGCTCATGCGATACGATTTCCAGAAGCGGAAAGAAGACACCCTGCTAGAGAAAGTGACCGACTACCAGTTAAGTGCCGACCTGAGGCGCATCCTGGTCCGCCAAGGCAAAAGCCTTTCAATCTGCGATTACGGCGACAAACTGGACCCCACCAAGTTCAAGGTGAACGTTGACGCGGTCCAAGTGAGGGTGGAGCCTGCCCAGGAATGGCGACAGATCTTCGAAGAAGCCTGGAGGATCAACCGGGATTACTTTTACGATCCCGGGTTCCACGGCGCGGACTGGAAGGCCATGCGCGCGAAGTACGAGCCCTTCCTGCCGCACCTGGCCACCCGCCAGGATCTCAACCGGGTTATCCAGTGGATGTGCAGTGAGCTGTCGGTCGGGCATCACCGCGTGGGCGGCGGAGATACCTTGGCCGATATTCCAGCGGTGCCCGGAGGCTTGCTGGGCGCCGATATCGAGATCGCCAACGGCCGCTATCGTTTCAAGAAGGTGTTCGGAGGATTGAACTGGACCCCCGACCTGCGCTCTCCCCTGACCGAACCGGGAGTGGAGGTGAAAACCGGTGAGTATCTTTTGGCTGTGGATGGCGCCGACCTGAAAGCCTCCGACAACTATTTCGCCCGTTTCGAGCGCACAGCTGGCCGGATCGTTGAGCTTTCAGTGGGTCCCACACCCGATGGTAAAGGGGCCCGGACGGTGACGGTGGTGCCCATTGAAAGCGAGGCGGCTCTGCGCAATCGGGATTGGGTGGAGGGGAACCTGCGGAAGGTCACCGAAGCCACCAAGGGCCGTGTGGCCTACGTCTATGTACCCAATACCGCTAACCTCGGACACGCCTACTTCAAGCGCTATTTCTTCCCGCAGGCGGACCGCGAAGCCATCATCGTGGACGAGCGCCACAACGGGGGCGGAAGCGTGGCCGACTACTACATTGACATCCTGCGTAGACCCTACATTGCCTCCTGGGCCATGCGGTATGGCGGAGATCTGAGGACCCCCATGGCGGGGATCCAAGGCCCCAAAGCCATGCTCATTGATGAAACCGCGGGCTCCGGGGGAGACCTTCTGCCCTGGATGTTCCGCAAGCTGCAACTCGGTCCGCTCATCGGCAAACGCACTTGGGGCGGTCTGGTGGGCATCCTTGGTTTCCCAGCGCTCATGGACGGCGGGTTCATCACCGCCCCCAACCTGGCCATCTGGACCGAGGCTGGCTTCATCGTCGAGAACGAGGGCGTGGCTCCCGATATCGAGATCGAACAGACTCCCGCGGAGATCATGGCTGGACGGGATCCCCAGCTTGAAAAGGCCATCGAGGTGGTGATGAAGGAACTTGAGCAACACCCCGTCATGAAGCCTAAACGCCCGGCCTTCCCCATCCGCGTGCAGAAAGCTCATTAGGGTAGGATTCCAAAGCTTCGCCTACCTGGAGGACGCCTTGCCCCTTCTCGATTCAACCCGCAGCATCCTGGTGGTGATCGACTTCCAGGGCAAGCTTGTGCAAATGGTGGAGCGTCCGGCGCTGGTACTTGAAACGACGCGCCGGTTGCTGCGGCTGGCGGAGCTTTTCTCAGTACCGGTGGTGCTCACGGAGCAGTACCCCAAAGGACTGGGTGCCACCGAGGCCAGCCTCCGGGCCACTTTCGACGGGATCTCCACCCCCAAGTATTTTCTGGAAAAAACGGCCTTCGGCTGCTGTGGAGATGCAGGCTTCGAGCCTTTGCTTCAGCAGGCCCGCCCTGGTCTTCCGCCTGAGCAACGCCAGGTTGTGGTGGCGGGCATCGAAGCCCATGTCTGCGTGCTGCAGACCGTGCTCGAACTGCTGGAGGCAAAGCACCAGGTGCAGCTCTGTTGGGATGCCGTCAGTGGCCGCGGCGAGGAATACCAAAGGCACGCGCTGGAGCGTATGGCTGCCGCCGGAGCGACCCTCACCAATCACGAGTCCGTGGCCTTTGAATGGGCCCGGGACAAAAACCACCTCGCCTTCAAAGCTGTGTCAGCTCTCATGAAGGAAGGTCAGCCGCCAGGGTGAGCCCCGCGAATTCAACCTTGGAGATGTGGCGTGAAACCAACCGAAACACCCATAGACAAACTGGATCCCATCCCATCGCCTGACACCTATTCGCGTTGGAAAGGGTGGTCTGGAAAAAATTTTGGAGAATTCAGCAAAATTGAAGCCCGCTACTTCGCCTGGCAATTCAGGCGCTTGAAGCAGCGGGAAGCTCCGCATCGTGTGTTAGAAATCGGCTTCGGGAATGGGAATTTTCTAGGGTGGGCCCAAGGGCAGGGACATGCCTGCCAAGGCATCGAGCTCAACGATCATCTGGTGCGCAAGGCCCGGGAGCATGGTTTCGCCGCCTTCGCTGATCTTTCTGAACTCAAGGCTGACGAGCCATTTGATATTCTGGTTGCCTTTGACGTGTTGGAACATATACCGCTCGAAGCGCTCCCAGCGTTCGTATCCGAACTGCGATCCCACCTGGTCCCCGGCGGGAGAATGCTCTTCCGTTTCCCCAATGGCGATTCCCCTTTTGGCCGTCCCATCCAGTACGGCGACCTATCCCACACCACCGTGCTTGGCAGTGGTCGCCTGGATCAACTTTGCGAGCTGTGCGGCCTGCAGGTACGTGAATGGGGAGAGCCCCCATGGTACGTCCTCCACCCGAACAGGCCGCTCCAGGGGTTGACCCATGCGGCTTCCCGCTGGTTTCTGGAACGGCTGTTCCGGAAACTGTTCTACAAACGCCGGATTTCCCTGAATCCAAATCTCGTGGTCATCCTGCAAAACCCAGTGCCGTGAAAATCTTTGCAGAATTGAATGGGGCTGTTTGAATTCCCAATGAAGGCTGATTTATCGGCGTGGTGAGTTGTGCATACCTTTGGAGGCGAACTGTTTTAGCCGGGTCCCAAATGTTCCCCAGGACATCGAAGAAACCCGGAAAACCGGGCTTTCTGTTTTGTAGGGCCAACGGGCTTTCCCTTCGGGCCGCGCCCGGCTGCGGGCGTCCATCCGCTGCGCGGACCGGCTGCGGTCGCTTGCGCGCCCTTCGCCTTGGACTACTCCCGCGCCGGAGCGATTCAAATCCCGTTGGCCCTACCAACAAAAACGCCACCCGATGGGTGGCGTATTGGTAGGGCCAACGGGATTTGAACCCGTGCTGCCGCCGTGAAAGGGGATTACCGGACACTGAGATGTACCGTGATAAATCCTAGAATGCCCGTAGAACCTCAATTGGAGCCATTCTTGCAACCATCTCAATTCGTCTTGATTCGTGAACACTTTTGGAGGATGGTTGGAGGATGGAATTTCCGAGGGGTGATTCGTGGCACGTGCGACACGAGACTCGAAGCTGGAAAGCAAATCAGAACGGCTGAAAAAGTGTCCGCACAAAACCGAGCCGTACTGGACGAGTCTTGAACCTGGGTTGAAGCTCGGATACTACCGTCCCAAGAAAGGCGACGGCTCATGGGTCGCCCGCCTATGGGTTGCAGAACTCAATCGGCCTCGCCAACAGTCCACCCTGGGTACTACAGACGATCACGCCGAAGCCAACGGGGAAACTCGTCTGTCCTACTCCCAAGCTCAGGAAAAGGCGCGACAGTGGAAGACTCAGGCTCTGTCGGCTGCCAGTGGAGAGGATGTCCAGAGCGGCCCCTTCACGGTGGAGGCTGCATGGAAAGCCTATCGCCGAGACTGCGAGCGGCGGGGCATGAAGAGCCTCGGTAGAACTGAGGGCCAGGTTAAGCTCCACATTCTCCCTACCCTGGGGCGCGTGGAAGTGGCCAGGCTCACTCAGGGCCGGATCGAGCGGTGGCACGAGAACATGGCCAATTCGGCGGCGCGGGTGCGCACGAAGTTCGGCGCCAAAGAGCAGGCTACGCGCCCGGATCCTAAAACCGATGATGAGAAGCGAGCCCGGAAGGACACTGCTAACCGGGTGTTGACCATCCTGAAGGCGGCTTTGAACTACGCCAAGCGCCGCCGCCTCACGGCCGCAACGGGGGATGCTTGGCGCGAAGCCAAGCCCTTCAGGGACACCACGTCCTCACGGGTGCGATTCCTCAACACGGAGGAATCCCAGCGTCTGGTGAACGTCTGCCCGCCTGACTTCCGCCGCCTTGTGCAAGGTGCGCTGTTTACCGGGGCCCGCTTCGGGGAGCTGGTGCGATTGCAGGTTCGGGACTTCAACCGTGAGGCCAGCACAGTGTTCATCGCCGAATCAAAGAGTGGCAAATCTCGCCACGCGATTCTCACTTCAGAGGGCGCCGCCTTCTTCCTGGAGATGGCAGAGGGGAAGGGCAGCAACACCCTTCTATTTCGTCGGGATGTGGTGGATCGAAGGTCCAGGACAAAGCTGGATGACCCCTTCTCTTGGCAGCGTGGCGACCAACACCGCATCATGGCGGCTGTTTGCGAGGCTGCGGGGCTTGAATCCCTCACCTTCCACGAGCTCCGCCACTCCTATGCTTCCAGCCTCGTGAATGCCGGAGTGCCGCTGGCCTTCATTGCGGAGCAGTTGGGCCACGCTGGGACGCGAATGGTGGAGCAGCATTACGGCCACCTGGCCCCAAGCGCCAAGGCCGAAGCCATCCGCAAGCTGGCGCCGAAGCTGGGCATTCACACGCCTGGGAAGGTTGCTGCACTAGCGATCAAGAAGGCGTAACATTACTTCGGCGCGGCTAGGACAACGGCCCGAATGCCAGATCCCGCACTGGAACGCTGTGCTTTTTTAATGTGGGTTGCACTTAGCGGGAGTGCGAGTGAACGCAATTAAGACAGGATTAAATCAGTTCACGGTATTGATACCAATCGAGACTAGCCCTAGTCCGTTCGTGTTCGTGGATCTCGGGGTTCGATTAGTCCTCGCGCGGGCTGCAAAAGAAATTGCACCCAAACTCCATGGTGTGGATGCAGTTGTTCTCGAAAAAGCTATGAGTGAACTTCGTTGCGAATACACCAGGCGCAATTATTTGGCTGGTGTTGGCGGAGCAGTCGACGCAAAGAGGCAGCTCTTGAATGTGGAGAAGAACGCGAATGCCCTTCTGGCGTCTTTGCGGCTGGTTGGCCCAGCAGTATGGGTTCTAGGCGAGCCGGAGGAGGACGAGGCGTTGTCATTCACTGGGGATCTACCCTTTCGCCTTCGCCTTGAGGATCTGGCAAAGCAGGCCGCACTCCGAATTACGCGAATAGAGAAAGTCACCAGGGGGAAGGGTGGCCGAAAATCCCTAGGTGCTCGCCTGCTCGGCTCGCCGGACGATTGGTTAGCAGAATCCTGTGTGGGATATGCAGAGGTTCAGGGATGCCATTCCCAGGCAGTGGCTCTCCGAATGGTTCAGGCCATCAAAAGTGCCGAGTACGGCGACAAAGCGATGAGTCGGAGAAAGGACACGAAGCCTTCGAAAGACAAGGGTAGGAAGTCCATCCAAAAGGTGGCCCAAATCAAGCAATAATCGGACAGATTTAGGCCATCTAACAGCCAGCAGACTTGTTCCAGCGTTCACGACGAACGTTTGGAGAATCAGATGCACAAACTCTTAGATCGCTCAGTCCCAACCGCTATCGCAGTCAACCGCGAAGCACTTTCTGTTGACATGGCGGCACTGATTTTAGGTGTCGGCAAAGTTACTGTCTACAGACTCTTAAAAGAAGGCCGACTCATCCGGCTGAAGATCGGAAGGAGAACCCTTATTTCAGCATCTGACCTGTCGGCATTCGTCGCGCGGCTTTCCGACAAAGTGGGTTGACGTCATGACCGCGCAAAGCACGGGCAGCCTGGAAGCTGCCCTCACGAATGTGCTAAATCACCAATTAAAGAATACGACCGTGGAGGAAAACAAGCAAAGCCACACCGTGATCGAATGCTCGTTTTTCAACGGTGCCACCGACAGCAGGCCCCGCCCTTTTGCTGGTTCATGGTCAGAACTTAAAGTCACGCTCGAACGGGTGAATCACACCCGCCTTGGTGTTTTCGGGAATGAGGCCAAGAAGTCCTTGCCTGCCCTATGCCCTGCCAAATTCAAGCCCGGAACGTCTCGCGCTCGTGAAAACGTTGTTAGTGTTGGCCTCGCACTCTTCGACTTTGATAATTCGATGCAAGAACCCACAGGCGAATATTGGGCGGACCTTAAAACGGGTCTCCCGACGAACCGGCCAAAGCTCGGCAAAGTGAAGGTTCCCAACCCCGTGACTTTGGACGAAGTGCAAGAAGCTCTTTGGAACGCCGGGGTTGATTCTTTCGCGTGGTCAACATGGTCATCACTTCCCGATTGGCCGAAATATCGCGTGGTGGTTCCCCTGGCCACCCCCATACCACTGGCACTATGGGAGGCCGCCTCTGAGTGGATTCTGGATCACCTAGGATTTGCACCATTTCGGAGGGGCCTGGATATACCGGTATTGCGAAACGCCGCCGCGTTGGGCTTCCTTGCAGGCGCGCCTGATCCATTATCCATTCGCTTCGAGGAGACTACAGGCAATCCACTGGTGATCCCTCTGGATCGCCTTACACCCGCTGCTGTACCGCCACTGCGGTCCCAATGGCAGGAGGACATCAAGGCTCAGCAGAAGGCCGCTAGCAGCGCCGGGAAACGCTGGTTTCAGTGCTACCGCGTCAATGGCTCATCTGTTGACTTCAAAGCCATGGACCTGGCCTCTGTGCTTCGTGCGCACGGTATCCAAGTTGGAGCGCCACGGGCCTTCAGGGACGGACAGAAGTGGCGATGCCATTGCCCATGGGCACCCGAGCATTCTGATGGCCTGGATGATGACGCTGCCGTGGTGATCAAGACACCGGGGCAGTTCCCTTCCTTCCAATGCCGACATTCAGGGCATCTGCATCTTGGGCTTCAAGACGTAGTGGCCTTTCTTTGGGGGGGGCCTATATGAGCCGTACCCGGACCTGGAATCTACGAATGAATCTGGACGCTTTCAATGCCGATTTCGCGGCCCTTGCGGATGACGACGAGCGAGGGCAATTCTTGTCGGGTCTGTCCGTGGGAATGAACGAAGGACACCCTCGTGTCAGCGCAGCAGACCCCTTTATTGAGGGCTACACCCTTGGTAAGTCAATGCGTGACGAGGCCGAAGCCCTCCGAAATAAATCCACTGAAGATGGTGCGAAGGGTGGGTACTGGAAGCATAAAAACGGAAATGTAGCCCCCCTAGTACCACCCCTATCAAAAGAACAAAGTAGCCCCCCTGCAGGGGCCCCTTTAGGGAGGGTGAACCCAATCCTTTAACCACAATCAGTGCTTTACACCATCCCCGGAAGAGCAGTAACTCCTTACCAATTCTGAACGCCAAGATGACATTTTACCGGGCCTCGAAGCCTCTTTTCTGCCCTGTCCCCTGGTCTTAAAGTTCCAACACCAGAAGCTATTGAATGGAGACCCCCCCATGAGCCAACGCCAATTGAAAACCCAGGGTGATATTCGGCGCGCCCTTTCGCACGTTTACCGCGAAGCTGAAGCGGATCGCATGGAACCAGGGAAGGCACGGGTGCTGATCTATGCCGCGTTGTCCATCAGCTCGATCCTCAGCGAGCACGATATTGAAGCCCGCATTGCCGCTCTCGAGGTCAGGGCTGCGAAGGGGCAAAATATATGAGCCGCAAAATTTGGGTTCGCATCACACGATTGGAAGAGTCCATGAAGGCCGATGCACCGCCGCCCGCTCTCGACCCCTGGGAAAATATCATCCGCCAGATCAACAGTGCTGGCCTAGAGGCTTTGGAAGACCTGCATTTTGAATACGAAACATCTGGTGAGGCGCCCGATGACCAAGTGTTCCAGATCCTTGTGGATGGAGCATATGGGCCTGAAATGTTCACTTGCTGGATGGAAAGCCTCGGGAAAGGCGAGCTGGCAGAGGGGCTTTGGCGTGAGCACATGCGGACCTATAACGAGAGAGCCCGCGCAAAGTGCGCTGAATATCTCAAGCTACAAAAGGTGAGGATGGCTGGATGATTGCTGGCTACAATCAGCCAACAGTCCCATTTGCCCTTCAATGCATTTCTTACTGAGAGGAACGGCCCATGGACCTCATAGACCAGATTCAGGCGCTCTCCGCCAAGATCCGTAAACAGAAGGAAATCACCCAAACAGAGGAGGCGACTAAAACCGCCTTTGTTCTTCCGTTTCTGAATGCGCTTGGTTAC
>JANYBM010000025.1 GCA_025361125.1 Holophagaceae bacterium | reverse complement strand
CCCAGGTATTCAGGAGTGATATTGGCGTTCACGGTAGCGGCGGGGAAGACCTTGGACTTCATGTTGGAGACCCAGGTTGGGGTTTCCGCGATGACCTTAATGATCAATTGCAGCAAGGCGTATACGAGGCCGACGCCCAGGCCAAGGTAGGCGGGCTTGGCAAGGTCGCCGCCCTTTTCCCCTGCGATAAGCACTGAGGCGCACGCGGTCCCTTCAGGGTAGGGGAGCTCTCCGTGTTCCTGTACGATCAGGGCTCTACGCAAGGGGATCATCATCAGGATGCCCAACACGCCGCCCATGAGGGCCAGGGTGAAAATAGTCCAGTAATTGAAGAAGCTAGGACCGTTGGACCCAGGGGCCAGGAACAGAAATCCGGGCAGCGTGAACACCACGCCCGCGGCGATGGATTCGCCCGCGGACCCGATGGTCTGAATCATGTTGTTTTCCAGGATGGTGGAACCACCGAATTTTTTCAGCAGCGAGATCGCCACCACCGCGATGGGAATGGATGCGCTGACGGTCAACCCTGCGCGCAAAGCGAGGTACACCGTCGAAGCACCGAATATGATGCCAAAAATGACGCCGAAAATGACGGCCTTCGGTGTGAATTCCGCCATTGAAGCGTCATCGCTCACATAAGGCTTGAACAGGACTTCGTCAGACACAAATCCTCCGTTGAGAACACCCATTATCAAAGCGTACGAAGCTTCGATCCTACCTGGATTCCCGGCCTTTCCAAACCCTAAGGAATGAAGGCGTCGGATATTTCCTCCATTAATGGGAAACTGGGCGGATGGAGCCCAGCATCACGAGTAAGGCCAATCCAAGGTTCAAGGACCTTGTGGCATCACTTCGCCCCACGGGTACAGTGCGCACTCACACGTTATTGCTGGGCGAGAAAGTAATCGAGTCCTGGCGCAGCGCTCCCCATGCGGGACGGCTGATCCCGGAACTGCTTTGGATGCTGGAAGGCCTGGACACGCCGGATTGGTTGCTAGAACTTGGTGTCCCCGCTCAATGGCTTGGCGAAAAGCTCATGGCTTATCTCAGTGATTCCGCAAGTCCGCCACCCTGTGCACTCCTGTTGCGCCTGGGCCCCGAACCTGACGGGTCGTTGAATAATCGAGTCATTGTGCCCTGGGGCATCCAGGATCCAGGCAATCTGGGCGCCATTTTCCGCAGTGCGGCCGCCTTTGGCTTCCAAGAGGCCCTATTGGGTCCCGGCTGCGCCGATCCCTTCAGTCCCAAAGCATTGCGGGGCAGCATGGGCGCGGCCTTTCTGCTGACCATCAGGCGCATTCAAACCCTCGATGTCACAGATGGCAAATGGTTCGCCCTGGACGGCGGAATAGGCGCGCTACCTCTGAAGGATGCAAACCTGAGAGAGCCCCTTCGGATTCTTGTCGGAAACGAAGGCCATGGTTGGAAGCATGAACCATTGCCTGCTGCCGTGCAGCGCGTGGCGATTCCCACCTCCGGCGTGGAAAGCCTCAATGCCGCAGTGGCCGCAGGTATTGCTTGCTATGAAGTGCAACGACGGATGGCCGAATGAAAAAAAATAGGTTGTTCAACCTGGCTGGATCCGCAGGGCTCGGACTGCTGGTTGCTGCGGCTTTCATGCTGCCTTTCCGTGGCGTGGGGTTGCTGGAATCAGGCCTCCTGGTGCTGTTCGCCGTGCTCATCATGCGTCGGAGCATGGATCCTGAGCAAAGGATGGGCTGGCTTTACTTGGCAATGTTCATTGGCGTCGCCACGGCCTTCTATTGGATGCCCGGCACCATCAAGGCCAAGGGAAATCTGAACTGGGCCACGGCAGGTTTTGCAGGATTACTCTTTTTCACCTATGAATCGCTTGGTATCTGGCTGACCTGGCTATTCGCAAGGCGTGCTTATCTCCGCACCCGTAGCCCGTGGGCGGCAGCCTTTGCGGCAGGCTTCGCCACCCTCGCGTGGGAATTCTTCGCCTTCCATGTGTATGAGTGGAGTTGGTCCGCGCCCATGAGCGCCCTGCCGTTCCTGTCTCGGAGTGGTGCTTTCCTGGGCGCCTACGGTATCTCTGCCTCGCTTTGGGCTTTCGCGGCCTACGGCACGGCACGGCGACAAAATGGCGCGACCTGGCTGGTTTCCCTGCGCGCGCCGGCCCTTTATATCGCCTTGTTGGCGGGCCTTTCCGCCGCCTGGTACGCCCTACCACGCGAAGCTCCACGGTTGCTCGATGTCGTGATGATTCAGCCCAATTTCGAGGCAGGCGCCAGACCGCCTGGCATGGAAGAAGAAATGTGGCGCCTCAGCGACCATGCTCTTCAAGATGCCAATCTGCCCAAACCTGAGCGTGCCACCTTGTTGGTTTGGCCCGAGAGCTCAGTGCTTGGCCGCGATGATCGCCATCCCAACCCGCGAATGGAAATGGAAGCCCGGCGCCGCGGCATCGCCTGGCTATTCGGTACCGAAGGGGGGCTGCTGAACCTGGTGCGCGGCGAAGCCCCCGCGAACCCCAGTTTCATTCAAGCCAAAATCTACCCCATGCCCTTTGGCGAACGCATGCCAGGGCCACCATGGTTGCGGCACTGGTTGGATCGCACTCTGGGTATTTACAGCCAGGAACCAGGAGATTTTTCGAGTAATAGCAGCTTCACTTTTTCTACACCTCAGGGAGCGTTGAAGGTCCATTCCCTGATCTGCAGCGAAGCCACCATGCCTCTTCGCAGCCGCGACGGCGTGGCCATGGCCGGTGGCCAATTGTTGGCCAATCTCACCAATGACGGTTGGTTCGAGCACAGCCCTGCCACCAATCTCCACGCATCAGAAATCCGCTTGAGGGCCGTGGAATTGGGTATTCCAATGTTGCGCTGCACGCTCACTGGCAAATCCGGCATTGCCAGAGAAAATGGCGAAGCGGTTCTTTGGGGTGAACCCATGACACAGGGCAGCTATGTCTTTTCTTTGGCCTGGAGCCCCGTGCGTACACCGGGCCGGAGTCCTTGGCTTTTTCGTGGGCTCGTGGCCTTCTTTTTAGCCGGAACTCTTTTATTCGGAATTCGCAAAGCGGAGCACCTGTGATGGAGCTACACATTCCCGATCCCATCTCCACCCTGAAAGGTTTGGTGGCCTTTGCCGATGAAACCTGGACCATTGAGCCGAAGGAACTGCAGATCTTTTTTCAGGCCGAAGCCGTGTTCTGGACCGCCAGTCGCACCATCGAGGAATGGCGCCGACTGCTGGCCTGCTCCCGCCTGCTCACGGCCCGTCTTCAATCAGATGAAGGCAAAGGAGGGCGCTTGGTGGGCACCATCCGTGTCTGGTCGGACCAAGCCTACGAGGCCAAACTTTACGATGTGGTCACTGCAGAAGATATGATGCGCCAGGGCATCGCTTCCAATCTCGTTCGTTGGGCCCTCTGTCACCCTGCAACCGGCAATGTGCAGCGCTTCGTCCTCGAAACTCGGGATGCGGGTGATCTTTACCTGCGGTTCGGATTCAAACGAGCTAAAGAAGTGAATACCGTCCACATGCGGGCGAGTGTGGAAGACCTTCAAAAGCTGGGGCTTCATCAATGAGGCCGCTCATCCTGGCCTCGAGTTCCCCCCGCCGCAAACAGTGGCTGGAGTCATTAAGTATTCCATTCGAGGTGGTCGCGCCAGATATTGACGAAACGCCTTGCGATGCTGAAGATCCGGCGGACCTTGTGTTGCGTCTTGCCAAGGGGAAAGCTGCGCTGATCTCCAGCGGGAATCCGGGTCGCTGGGTATTGGCGGCGGATACCACTGTGGCGGTTGACCATCACACCCTGAACAAGCCACTTGATGTGGAGGATGCCGTCCGGATGTTGATGCTCATCCAAGCTCGCCGCCATCAGGTCCACACGGGCATGTGTTTGCAACACGACCAGGACGTGCATGCCTTCGTGGACACCGCGGAAGTGTATATGCGGCCCTTGAGCGAGGCTCAGGCCCGGTGGTATGTATCGAGCGGCGAGCCCATGGACAAAGCCGGCAGCTACGCCGCCCAAGGCATCGCGGCTCTCTTCATCGAGCGCATCGAAGGCAGCTTTGCCACGGTGATGGGATTGCCCGTGGAGCGCCTGAGCGCGCTGATGAAGGAGTTGGGGCTACTGCAAAGCTGGATCGGAATGCCGAGCTAAAAGAATTCAGGCTTTGAATTCATCCTTGGCACCCTTCTTTGTATCCTTGGGATTGAAATCTTCCAACATTCGGTATTTCACACCTTCCACATCCTTGAACTGACCGGCGCGAATGGCCCAGAGTGCGAACATGACGAAGCCTGCAGCGAAGGCGACGCCCACGGTGGTGAAAACGATGATGAGGGTCCAATGCGTGGTCTCCATCTGCCCCTCCTTTCTGGTTGCGGCCTCGAACAAGGCCTCGATGATTCGGTGAAAATGATTTAAAAGGCCGCAGATCAAGAAGATGAAGGTGTTAACTGGAGAAAGTCAGAACTCTCGTTTTTAGTTTTTTCAGTTGCGAAATCTGCGAATTCTATTTTAGTTGTTCGCCACCAGGAAGAGATCGTATTTCCAAGCGATGAGCAGGGGCACGGAAAGCATGAGCAGGAAAAAAATCAAGGCGCGGGCCAGGACCCAGTTTTCCTTCAGGATCTGAAGGACGGAAATCGGCGGCTCGGTGACGGGCTCGACTTCAGTTCCTTGCTCGGAATGGGTGTTCTCAGTCATGTCGGTCATGTCAGTCATCTCGCCCCCCTAGCTTTCAGCCACTTCACCGAACATGCCCACAAGGTAGAGCACGCCGAAGAAGAATAGATAGAAGAGCACATAGCGCAGCATGACGATGTAGCTGCTCACTTTGGGTTCGGCGGCTTTCTTGGGTGTGGCCATCATCGACTCCCTATAAATTTTCGGTGGAGGCCTTGAATTGGGCCAGGGCTTCCAGGAAGGGGCGCTTATCCTTCATGGTGAAAAAAAACATGCCCACTTTCCGTTTGTCCGTGGACTTGCGGAGCTTGGGGTTGCGCTCGCCTTCGAGCCGCTCGCGGATCATGATGTTGCCCGTGCGGTAGTGGCAGTCATTCATGGCACAACCACAGACAAACGTCGCATCCGCACCATTGGCCAAGGCGAGTTCCATTTGCGTGGGTTTCACCATGCCCGAGCAGGGCAGGATGATGATTTTGGTCTCGGGATCATCCAGCAGGGCTTGGTGCGCATCCAACATGTCGTGGATGGGGATACTGCGTTCGCATACGAAGCCAACGATGACTCGTTTCTTCTTTTCCGAAGGGCTGGCAGATTGAAGTTCGCTCATTAGGCACCCGTCTTGAGAAGAGCCAGCACATCCGCATCGATGGTCTTGGAATGGGTGTTGGGCAGCTCAATGGCCTGGAAGGGGCAAGCGCCGACGCAGATGCCGCATTCGGAACAGCGGGGGGCGAAGACCACCGCGATGAGCTTGAACTTGGAGCCAGGGGCACGCTCCTGCATGGTGATCGCTTCAAAAGGACAGTCCAAGGAACAGAAAGTACAGCCGGTGCATTTGGCTTCGACGACTTCCGCGATGTTCTCGCGACGATCCTTGGGATAGAACGGCGCCACGAAGAGCAGGATGGTCGCACCGCCCAGGATGATCCAGGCCCAGTTCACCCCCACCTTCTCGATCAGGTAGTAGGGGAACAGATACCAGGCATCGTAACGTATGACCTCCACCAGATGACCGATCTGAGCCGGAGCATCCGAGGCGATAAAGGCCTTATCAACAGCGAGGACAGGATACTGGGCGATGAGGTTGTTGGTGACGTTGACGGCTGGGTAGACACCTGCCGCCACAAGAATGAATCCGAGGGTGAGGAAATTCACCGCGCGGCTGGGTGTCACCACGGGCTCATTGAGCCGGATGAAATGCATCCAGATGAGCCAGAAAATGAACGTCGCCCCGCCAATATGGAAGAAGAAGAACCGCGTCAGCGTGAAGTCGCGGATGGCATCTCCACCAATGAAAAAGTTGGAGAGGCCTTGCCCGATGAGGGGTACCGCTTCCAGCCAGGCTTGGGTTGATACCACCAGGGAGTAAGCCCGCGCATCCCACACCAGCAAGTAGCCAGTGATGCCCACAAACAGTACAAACATCAGCAACAGCACACCCGAAACCCAGGGCAGCCAGCGCCAGGACCGATGGCGATCTGTGAAGTAGACGCGGAGCATGTGCAACAGCGTGGTGATCATCATCGCCGCGGCGCCCCAGCGGTGGATACCCCGCACCACGGCGCCGTAGGGGATGCCTGTGGCAGGTGAAATCGCAGCCACCACAGGGCTCCCGTTTTTCAGGAGGAGTTGGCCGCTCGCATCTTTCAGGAGAACAGGCAGAGAGGTGATGTAGTTCACGGACGTCCAGGCTCGATCCAAGGTCGGGATGTAGTACATCCAGAGCATGATTCCCGAAAAGATCAGGAACCAGAACGTGTACAACGGCAGAGCTCCGTGGAAGTAGAGCGGATTGTTCTCCTGGGTGGTAAGGAAATTCAGGCCTTTTTCAAGGCTGACCGTCAGGTTCTTGGTGAGACTGAGGAACTTCTTGTACATGCCTGCCCCTACTCTTCCACGCGGGTCTTGGTGTGCGAAAGATAGGCGACGCCGATCTCCATAAGGGCCGCCCAAATGAAAGCCCAGCCCAGCCAGCGCACAACGTCGAATTGGAGAAAGGGATTGTCGTTGGTGGATTGGCCCTTGGCCTCACGGCCGTTCAGGTATTTCAAATGAGGCAGGTCTTCCACCTTGGCGGGCAGCACCGCGTCTATGGCGCGGTTCAACCCGGCGGGCATGGCTTTCCGCGCAGGCTCCGTAAGCGGGGGACCATGCAGCACATCGTGCAGCTCCGTGGCGATGCTGTTGGAGGCCAGCACATAGAAGATCCCCAGGCCCGTGACCAGGAAGATGGTGCCGAATACATTGCGGGTTTTCACGGCCAACCCCTAGTCGATTTGTTGGAATGGGTGGAATCGGAATGGATCATGAAGAATCGGTCGGCCCATCGGTCCATCCAAGGCCTGTGCAGCGTGAGCGTTCCCTTGGCTTTCTCCTCGGCGTAAACCACGATGGCAAGCGCCGTCAGAAGCACTATGAAAATCGTGCCGGCGGTGATGATCGCCACGTAGGTAAGTACCGTCGGCCCCGCGAAAAAGGCCCGCCAACGGGCGATTGCCTGGCTCAGAAATACGATTCCAAGAACCACTGCGGTCCATTTGCTGACCTGGATGCGCCGCGCAGCGTACACGTCAGGCTCCCGCGGCTTTAGGTTTGGCGGCAGCTTTGGCGGCGAGGATGGCCATCTCCGCATCCTTCTTGGAAGCCCAACGCGATAGACCAATAAAAGTACCCAGCACGATGCAAGCCAGCCAGCCGAAAACATGCAGCTTCCAAAGTTCCATACCCTTGGGATGGCCTGCAACCACGGCATCCGCAGGTGTCTTCCATAAATTCAAGGCTGGCCTGAATTGCTCCAGGCGATCCAGTGCTGCGTCCATGGTCATGCCAGGATTCGTGGCCATGAGTTGGGCCGCGGCGTTCTTGGCGGCCTGGTTCCACTCTCGTATATCGCCAAAGTAGTGATAGAGCGTATTGGCCGACATGGCAATCAGGATGAAGGCCACGAAGAAAACGTGGAAGGTCTCCCACCATTTCTTGTTGTCGCGTTTCATCACATAGCCCCAATCCTGGAAATAGCCCATGAGCAGGAAAAAGCCCATGGAGTAGTACCAGAGCGGACCATCGCGGTGGATGTCCGCGATGCCATTGATGATCAGGAAACTGAAGACGATGAAATAGACCAAGCCGCCGATGCCGATCCAATTGGCGATCTGACGCTTGCCCCATTCTTTTTCCGGGCGCATATCCAGGAACAGTGCTGCCAGAACCAGGGCCGGAACGCCCACTGTCAACACCGTGGCCAGATAAGGATCCTGCAATTTCAACATGTGATACATGGCCAGGAAGTACCAATCCGACAGGATCGGATTGGGGGTCACTTCGGGATTGGCCGGGCTGCCTTGGGCCGCGGGAATCATGATGGCGATGGCCAGGATCACCGCGAACACGGCGAACTTGGCCCAGTTGCTGATGTTCATGCGCTTGAACCCACGGTGGTAAACCCGCAGCTCAAAAAAGATCATGGGAATGAAGCTCAACATGAAATGGAAGGCATAGAAGCGCGTCACCGTGGCCGGGCCGATGGAGGTGCCGCCCAACAAGATCTGGGCCGTGGTCTTGCCCTGGTTGGTGGCATTGATGAAATCACCGAGCGGGATCCAGCTCGGATTCTTGTCCAGGTAGGTGGGGAAGGTAGCCATCACCTTGGTGGCCCAAAGGGCCCGCTGGTTCCAGATGAGCAGGTAGCCGGTCAGTCCCGAGTACATGCCGATGATGAGCAGCAGCATGGCGATGATGAAGCTCAACTCATACGGCTTCTTGTAGTCGCCGGTGAACCAAATGCGATAGCACTTCATGGTGGCCAGGATGATGAAAGCATCGGCACCGTACTTGTGCAGACCGCGAGTGATGGCACCGATGGGAATCACGCCCCATTTCCAGTTAGCCTGAATTTCTTCAACGGAACGGAAGGCCTGATCGGTAACCGGGATGTAGTAGATCATTAGGATCACGCCGCTGACGATGACGATGATCCAGACCCAATACCACATGCCCCCGATGCTGTACCAGGGGTTGGTCTTGGCCTTCTCAACGTGGGATTCATCGAAGAGGTCCATCTTGTCCCAGCGCTCAGTCAGCCAACCCCATAGGCTGGGCCCCAGGTTCCAGAACCAATGCCACAACTGGCCCACGACTCCGCGCTGGGGCAGGAGGCTACGGAACCAAGCCGGACGCCCTAGCAACCAAAGGATGATGCGTTCGAGAAAGTCAGCCAACGCCGCCTCCTTCCGTATCGGTGATGACGATTTGGCCGTCTTTGATATCGAACTTCATGTAACGCGGGGGCCTTGGAGCTGGACCCGATACAACCTTGCCCCGGAGCAGCGTGCCGGTATTGTTGTCCTGCTTGCGGGTTGGATCATAGACCGACAGATGGCAGGGACATGCGAAGTAGGGGTGGACAGGTTCTGGCGGCTTGTAGTTGTAGCCCCCTGCCAGTTCTGAAGGATTGGTAATGAAATTGAAGGTGCAACCCAGATGCGGGCAAATGCGCTGGACCACCACAAACCAGGTCTTCTGATCGGCGGGATCCACACCGGGAAGGTCATTGGGCAGGCGCACCACGAATCCTGGGATTTTCGCGCCTTGAGTCTTTCGGGAGCTGTACTCCACGGAAGTGCGGACATAGATGAAATCCTTGAAATCCCACGGATTTTTCAGATCGGAAAGCTCTGCCACGATCTGGTCCGCGCTCCCTGCTTCATCGGGCGGAGCCATGGTGGCACCAAGTCCCCCGGCCATGGTGGGTTTGAAGTACCGCATGATCGTGTGCATCGCAAGGATCGCCCCACCGATGATCGGGATGGTGGTGGCCCCTTTGAGGAACAGGCGTCTTTGATTATCGGTCAGCATGTCACCTCACTCGTGCTCATAAGTCTTGCTGCGCACGCCGTCCACCAGCATCCAGCGCTGTTCTTCGGTGAGCAGGCCCCGCCAGGAAGGCATGGCGGACCACTGATGAACATATAGGCTTAGTGCCTGGGTGGACATGGTGTCCCGGATGGGTTTAGGAATGCTACGGAATTGACCGCCCTCGGAGATGCGCCAGAACAAAAACTCATCCGTGGTTTCCGCCAGCGCCTTGCGGTTCTGAAAGTTGAAGGGCATGGGGTTGAGCTGTTTGCTCAAGGGCCCGTTGCCCTTGGCGATATCGCCATGGCAAACACTGCAATTCTCACCATAGATCTTCCAGACATCCCCAAAGTTCGAGACGCTCTTCACGGCGATAGAACGGCTCCACACGTAATAAACGGAATCCCACACCGGAACCGAGTCGCCAGACACAAATTCCAGCCCGCCTCGCTGAATTTCGATGGAGTCCATCCAGCCCAGCCCAAGTTTGTACTGGACCTTGCCAGTGGCGTCCTTGACGGGCTTCTTGTCAGGCCCCAAAACTGGCCCAGGATGCTGGATCAGCTTGGCATTCGCGACACCCAGCTTGGTCGGCATCGAACCATAGGCGATGAGCTGAAAAAGTTGCCCAGGGGTGCGCTGGAACCGCCAGTCTCGATCATTGAAATCCGGACCATTGAGTGACTTGATTTCCGGCAACCGACCTTCATTCTCCAAACCTTTTCGAACCACCTGCTGGCCTTCAGGGAGACTGGCCTCTTTGGTTAGATCCAGGCGTTCTTGGGCGGTCAAATAGGTTCCGTGGCAGGTGGCGCAATTGGCGGTGTAGACCTGACGACCCTTGAGAGCCGATGGCATATTGTTGGGATAGAACACGGAATCCGAACCGATCTCCAGGCTCGGAGCGCCGCCCCCTTCGGCCTTCGGAAGGGCATTCTGGGCGGATTTCCTAGTCGTCAAACCTTGGTCCGAACAGCCGGTGGCCGATAAGACGGCCAAAGCAACCATGACCATGGACAGCACAGAAAATGGGATCAGTAGTTTGAATCGCATCGTCTTCAAGTCCCACTTGGGCGGATCCAGGCGAGTACGGCCCAGACCAGGATGATGAGGAACATGATCACCAGCGCGAAAGGAGCTTTTCCGTGACCGATCTTGGTACCGGAAACTTCCTCCATCGGCTCCTCATCGTGCAAGTTTTTCATTGGGTCTATTGCCATGATGACCTCACTTGGTCTTTGCCGGAATTGGCTTTGTCACGGGCGTCCCAATTGCTGGAATGGGCTGGGCCGGGACTGATTGACTGGGCAGCTTGCCATAGTCGCTCTCCATGCCCTCCAGCTTGCCAAGGCCCTTGTTACGGGACACGTACTTCAGGAAGGCCGCCAGGGTAAGCCGTTGCTCCGCGGTGAGTGTGTACTCCCAACGCGGCATTTGGGTGGATGGAACACCGCGACTGATGCGCCAATACCAGGTGTCTACGTTGTAGCGCTGAAATTTGTCATCCCAGAAATTAGCAGGCCGCTTGGTCATGCCAAAGGCTGCCTGGCCGTGCCCGTCCGCCTTCAGCCCGTGACAAGCGGCGCATTGGTTGTTGAACAAGCCTTTGCCATAGTTGGCATATTTCCGTTTGGTGTTCAAAGCCTTCAATTCCAGGGGATCCGTGGGTTCTACCGCGGGCTCCTTAAAATCAAGTTCGGTCCAGGCAAAGAAAGTGGGATCCTCCTCGCGCTTTTTTTCGAGGGACTCCTCCGTGACCTCAACCCCATTGATCCGATTTTTGTTCACGATCACCAATAGCGTTCCACGTGCGGCCTGGGCTTCATGGCTGGTGCCGAAGAGGAGCTCCTCGATCTCCATCTTGTACTTGTAGGGGACCTCCACGTGCTCCTCATAGCGCTTGTTGTTCAGCGCCTCTTGCTCTGAGGGTGTGAAATTCCACTTGGCCAGCACTTCCTGGGTTCCCTTGAAGGGACCAGTCGTCCACGTGAAATTATCCAATCGGGCGAATTTCAGCTTCCCTGTTTCAGGGTCCAAAGCCCGAGTGCCATAGGGACCCATGCCTTGGAGATAGGATGTCAAATCAATAAGCTCTTGGTTGGATAAGTAATCGAAGCGGGGCATATTGGAGCCAGGCTTCACATAGCGCGGATTCTGATGATGGAGGATATGGTACTGGTCTGGAAACTTGCCGCCAATGTTCGCCAAATCAGGGCCCGATCGTTCAGAGCCAATAAGGTGGTAAGCATCGTAGTAATAATCCGACGCTTTTGATTTCGGCCCGTGATCCCAATCCTGGGGGCGGCTCACCATGGAATGGCAGTACCAGCAACCTTCCCGTTTGTAGATCTCACGGCCCCGCAATTCCTGCGCGGTGTAGTTGCGGAGATCCTTGGGTTGGGCGGGCCGGAATGTGAAACGCGGCACCAGCACGACTACAAAAATGATGCTGGAAAGGATCAAGCCCATGCCGATGGAGGGGTAAAGATAATTGGCTCGGGTAGTACTCATCGTGTGGGTTCCTCTACCTTTTGATTCGGATCAAGCCTGAGTTGCGGATGGCATGGATGGCATAGATGTCGCGGATGTCGCTACGGGTGCAGCTTCTTCCAATGGATCTTCAAGTGGGTCCTCTTTGAAGATCAGGGTCTTGAACACGTTGTAGACGAACAGCAGTTGCCCCGTGACGATCAACAGCCCCGAAAAAGCCCGCAGGGCCATGAAAGGGGCCACCATGATAACGCCACGATAGACAGGTGTTCCCTCTTCCCAGGCAGAGGCCTGGATGAGGCCCGCGATGGTGAGCGAAGTCATCATGATCACCGTGCCCACCAGCGAGAGCCAATAATGGGCGTTGGCCAGGCGGCGGCTATACCACTGGCGGCCGCTGACGCGCGGCACGCAATAGTAGATGGCGCCCCAGGCGACGAAGCCAAAGGTCCCCAGCAACGCGAAATGCGCGTGGCCCACCACCCAATGGGTGAAATGCAAATACCAGTTGATCCAACGCGTGGCCTGGAAAGGGCCCGTGAAGCAGGTCAACAGGTAGAACCACATGGCGGTGATGATGAAGCGCAGCGGGATGTTGGTGCCGAGCATGCCCCACTTGCCCTTCATGGTCAGGAAGAAATTCACCAGCACGCTCATCACCGGCACGAGCAGCATGATGGAAGAGATCACGGCCACGGCCTTCAGCCACTCGGGGACCGGGCTCTGCAGCAGGTGATGAGTGCCGGTAGGCGTATAGAACATGGCGATGGTGCTGAAGCCCACAATGCTGAGCAGATGGGAATAGAGTGGGTTCTTGGTGATCTTGGGCAGGAAATAATAAGTCAGGCCGATGCCGTTGGTGGTGAACCAGAGACCCAGGATGTTGTGGCCATAGAACCAATTCGCGATGGCGTCGCCAGCCCCGGGAACGTCGAAGAATATTTTATTCCCAATGATGTAGACGATGGGAAACCACATGGTGGTGCCGGCCACGTACCAGATCGTCACATATAGCTGTTTTTCCTTCCGGTTCAGGACGGTCATCCACAACAGCCAGCAGTAGAGCAACAGCGCCCCTAGCAGCGGGATGTCCAGGAACCAGGGCAATTCGGCGTATTCGCGGCCTTCAGTGATGCCATTGGTAAGACAGAAAATCCCGGCGACGATGACTGAGTTCCAGGCCAGCATTAGGATATTGCCCACACGCTCACTGTGAAGCTTGGTGCGGCAAAGTTCAGGGATCACGTAGAAAATAGCGCCGACAGTGGACATGGAAATGAACCCGAAGGCCACCACATTGATGTGGGTTGGGCGAAGACGACCAAAACTCAGCTGTGGCACTCCGTGAATCAGATCAGGCGCGTAATATTCCGTCGCCGCGATCAGCCCCAATAGCGTGCCCACCAACGCCCAAATAGCACCGGAAATCATGAACCGTTTGGAGGTGCTGTGTTCCACATCCAGCCAAGCAAGAAAGCGGTCCCACCAGCTCTCGAATCCCGGAACCAATTTTGTGTTAAGTCTCGCATCCATGGGCGGATTCCCTAAACGAAGCCATTACGATAGACAGGTGCAACCCTAGGGCTCAACAAAGTGATCCATGGCTGCCCAATCCCCGTTTGGTATCTGACAGTTTGAAATGAGCAAGGGGGGGTGGTCCAGAGAAAAGATCTCAACAGCCGGGAATCCGGCAAGCTTCTCTTTTTGTTCCTACGCGCTTCAAGTAATTTGGGGGCCGTTCTATCGCAACTACGACTTGGGCTGGTACACTCGCGCCCATGCTCTGCCTCATCAACGCGAATGTCGGTCGCCTCGATAGATGGGGATCGTCATGACCGCCCCAAGGATTCTTGGGGGGCAGGGTTATGCCTGGATGGCCAATCTGGCCACACTGGAGGCGACGCCTGGCCATTCGGCATGCGCTTGGCAGTTACTGCGGCGTGAAGGTGATGGGGCTCGGTTTCTCTTGCAACTATGGGATCCACGGCCCTCAGACAAAGAGTTGGACCAGATCAAGGAGACTTTCCTCAGCCGCTACCTGGATGGTGAGCCTTGGGACCCTTCGGGTTGCCGCTTCGGATTTGATGAGGCTCAGATCTGGTTCTTGCAGGAACTACCCGGGACGCCTCTGCCAAGACTTGCTTCAGAATGGACGGTGCCGCAACGCAAGGCCTTTGGAAAGCATCTCGAGAAAATCCTCTCCCAGAGCTCCCACCCACGCCTACTCTGCCTTGATGTCATTGGCTTGAAACCTGGGCTCACGTTGGTTCCACGGGTCATCGGGCTCCCGCCTCGAACTTTGGATTCGTTTATGGGCGAGATGAACGCGATCGAAACACTACCTACGACTGGCTCTGCTCCGCTGCCTTTTGAGCAACCTCGAGAACTCTCCGACCCACCCACGGCGCCCATCCGCGGCCGCAGTCAGGAGATGACCGTCCTCAAGTCTTTGATGTTCGGCTTGAGTGCCCCGGCCCCCATGGAACGAGTCACGGTGATTCAAGGCGAAGAAGGACTGGGCCAAGATGAGTTGGCAGCTTGGTCAGCCGCCTCGGCCCAAACCGAAGGAATATGGGTTCATCATCTTGAAACCCTGTTGGATGAAGAGCCTGGCGCGTTTCTCGAACGCCTGCTTCAAAGCCTGCTCTTCGGGGCAGAGGCAGAACTCTACGCCCAAAAACCCGATGTGGCCCGAACCGTGTCACGTCGCGTGCCTGCCTTCGCATTCCTTACGGGTGGAAGAACCAAGTCCCCGGGTGGCCCCGTGGAGACTGAAGAAATAAAGGCCGCACTTACGGCGATGGAATTTGCGATGTCCATCCACCATCGCCTGGTCCATCTTTCCACCCTTGAACGCGCGTCCAGTGAAACCCTTGGCCTGGTGCGCGATCTGGTACTCAGTTCCAATATCCCCTGGCTGCTCTGCGCTACCCGCAGCCCTCGCCTGAAGCCTCTGCTTTCGGCCTTTCGCGGGGATTCCCAAGAAATATCCATCGTCAACCTGGATCGAATGGAAGATGAGGATCTCCATAACATTTTGGGAGATCTACTGGGGCCCAATGAGCTGCCTAAAGATTATCAAAAAGAATTGTTCCGGCTCAGCCTTGGCAACCCGGGTCTGCTGCTCAGTTTTCTCGAGCTGGCTCAACAAGAAGGCAACATTGCCTATCAGGGAATTCATTGGGTTTTAGTCCCAGGAAGACGACACCCGCCACGGGCGCACGAAGACTTGGTGGGGCAGATTCTGATGGGACGCCTCTCCCGCCTGGGGCCAGCCGCGAGTACCCTAGTCAGGCTGCTCGCCTTGGCCGACCATCCACTCGATCCCCAAGTTTTGGGGGCGGCGCTTGGGTTGGGTGGGGATCCTCTGGAAGACGCCCTTGCGGCTTCCATAAATTCCCGCCTCGTTCAGATGCAGGATTCCCGTGCCAGCATCCCCGATGTCCGGCTCCGTGAACTGGTGCTTTCCAAAACACCCCAATCCGAACTCAAGCGTCTCGCCCGAGCCCTGTTGGGTGCAATGGAACCGGATGGCCGGGCGATGCTCAGTGTGCGGCTCAATTCCTTGGCCAACGATGATGCCTCGGCGCTGGCCCAGGTGATGCAGGCCATTGAATCCGAGTCCCTACCTCCTCTGGAAGCCCAGCGAATAGTAGATCAGGCGCTGCAACTCCACCCCACCGCACCCCAACAAGTACGGCTCTGGGAGTTTTTGGCGGATGCCTGGGCAATCTCGCCATCAGCGCCACAAGTGTTGGAATCAATTGGCCTTGCTCTTGCCGCGATGGAGGAAATTCCCGAAACCCCGGATGGTGCTCACGCCAGCCAAATGGCCCGGTTGCTGCGGAAAAAAGCCCGGCAAGAAATCCGGTTGCGCCGCTTTGTGGACGCCCAAACGTCCATCCATCAGGCGGCAGAACTGCTAGTGGACCATCCGTTGCATCCGGAGCAGCCCCGATTGAGGCTAGCCCTGGGCCGCGTATACCTCCTTCAGGGATTTCACCACAAAGGACTGCGCGCCTTGGAGGAAGGCCTGCAACTGCTTAGTTCAAGCGGTGCCAAAGGCAACCGGGAAGACCAGATGGCTCTGCTTTTGGAACTGGGCCAGGCCTTGGCGCATCAATCCCAATTCCAACGTGCGGTGGCCATGCTGCAGAGTGCCCAGCGGCTTCTGGAACACGAACAAAACTTCAAGGGCCTGGTGGGTGTGAATATCGCCCTTGGTCATGTGTACCAGGCCCAAGGCCAACCCGAAGCGGCCCACACTCTATTCCGGGAAGCGCTGCGTACTTCCAGGGTTCAAGGCAGTCTGGAAGGCCAAGCGAAAAGTCATTTGGCACTCGGCATGTTTCGTAGCGTCCAGCAATGGCTGGGCCCCGCGCTCAGCCATCTGGACCTGGCCCTGGAGCGCTTTCAACGGCTAGAGGATCCAGTCCTCACCACCCATACGCGCATTTGGAGGGCGCGCACCCTTGCGGCCCTTGGGGATTTCGTGGAGGCCGAGCACACGCTTCTGCAAGTCCTCATGCTGCCCCAGCAGGGCCTTACCCCTTTGGAACAGGGTGATCACACCTTCCTTCAAGCCGAGGTGGCGGCCTTCCAGTCTTCTTGGCGTGATGCTTCGAGACTTTTCCAAAATGCCGCATTGCTTTATGAAGCCTCAGGCCTGGTGTGGCGACAGAGGCTATCGCTATTGCGACACCTTCAGGCTGATGCCCAAGAATCCCTGCGGAGTAGAAACCCAACTTCTCTTGAATCCTCCTGGACCCTGCTGGAATTGCTAAAGGGACCAGTGGAAGGCAGCGGATCCAGGTGGCTGGAACTCGAATGGCATAAGGCCCATGCGCTGTTGCTCACGACCACGGAGATGAATGAGGCCATTGCCACGGAAACCTTGATGACCTGGGGTGAGGTGGGCGCTGCGGCCCGCGAGCTCAGGTTCCCGGCCATCGTCTTGGAAGCAACGGCCCAAGGCGCAGATCTGCTCTTAAAACGCGGCGAACGTTTAGGGGCCCGCAGCAAGCTCCAGGATGCCTTCCAAAGCTTCCAGGAACTCTGGACCCGCGTGCCCGAAAGCCATGAGACGCTGTTCCTGGGCCGCACAGATATTCATCGTTTTAGGCAAGCGGTGGAATCCGCAGGTTTGAGATTCATCCTTCCCGAACGTGTTGACCCACTCTCCGACTGGACCGCGAGTACCGCCAATATTCCACCCGCCACGCCAACACCTCCTCCATTCATTCAAACTCACTAGCTACCATGAGCCATGAAAGCCCCTCCCCCCAGGCCGTGACCATTCCCCAACTGCGGGGTTGGGTCGCCGAAGGGCGAAAACTTGTGATGACTACAGCCTATGATTCAGTCACGGCCCTGTTGGCAGAAGCTGCGGGCGTGGACATCATTCTCGTGGGCGATAGCGTGGGAAATGTGTGTCTGGGCTTTGATAATACTTTGCCAGTGACCATGGCCATGATGAACCATCACCTGGAGGCCGTGGCGCGCACCAAGCCCAAAGCCATGCTCATGGGAGACATGCCTTACTTGAGCTATCACCTGAGCATCGAGGACAGCATCCGCAATGCTGGGGATTTCATCCGTCGTGGCGCGGCAGCGGTGAAGCTCGAAGGTGGCGCCAAGCGGTTGCCCGTGGTTCGGGCCTTGGTGGATGCGGAAATCCCCGTCATGGGACACATTGGCCTCACACCCCAATCATTCCATGCCATGGGTGGCTTCAAGGTACAGGGTCGGGATAGCGAACATGCCATCCAGATTCTGGAAGATGCCCTCCGATTGCAGGATGCCGGATGTTTTTCAGTGCTGCTGGAAGGGATTCCTTCAGAGCTCGCCCGCAAGGTGACGGAATCACTTGCCGTGCCCACCATCGGCATTGGCGCCGGGCCTCATTGTTCAGGTCAGGTGCTGGTGATCCATGATGTGCTGGGACTCCTTCCAGGAAAATCGCCCAAATTTGTCCGCCGGTATGCCGATGGCTTCGAGCTTTTGGCGGCGGCCCTTCGTCATTATTCCGAGGATGTCCGAGCCGGCGCTTTTCCCGGGGAAGCAGAATCATATTCCCTGCCCAACGCCACCACCCGTGCCATTCAGCATTGGCAATCCGAACAACCCGATCAGGAGTAATGGCTCCCCATGCGCGTCGTCCACAATGTTGCCGAGCTTCGCATTGCCGTGAAAGCCATGCGGGAGAAAGGGTTTCGGATTGGCTTCGTGCCCACCATGGGCTTCCTGCATGAGGGGCATGCTTCCCTGATCCAACAGTGCAAGAACCGTTGTGATGCAACGGTGGTGAGTATTTTCGTGAATCCCACCCAATTCGGCCCCAAAGAGGATCTGGCGACCTACCCTTCGGATCTAGAAGCTGACCAGAGCCTCTGCCTGAAGCTGGGTGTGAACCTGTTGTTCCTTCCAGCCACGGCGGAAATGTATCCTTCTGCTTTCCAAACCTTCATCGAACCTGGCGCTGTGGCAGAGCCTCTGTGCGGGAAATATCGCCCAGGCCATTTCCGGGGCGTGGCGACTGTGGTGGCCAAACTCTTCAACATGGTGCAACCGGACCTGGCCTTTTTCGGCCAGAAGGATTTACAGCAGACCGCCGTCATCAAACGCATGGTCAGGGATCTGAACCTGCCCGTGGATATCGCCGTGGTCCCCACCCTGCGGGAATACGATGGCCTGGCCATGAGCAGTCGCAATATTTATTTAAGCACTGACGAGCGCAAGCGCGCGCGCTGCATCAGCCTTGGGCTCTTCGCCGCGG
The DNA here is from genome assembly GCA_025361125.1 of Holophagaceae bacterium. GTDB lineage: Bacteria > Acidobacteriota > Holophagae > Holophagales > Holophagaceae > JANXPB01. Next base: position 6,105 of record JANYBM010000025.1, on the reverse strand, counting down.
AAGCCGCGTTCATGGCCGGAGAGCGCGACACTGCGAGCCTCCTCACCCGCACGAATGAATGCCTGTGGGGAGTGGATGAACTCCAGTATTGCGAATTGGTGGATGCCCAGAACCTTGATCCCTTGGTAGGACAAGTGGATCGCGCCGCCGCCATTTGTGTGGCCGCCTACGTTGGGTCCACCCGGCTCATAGACAACATCATTTTAAGCCCAAATCAGGCGTGAGTCCGTGCTGCGGAAATGCCAGCAGCAGCAAAATCCACCCCAGGACTAGACATTGGACCATAACCGATTCACCCTTGAATGTCGGCCGGGACTCGTATCGAGCCTGGACCAGGAGGAACCCCATGCTGCGTCACTTTCTGCTGGGTAAGATCCATCGCGCCACTGTGACCCGGGCGGATTTGGATTACGTAGGTTCCATCACCCTGGATCCACTGCTCATCAAAGCCGCTGGATTCATGGAGAATGAAAAAGTTGATATTTACGATGTGACCAACGGAGCCCGCATTTCCACCTACGTGATCCCTGGCTTTCCGGGCTCTGGGGAAGTAGGCATCAACGGCGCTGCCGCTCACCTGGTCAATTCGGGAGATCTGGTGATCATCGCCAATTACGGTTGGATGAGCGCCGAAGAAGGCGCTGCCTTGGAGCCCAAGGTGGTTTTCGTGGATGGGAAAAACCAGATCACAAGCCGAGCTACCCAGGAGCGCACCCCGTCCATCGAAAAGGCCTTCGCCTAAGCGAAATTTCCCCTTTTTTTCCTGACCTCAGCCACAATAGGAGTGCTTCCGGTCTGGTATGGCCCCGAGCATCCGGGGATGTGGCTCTGAAATTTCAAGCCCTCCGCCAAATTCAACAGAGGGTTTACATGAACATCCGCCGGTCCTTGGTGGTCAACGCGACACCGATGGAGACGCGAATCGCACTGCTGGAGAATGGCCAGCCGTGCGAGCTCTTCATCGAACGCACCACCCATGTCAGCCATGTTGGCGATGTCTACAAGGGCCGCGTGGCCAAGCTCCTGCTTGGCATGCAAAGCGCATTCATCGCCGTGGGGGCGTCCAAGGACGGATTCCTTTATCTCGATGAGCCCGAAGCCCACCGAATCAGCACCGAGGAAGTCGCCGAGTTGGATGAGGACCAGCCGGATACCGCAGTTTTGGAATTCCCGGTCATCCCACCATCCTTGCCTCCCATCAAAGAGGGCGAGGAGATCCTTGTACAGGTCGTCAAGGACCCCATCAACACCAAAGGGCCACGGCTTTCCAGGCACTTGAGCTTCCCCGGACGGTTTCTGGTGTTCATGCCCAGCATCGAGCATGTGGGGATCTCCCGCAAGATCACGGACGTTCAGGAGCGCGAACGGCTTCGGGAATTGATCCGCAGCCACAGCCTGCCCGGTGAAGGCTTCATTGTCCGCACCGCCGCCATTGGCGAGAAAGATGAAGATCTGGTCAGCGATGTGGCTTTCCTGCGAGATCTCTGGCGGGATGTACAGGCCAAGGCCGAGGACCTGGCTGCACCCAACCTCGTTTGGCAGGATTCCAGGTTGCTCCAAAAGGTGCTAAGAGATCTCTTCCGAGAAGAAGTGGCCACCTTCTGGGTGGATGATCCAGCCACCTATGAGGAGGTTGTCACCTTCGTTTCCAACCTACATCCTGAATGGGTGGAGCGCGTGAAACTCTTCACCTCCGACATTCCGATTTTTGAAGCGTTCGGCATTGAACAAGAGATAGACGCCGCGCGCTCACCCAAAGTATTCCTCAAGCATGGGGGCAGCCTGGTCATCAACCAGACCGAGGCCCTGGTGAGTGTGGATGTGAACACCGGAAAATTTGTTGGCAAGAAGGACCTGGAAGATACGGTTTTCCAAACGAATCTCGAAGCCATTCCCGAAATTGTTCGTCAACTTCGCTTAAGGAATCTCGGCGGCATCATCGTCGTGGATTTCATCGACATGGCTGATGAAGCCCATCGGAACGAAGTGATGGCACTACTCGCCGAAGAACTGCTGCGGGATCGCAACCACGCCAGAGCCGAGCGCATCAGCGCTTTTGGTCTGGTGGAAATGACCCGCAAACGCACGGGCCCATCCCTGGAACGCCAACTCACCGAAACCTGCTCCCACTGCCAGGGCATGGGGCGCATGTTGAGTGCCGAGACCGTCATGCTCAAGGCCTATCGGGAGATGGCTCGTCAAGGAGAACACCTGCGGGGTGCCACCGTGCGGCTTAGCATCCACCCCGATCTCCGGGCAGCCCTCTCCCTGGAAATGCGTGAAGGCATGCTTGCCTTGGCCCGTGCTTTCGGCGCCCATATCCTCTGGGTCGAAAAGGCTGAAGGCCCACGGCATGGGCTTGGGATGGAGATTTTGCCGCCAAAGGGTTGATTTTTTACTCTCAAGTCCCACCATCCGACCGAAGCAAAGCGAGTGTTGAAAGCTGAAGGCGGAGGGCGAATTAACAACACGCCGCAAGGGGCCAGCTTCGGCCGGGCTCCGCCAACCCTTTGTGTATGGGATCTTCTACCGTCGATGGTTCAGAGAAACTTTCGGACGCAACTGCAGCAAAGGTGGAAAAAATATAGAGAGCCACATAGAATATGGATTAAATACCACCCAACCAGGAGGTGCCATGCGGCGCATTTCATCTATAGGCCTGAGCCTTCTTGCCTTCTTTGCTTTCCTGCTCCTGGCCTGCAACAGCAGCAGCCCCTCCACTCCGATCACGCCCATTCCGCCAAGTATCACCACCCAACCCACCAACCAATCGGTGACAGCACCCGCGGCAGCCACCTTCTCTGTGGTTGCTGCGGGAGATGCACCGCTTTCCTACCAGTGGCGCAAAAACGGTGTGGACATCACGACGGCCAACTCGACCACCTTCACTACGCCGCCAACCTCGGGTGCCGATAACGGTGCCCAATTCACGGTTCGTGTGAGCAATGGGGTTGGCAACGTGGTGAGCAGCACGGCAGTTCTATCGGTCACGGTCCCGCCCGTGCCCGACTTCAGCTTCACCGCTGCAGCCACCAGCATCAATGCAGGCAGCAGTGGAACGTCCACCCTCACGGTCAGCCGGACCAACGGCCATACCTCGGCCATCACCTTCAGCCTGCAGGCCAATTCCCAGGGCGTCACGGGAAGTGGGGCCATCGGGGTTTCGGGCACCACGGGCTCGTTCAACCTCACCGTACCCTCATCCGTTTCCGCGGGAACCTACGCGCTCACAGCGAGCGGAACAGATGGCACCCTTACCCACGCGGCCGTATTCAACCTCACAGTGTCACCCACTCCTACGCCTGATTTCAGCTTCACGGTCGCCGCCGCCAGCATCACCGCCGGGAACGGCGGAGCTTCCACCATCTCGGTCAACCGGACCAACGGCCACACGGCCGCCATCACCCTAAGCGTGCAGACTAATCCCCAAAGCGTCACCGGAAGCGGAACCATTCCATCTTCGAGCACGACCGGTTCCCTCAGCCTTACCGTGCCTGGGTCCGCAACGCCTGGAATCTACAACCTCACGGTGAGTGGGGCTGACGGCACCTTGACCCGGACAGCCTCCCTAAGCCTCACCGTGGCGGCGGCGCCGGTTCCAGACTTCAGCTTCACCGCATCCTCCACCAGCATCAATGCTGGCACCAGCGGAACCTCGGCGATCAATCTCAACCGGGTCAACGGCCATGCACCCGCAATCACCTTGAGTGTGGTGTCCAATCTCCAGGGTGTAACGGGAAGCGGAGCCATTGCGGCTTCGGGCACGACTGGCTCACTCACCCTCATCGTGCCGCCATCGGCGACGGCAGGAATCTACGCTCTTAACGTGAGCGGGACCGATGGCACCCTGACCCATACGGCCCCCCTCAGTCTCACGGTGACGACGGCCCCCACGCCTGACTTCAGTTTCGTGGCTGAGGACGCCAACCTCACCGCGGGTCACAGCGGGATCACCGCTATCCAGGTGACCCGAAGCAACGGTCACACAGCCGCCATCACTTTGAGCGTGCAGACCAACGGGCAGGCCATCACGGGTAGCGGAACCATTCCTGATTCTGCGACCACGGGTAACTTGAACCTCAGCGTTCCAGCCTTGACCGCGCCAGGAAGTTACGGCCTGACCCTGAGCGGGACCGACGGCACCCTGGTCCGCACCTGCAGCTTGTATGTCAGCGTCGCTGCTGAGCTTCCCAAGATCCGGCTTTTCACCATGAGCTGGGGCGACAGTATCCTGCGCGTTACGGATGACGTGCTTAACATCGGGCTCAATGCCACACCGAAGACAATCACCGGCTCCAACACGAAGCTCACCGATTTCGGCGGCAGCAACGAAGATACTGTCGCGGTGGACCGCCCGCGGAACATGCTCTATGTGTTGCTATCCAATGCCGTGCTGGTGTGGCACAACGCAGACACGGTGTCGGGGAATGTCGCCCCGGACCGTGTCATCACTATCGCTAGCGGCGTGAGTTTTTCGGGGATTGCGGTGGATTCGGCCAACGACCGCCTCTATTTCGGAGGGTTCCAGGGCGGAGCTAGGCTCTTCGCCTTCAGCAGCGCGAGCACATTGAACGGGGTCGTGGCACCGACGGCAATAATCAGTACGGATGTGAGCTGGATGGCGCTCGATCCGGTCAACAACCGCCTCTACATGACCCAAACCACGGGGCCCGTTGTGACGGTCTTTGATGGCGCCTCGACGCTCACCAATGTATCCGCCCCCAGTCGTGTCATCACCTTCACAGGATTTGATGTGCGGAAGATGGCTGTGGATCCGGTGAACAACCGGTTATATATGGCCTGCCGCAGCCCTTCGCCCGGAGGCTTCGACATTTTCGGCTTCGCCAACGCCAGTTCCCTGAACGGCACCATCGCCGATCCGGATGCCACCTCGGCCTTCCGGTATGCCTACAACTCGGCCATCAATGTCATGCTGGACAACGGGGACCGGCTCTATTTCTGGGCTGACTCGCCGCAATTTGTGAACATTTTCTACAATGCCAGCGCCCTAAGCGGAACCATCACCCGCCAGCCGGACAAGATCGTCTATGGGGTCGTGCATAGCGGTTACGGATTGGACTATCAGAATTACTGAAGCCTTGGCGTGATCGTGCCCAGCGCAATTAAGGTGGTATCAGCACGGTGAGCCACGCCACATAATCTTCAACGGAGAATAAGTTCAGGGGGGTTCCACCGAACCAAGGGGTTTTCAGTTCAAAGGCGTGCTTGCCATCCATGGTTTCGTGCCGCCGGCCTTTCGCTAGCGGCGGGAACAGCAAGTAGTGACAATCGTGCTCGCGACGCATCGGTTATTAGCCGAAACGCACACCTGCGCGTCAAACACAATTCCCAGGGCCTTCCCTGCCCTTTCCATCGATGGTGACACCCAAGGCCAGCTAACCTTAAGGCGCACAGGCTCCCACGGGAATGAACAATTCCCCCCGAACAGGCTCTAGGTCAACCCAGGCACGTTGAGCAGCGAGCCCCAGCTTGCAGGCGCTCAATGACTTCGGGAACAAGGCTCAAATCCGCTATCTCCACCAGTTCGGCATCGGGTGCATGGTCAGGCCTTGGTTTACCTTTTCGATTCACCCAAAGGGCCGTCCAGCCTGCGTTCAAAGCGCCCTCCACATCGTCGCTCCAACTATCGCCCACCATGGCCAACTCCCCGGGGAAGAGCCCTAATTTTTTTTGAATGGCTTTGAATGCGTTAGGATCCGGTTTCAGAAATCCCAGTTCAGCACTGATGCCCCTTACTCGGAATTGTGCGGTGAGGTGTAGCGAATCCAGAAGACCAAGGGCGAAATTTTGGGTATTGGAAAGCATCGCCACGCGCACCAGCAGCCTGGTGCGAACCACCGATTCCAGCGCCTCTGGATACAACGTCGCATCCCCCTCGGAGCGTTTGAAAAGGGAGATCAGGTTTTCTTTCTGCTCACCTGAAAGGTCCAGATCCTTTTCCCACGCCGTGATGAAAGCCTCCGCATCCGCATAGGCGCGAGTCATTCCCTCGCGCTGCATTTGGGGAAACTTCCCGCGCTGCACGGGGGTCAACAAAGTCTCCACCCGTTGGAATGGATTCCCGCCGGGGCTATGCACCAACGT
>JANYBM010000143.1 GCA_025361125.1 Holophagaceae bacterium | reverse complement strand
CCGAAGTTCGATAGTGGAATAGGCCCATAGCGGCAGTCGTAGTGCGGGATAGGTCATTTCAATGTGTGCAAAATGTAGACACTAATATATCTTGCAAGAACTTATCTATGGCCTATATTGGTGGCATGAACACCAACCAACTTTCAGTTCATGTCGCCACCACCACTCGCAGGGTGGGTGACAAGATCTACCACTCCCACTTGCTGCGCCACTCCTTCCGCGAGGATGGCAAGGTACGCAACGTCACGGTGGCGAATCTATCCATGCTGCCAGACACCGTGATTGATGCGATTCGCCTAGGACTCAAAGGCCAAGCGGTCGGCCCCGTGGGCCACCCCTTTGAGAGCCTGGAGGCTCGACCTCACGGGCACGTGGCCGCAGGGGTGGGGATCATGAGAAAGCTCGGGCTGGACCACCTCATGGCGACCCGTCCCAGCCGCGAGAAATCCGTGGCGTTCGCGTTGGTGGCGGGTCGCGTGATCCATCCGGGCAGCAAGCTGTCCCTTTCGCGGCACTGCCAGGCGGAGACGCGCCTGTCCTCTCTGGCGCAGGTGCTGGGCTTGGAAGGAGTGACCGAGGGCGAGTTCTACCAGGCCATGGACTGGCTGTTCGAGCGCCAGGGCAAGATCGAAGACGCGTTGGCCAAGCGCCATCTCACCGGCAATTGCCTAGTGCTCTATGACGTGAGCGGCAGCTACTTCCACGGCAAGACCTGCCCTCTCGCGCAGCGCGGCTACTCGCGGGAGCATCGGCCTGATCTCCTGCCCCGGGGAACGCATGCGTCCCCCGGGATCTTACGGCAGATTGTCTATGGGCTCCTGTGCAACGCCGAAGGCTGCCCCATTGCCATCGAGGTATTCCAGGGCAACACAGGTGATCCCACGACTGTGGCCAGTCAAGTTCATAAGCTCAAAGAACGCTGGGGTCTCGACCACATCGTGCTGGTGGGAGATCGCGGCATGATCACCGAAGCGCGGATCAAAAAGGACGTGGAACCTGCGGGGCTGGACTACCTCACGGCCTTGCGGGGTCCCGCCATCGAGAAGCTCTGCGCGGCCAAGATGATCACGCCGAGCCTTTTTGACGAGCGAAATCTGGCGGAGATTCAGCACCCAGACTTCCCCGGCGAGCGCCTTGTGGCCTGCTTCAACCCCTTCACGAAGGAGGAGCGGGAGCGGCAGCGCGGAGAGCTGCTGGAGATGACCGACGCGAAGCTGCGCGAAGTCCATCGCGCCTGCATCCGCACGAAAAAGCCCCTGCGCGGCAAAGGCACCATCGGGATGGAAGTGGGAAAGGCTCTTTCCACCTACAAAATGGCCAAGTATTACAAGGCAGAGATCGCAGAGGACGGCTTCATCTGGCGGCGGAACGCGGACCTGATTAGGTATGAGGCAGCGGCGGACGGCATCTATGTGCTCCGCACCAAGGTTCCCTCCGAGTGCCTGAAGGCTGAGGATGCCAAGACCACGTATCACAGCCTATCCCATGTGGAGTGGGCCTTCCGCAGCCTGAAAGGCATGGACCTTCCCCTGCCAACGCATGCGTCGGCAGGGATCTCAGGTCAAATCCGCCCCATCCATCATCGGCTGGAGGATCGTGTGCGCAGCCATGTGTTCCTTTGCATGCTGGCCTACTACGTGGAATGGCATCTACGGAAAGCCTGGGAGCCATTGCTGTTCGACGGTGAACCCCAGGGCGTCGCCAATGGCAAGCGTCGCACGAAGCGCACACCCGAGGGGCATCCCGTGATGGCCTTCGGCGATCTCATGGCCGATCTGGGTGGGTTGACGCGCAACCAGGTTCTCTTTGCGGGCGCCACGACCCCCGTCACCCTCTACTCCACTCCGAGCCCTCTCCAGCAGAAAGCCTTCGATCTCCTTGGCCTTTCCCACATCGTGTAGTCAGAACCATGACACCCGATTCGCCACGAAAGCCAATCACCACAAGGACAATCTCGCTGGTGAACTATCGAACTTCGGCCCGGTCGTTGAATTCCGAACACGTCGGCGCCAGCCGCACCAATCCGGGAGGCCGTTCCGGCCGGAACCGGGGGCGCCGCAGCGCCAGACTCTCCCCCTGCTGCGCCTTGGATGGGCTTGCGGGTGGGAGCTCCCATGAAGTTGTCCACAAGGTTCGGAGCCTTGGTGGCAGGGGCAGGAGCAGGCGTCTGGGTATCCAACGTGACCGAAGGATGAGCCACCTTGAGCCGGTCCAGCTCCGTCTGTAACGCAGCCTTGCGGGCCTCCAGGTCCACCGGAGCAGGAGTGGACACAGGAGCCGCTTCCGGCGCCTTGGGCGCCTCCACCGGGGCGGGGGCGGATTCTGGGGTAGGAGTGGTGGCCTGGGGTTGATCGAAGGTTAGGGAGTTAGCCAGGCTTCGGCGTGGGGGCAGGGCAGGGCCCTGGGCCTTCACCCCTTCTGAAGGTCCAGTCACAAATTCGTTGGGGTCGATGTGTTCGCCGCGCATCAGTCGGTCCAGGTTGCCCTGGGTGATCCCGTTGGGGTTCAACTGGCGAACGAGGGTCGGGAGCTGGTCGTATTGTGGATATCTGGAGTCAGGCGACTTCGCCGCCACTACTAGGACTTCTGAGCCAAGCCCTTCCTCAACTTGTCGGCTCGTCCCTTTATCCCGATGCCTGGTTTCAATGCGAGGGCCTTGTCATAGGAGGCCAGTGCGGCCTCCTGATTACCGAGGCCCTCAAGGCATTGCCCTTGGTAACGGTAGGCTGAGGCCATGCGTGCCTCATCGGCCGGAGGCAGCACGGAAAGAACGCGCCTTGTGCCTTTCAGAATCTTTTCGGCCCATTGACCTTGAAGTTCTCCTGATGTTGTCCTGACCATGCGATGAATGAACTCCAAGGCATCCGCAGCATCCCCATGAAGCAGCATCGCATCGGCGTATGCAGCCTGATCAAGGGACTCGCCTTTATAGGTGAATCTGAAACCACCCAGATTTCGATAAACGAGCCGAATGATTCCTGGCTGTGAGAATTCATAATCGAAGGCCCTTCCTGTCTCTGGGGCCCAATTTTCCAAGTTAGATCCAGTATCTAGGTCAAAAAGGAAAAATCGCTCGTTGTGAGATTCATAGTCAGTCCCGCAGGTCTGACAGACCGCATAGTGCCCATCAGCAGAAAGACCGTTATTGAAAAGGTTTGCCTTGAACTTCTTGGTGAGTAGCGATTTTCCACTTTTGTCGAATGCTAGAAAGGTCCCCTTCAAGGCATCTCCAAATCCCCAGTCATTCAGAATGAAGGTCCCATTGTTTGCTACCTTCCCATCATTGGGCCTGGCTACCCGGCCCTTCAGGAGTATGTTGTTCCCTTCGAGCAAAATATATCCCCCGGCTCCAGACCGGCGGTGGCCGAAGTTCGAATAGTTATCATCCGTATCACGCCACACGAGTCGGTAACGCCCGTTTGCAGAATAGGCGCACTCACCTACAAAATCACCAAAAGTGATGACGTGTGGCTTTTCCACCTGCTCAGATGCTTCAGGGAGTTCTGGGAAAGCTGATTCATTGGCTCCTGAAGTCGAAGCCCCACTGGACTGTTTCGAATTAGTTGAGCCCTGGGGTTGATTACCTTTGAACAGCCAACCAAGAAATCCCATGAAGCCTCTTTCATTCAGCGGAACCGCCGAGTAGATCTTTCCATAACTTCAATATGGCGTCATAGGCGCCATATTGAAGCCGTGGTGGATAGCTTAGTCAGGAAAGTGACATATGGATGAATTGCCCAAGCAAGTGGGTTTGCACCCAGGGTGTTCTTTCAGACCATAGGATCAAGGCGAAGCGACTGTAGTAATCCATCGAATTGATGGGAGCATTGATTCATTTTGACTGAAACAAAACTCAAATCACCAGGGTTCGACCATGTAAGTACCCTGAATATAAATGCTTATATTTTGGCATCAAAGTGGCTTTAATACATCAATCGAGAGGAGCGAAAGCAACCCTTTGCTGAATTCCTGCTCATGCTACTCACCCCTTGGATCTAGAAATCAGAGGTTAGGTTCCTGCCGATTGTTCTGGGATTGGCGGGGATTTTACATGTGAGCATTTCCTGCCCGACCGGAGAGATCATTGTCGATCATGGCTCTACCTGGAGGGTGGCCCAGAAAATCAAATCTTTCCCTGGTGGGAAACGATCGACGCAATCAAAGATCTTTAGGAGTTTCCAAATGACTACGAAAAAGCCACTGCCAGAGAACTTCGACACCCGAACCATCAAGCCAGGCACCGCCAAAGGCGATTTTGCTGCTGGGGAGAGGACCTTGCCACGGGCTTCCAAGGTTGGGGACTTTGCGACTGGTGAACATAGCCAGCCGCCTTCGACCGACGCGCGAGACTTTGCAAGTGGCGAACATGAACTTCCGGACTCGAAGGAGGTAGGGGATTTCGCCACGGGCGAACATGAACTACCTGCCACCCCAGATCCAGTGAAGATCATTCCGCCAGTGCCGGTCGTAATCAAGGATGAAAAATAGCGAATACTGTTAGCCATTGGTTGCGCAGCTCCTTCCCGACCGGCAGAAGCTTTGCACCACTCCTGGTGGTTCTCGGGACCCCATTCGATGGACCCGAGGGACCAGGAGAGATTTTCTGGCTCTTCGCTGTTTCATGTGGGTAACCCAGCCAACTTAGGGGCGGTATTGAAGTGGAGTTTGCCTGCGATGAGGTAGGCAATGGTGATGAGGTTCTTCGGGTTTCGGTAGCCTCTGGCCTTGGCGATGGCGGCTTGAATCAGGCTGTTCATGCCTTCAATGAGCCCATTGGTGATCTTGGAATGCCACCAGTTCAGAATGCCTTTGCTGTGGGAATGGAGCGTGTCTGCGAGCTTCATCAGG
>JANYBM010000138.1 GCA_025361125.1 Holophagaceae bacterium | reverse complement strand
CGCCCGCGAACTCCTGGCCCGTCTGAAGGAGCTGCTGGTGCTGAATTGGCGGCAGAAATCGACGGCACGTTCACAACTGAAGCTAGCCATCGAAGACGCCCTGGATATCGGACTGCCACGCGCTTTCACGCCTGAACTCTTTCGAGCCAAGTGTTCGGCTGTTTTTGAGCATGTGTACGAAAGCTACCCGGAGCGGAATGCCGGGGTGTATGCGCAGGCGGTTTAAAACGTTGATTGGGGGCCGCCCAGAACAACTCCGTGGCTAGCCTCGAAAGAGAAACTCCCCCCGGTCTCGATGTGATTGGTGATGAAGGCTAATAGTTCTGCACGCGAACGCTGACGAATCTCATCTGGAATGTCATGGGAGGACCCATGATTTAATGCCTTCCGCCGCTCATCAATGTTGAACCAATCAATGCCTCTCTCCTTGACTGGATAGAACTTGGATTTACCGCTCCCCTGTGGGCCCGCCACTAGGTCCATCACCAGCACGGAAGCCAACAATCCTAAACGTCGCAAGTGGATTCCCGCTGCGCATCTTAGGGCACCGGCCCACAAGACTTTGGTTGCACCCTTTCTGGGCAGAAATTCAAAGGATTCACAAGAAGGACCTCCGAAGAGGCCCTTCCGTGTCAGGAACGGAGCTCAAGCTGCGCGGTTGCGCAGGGTGAGCCCAGCTTGTAAGTCGGCAGCCCATGCTTCGCGGTGCTGCGCGTCGTCCACTTCGAGGTACGCGATGGACCAATGGATCCAAGGCGCCTTCGAGATTGCGCCCGGCAAGAGCCGCCAGGCCTGATCGAGGTGGAGCGTGTGTCCCGCGAAGCATCGGCTGAGCTCTTGAGGAATAGAACCATGGGCCTGAATCTTCCCGAGAAACACAAAAAGGCCAGGCCCGTCAGGTAACGGCTGGCCCGGTTGGGCTCGAAACATGGAGAAAACGCATTGAGATACGCCTTCGAGCTTGATCAAATCACGAAAAGCCTTCATTCTTGCTTACTCCTCATGCCCTGTGGGGCAACAGTCAAGTTGGGCGGCACTCGGAACCTCAATTTCCGTGTGCCGCTTCCCATAATGGGATTCATTACACTTCGGCCCTTGCTTTTACGGTGGTCCACGGTTCATTGATCGCCCTCCTCGTACGGATACCTGAAGGTAAGTATTTGATTTTGCTTGCCCAAGGGGCTGACATTGGACTTTCTAAGTCCCCGCTTTTTAGCAATATAAAAAATAAAATTTTATATATTTTTCTATATTTTCCTCAGACGCCCACTTCCCATTTGAACCTGGCTCCCTACCCCTAGGCGAAACAGTAGATATTTTGGACGTCTGGCATCACGGACCTTGGCCCACCCATGGACCTGAACTGTCCACGGAACGCAGAATCCATCCAGGCAAGGGCGGATATCCAATGCAGCGTCGGGACGGCCTGGATTACTGTAACATGTTATATTGCATTATTTAGCTCGATTCAGCTTCGCAATGGCTCGGAGATGCGCCAGGACATGGCAGCTTTGGGCCTCGATAAGGGCTTCCTCCATCGGCTCAACGTAGGGACCAGCGTGGGGACAGAGCGAGGATTCGGCATGGTAGAGCGCCCGGAATGGAGCTGGAGCTGTACAGGTAATGACGAGCTGCCGACGGCCAGGTTCCCCTGAGATGGGTTCGAGATACCAATCCACAAAGGGGCAGACCGGAAGGTGCGCCTGCACGAAGGCGGGTAGTTGGGAAGGATGGTTCATGGGTTTCTCCGGAGGAGGGGAAAGGGCTCCTCACAGAAAGGGTTTGGTAGTTCATTTTGTTGCTCAGGATGTCGCGAGTCGTTATCAGGAACCATTTCCCAGCAGGAAGGCCTCCCATCCTCCAGCTACACCTCTCAGGGCCGGCCATGCCCCTTCAAGCTCAAATCCCCTCAGAACGGCTCCGGGACCTTCAGGACCTCGACCTGGTGGTTCCGTGCTGAGACACCTACTTGATCCGCGCCCCAGATTCGAGGGGTCATGACCGACGAGATCCGGACGGTAGCAGCAGAAGACCCCTCTCCCACGTTGGCGACGGAGATCCACCAGGACCTTCAGGACTTCCTCGGCAGCCTGGATTCCGAAAACACGTGCCGCGTCTAGCGAACGAACCAGGGGTCGGCTTACCTTCCAGTCTCGTGGGGGCAGTTGCACACGCTGCATCCAGTTCGGGACAGTATGCTTTAGCTATGCCTGAATTACCCGAAGTGGAAACCACCCGCCTTGGCCTGCTGCCAGAGATGGAGAGCCGCCGCATTCAGGCCGTGATCTTGCGGCGATCAGACCTACGCTGGCCAATCCCTGGAGAGATTGCGAAGCTGCTCCCAGGCCAACCCATCCTGGGTGTACGCCGCCGGGCCAAATACCTCCTCCTGGACACGGCTCCGGGCAGTGCTCTCCTGCACTTAGGGATGTCTGGCAGTTTGCGCGTAGTCCCTCAGGACCTCCCGGCAGGGCGGCATGATCATGTGGATCTGGTTCTAGATTCAGGCCTGGCAGTGCGCTTCACTGACCCGCGCCGCTTTGGCTGTCTGCTCTGGCAACCGCACGGAGAGACACATGCACTGCTGCGCGACCTGGGACCGGAACCGCTGTCATCGGAATTCACCGGTGATTATCTCTTCGAGTGCAGCCGAAAGCGGAGCGCCAGCATCAAGACTTTTCTGATGGACCAGAAAAACGTTGTTGGGGTCGGCAACATCTACGCCGTCGAGACCCTGTTCCACGCGGGCATCGCTCCCGGCCGTGCCGCGGGCAGGGTTTCTCGAGAGCGCTATTCCAGGCTCGCTCAGGCCGTCAAAGAAGTGCTCACCCAGGCCATCCGCTCGGGCGGCACCACCCTGCGGGATTTCAGCCATCCAGATGGTATGCCTGGCTATTTCAAACAGGAGTTGTGGGTCTATGGCCGCCAGGGCTTTCCATGCCTCACGTGCGGCCGACCACTGAGCGGAAACCGACTGGGGAACCGGGCAACCGTCTGGTGTGCTCGATGCCAGAAGTAGACCTGACTACTCCCGTGGGGAGAGGTCCAAGCATCAAGCGCTATCCCACCCTTCCGCCGCCTGTCGAGCCTCTTTCGCATTGAGCGCGTGATGCGGTCGCACCTGGAGGTGCTCCTGTGAACGGCAAGATGGCCACCTCATTCCCACAACCAGGCCGCACCTCGCACTCCGCTTGAATCACCGTGCTGATTGGGGAGCAGTTGGGTGCGGACCTTATCGGAAAAGATATGCGGGAGCCAGAGGCTAGGCACAGTTTCATAGAGCAAGCCGATATGAGAAAGCCCTCCTCCCAACACGATCACGTCCGGGTCCAGCACATTGATAACGGAGGCCAGGCTTCGGGCCAGTCTCGCCACGTACCGGTTTAAAGTTGCTATGCAGGCTGGATCGTCCCTCTCTGCTCCTTGCACGATGGCCTGTGGAGAGAGTGACTTCCCAGTTGCCGCAAGATGGTCCTGAGCTAGGCCAGGCCCTGAAAGATAGGCTTCCACGCAACCGCTGCGGCCGCAGTAACACAGAGGCAGAGGAAGATCCGAGGGTTCAGGAGAGGGGAGGGGGCTGTGTCCCCATTCTCCGGCAATACCATTGGCCCCCGTCAATAGCTCGCCGCGAATGACGATGCCTCCCCCCACACCCGTGCCGAGGATCACTCCGAAGACGACCTCCGCACCGGCTCCGGCCCCATCCTTCGCCTCAGAGACGGTGAAGCAGTTCGCATCGTTGGCAATGCGAATTTCCCGGTGCAGGTGGGTCTCCAAATCACGCTTGAGGGGCTGACCATTGAGGCAAGTGGAATTGGCGTTGCGGACAAGGCCCGTGGTTGGGGAAAGCGAACCAGGTATGCCAATGCCCACAGTCGCCGTTCCACTGAACTGCCGCTCAGCCTCGAAGACCAGGTCGCAGAGTGCTGCGAGGGTGGCTGGGTAATTCCCTTGCGGGGTGGGTACCCGCTTGCGAAAACACGCCTGCCCTTCGGCCCCGAAGACGGCGAGTTCGATCTTCGAGCCCCCAAGATCTAGGCCAAGGCGAAAGGCTGGTTCAGGCATTCGGGGATTCCTTTTGAGGGAGCAGAGGGGCCCTACCTAGCGTGAATATAGCTGAGGTCCAGCTGGGCGTGGAAGACCTTCATCGCATGGCGTTTCACAGCGCTGTCTCGCGATCGCGCCAAGGACGAACTGGAGTCGGTTACCTAAAAAGGATCATAAGAGCCCCAATCATAGAAGGGCGGCTGGAGTTGGGTTATCGAATCTCCCTGCGGCCACTGCTCCTTGCCGGATAAGAGCAGGATCCTGTATCGGTCGGCTGACGAACATGGTTTTCCTGGCTCTTTTGTACCTGAGACTTTCTCTCCATTCGGGCCTTCTCTGAGCTTCAGATCCAAAGGTGGCGAGGCTTTCCGGTTGTAGATAATTCCGTCAAAGTTGCCCAAAAAATGCCTTGCGAAGCCCCTGGTAAGGGTATTAGTGTTATTTAGGATCAGTTGATCCTTTTAATAATCACTCGGGTTTTCTTTGACTTTCCTGAAACTGCCGATGCCCAAGTGGGGCCATTCATGCACTCGCGGAGGAACAAGCATGGATCGCATGGATCACAAAATGCAGTCCCTTTCAGCGCTGACCATGAGCACCCTGGCCTTCACGCTTTGCTTCGCAGCCTGGACGCTGAATGGCGTGCTGGTGACCTTCCTGGTGGAGAACGGCGTGTTCCGCTGGGACCAGGCGCAGATCGGCTGGCTCATCGGCATTCCAGTCCTGACCGGCTCGCTGGTGCGACTTCCCGTGGGCCTGCTCACGGATAAATTCGGCGGGCGGAAGGTCTATACCATCCTGCTGCTTTTATCGGCGATCCCCATGTACCTATTGGGTGGCGTGAATTCCTATGCGGGATTTGTTTGGGCCTCCCTTGGCTTTGGCTTGAGCGGCGCGGCATTCGCCGTGGGTATCGCCTTCACCTCAGTCTGGTTCAGCAAGGAACGCCAGGGCACTGCGCTTGGAATCTTCGGCGCCGGCAATGCCGGCAGCGCCATCACAAGCATGGGAGCGCCCTGGCTGCTAAAAAAACTCACTCTGGCAGGCGCCAATATCGAAGGGTGGCGCACGGCACCGAAAATATACGCGGCGGCGTTGGTGGTGATGGCGCTCCTCTTTTTCATTTTCACCACCGAGAAAAAGACCGAGCACGCGGCGGACCGGAGCCTAGCCCAGATGCTCTCACCACTGAAACACCTGCGGGTTTGGCGCTTCGGGCTTTACTACTTCCTAGTCTTTGGCTGTTTCGTGGCCTTGGCGCAGTGGCTGATCCCCTATTACGTAAGCGTCTATGGGATGAGCCTGGCCATGGCGGGTCTCTTGGCCGCCTGCTTCAGCCTGCCCTCGGGCCTCATCCGCGCCTTTGGGGGCTGGCTCTCGGACAGGTTCGGCGCCAGGTCGGTGATGTACTGGACCTTCGGCATCAGCCTGTTCGCCTGCGCGGCATTGATGGTGCCCCGCATGAGCATCGACTCGCCGGGACCAGCGGTACTGGCCGTCACCGGCGGAGAAGTCAAATCCGTTGAGAAAGGGAAGATCCAGGTAGGCGAACTCACCTATGTATACAAGGTGAAAGCGCAAGGCACGGGGATCACCGATGAACGCGTGATGGTGTTCCCAAAATCAGAATTCTGGCAGGAGCCCGTAGTAGCGATGGGCGACAAGGTCAAGAAAAAGCAGATTCTCGCCAAGGGTTCTACGCACGTCTTCTTCCAGGCCAATGTGTGGATCTTCACCATCCTCGTGTTCATGGTCGGCATCACCTGGGGCGTGGGCAAGGCCGCGGTCTACAAGTACATTCCCGA
>JANYBM010000127.1 GCA_025361125.1 Holophagaceae bacterium | reverse complement strand
GAGTTCGCGGCCCTCCATGACTACCGTCGGCAGACCGACATCCAAAGGATCCTGGAGGGAAGCGGCGCCGGAATAGGGAAATGAATCGAGGTAGACATCCGCGCAACTGAGCAGGCTTCTGATTTCCTGGACATTCTTCATTGCTCCCACCACGACTAGCCGATCCCCTGCGACCCCATGATGGTTGAATGCTTCCAGCATGGACTCGACGAACACCTCTTTCGGATATTCATTCGACCAGCCCGGACCAAAAGGGTAAAGCAGCAATAAGCTGCCAGGGACTTCCGCCAGGATCCGACTCCAGGCCTGCATAATTTGAGGGCCAATTTTGAAATAGCTGGCGCCGGACACGAATACGAAGTCCTTGGGTGAGAAACCAAAATCTGATCGCTTCAAAATACGCCCTGGAGCCTCATCCCGACCCGTGAATTGGAAGCAGAGGCCCGAGCCGGCGATCCGCGCCAAACGCTCTGTATATCTGGCTTGTACGCCCTCCTTTTCCTCGCTGCCAAACCCTTGAAGAAAATAGTCGATTTCCGGTAATCCAGAAGTGATCGGCGAACAGACAAAATTGATCTGGATTCGCGCCAGACGATGCAGCGCCAAAGCCGCATCCATCTGAGCGAGACTCACGCTCAGGTTGTTCCCAAACAGGAGGATATCCAGATCAAGTGAGCGAATGGCCGCAACCATGGCGGGCAGATCCTTTGGAAGCAAGTGGCTGCTATCAGCTCGAGTTTCGCAGTAGGTTTCCGTAGGGGTGCTCGTCCTATTCAGAACCAACAGGATGGTTTCAAAGCGGGACCGGTCCGACTGGTCGAACACCGGGAGGAGCGCGTAGGTTTCCGGCCGTGAATCGAAGTCGCGGGCCAGAATTCCTACACGGATCCGGCGGTTCACTGGGATTGGGCCTGACGGCGCGTACTCAGAGTGGAGTCCAGGCCACGCATGTACAGCTTCCAAAAGCCGAACGCGCTGGGCTGCCACTTTCGGGATGTCCCATGGCAAGAAATAGAAGGGCAGCATGCTGTGGAGGGACCTCAAGTCAGAGAGGAAGTGCTCCCGATCTTCGCCTTCAAATTCCTGGAGCCAAGTGAGGATCTGATCCATCACGCCTTCCAACCTTCGGCACTCTCCTTCAAGGTCCGCCTGGGGGGTGTTCATTACGCGGGAGAGCAGGAAGGGGAGGAGCCGACTTTTGAGCCGCCCAGTGGCGGCCGGGATGATCCCACCCACGTCATTCCCTAATTGGTTAAGGAAGGGAAGGGCCGCGCAGGCGGAGCGGTCAGAAGGCGCTTCGACCAAGGCTTTCTTTACCCGGGCCAGCAGGAACTCCTCTCCCGGCAGATTTCGGGTCCGGAAAAAAATGCTGATGGCGGCTGTGGCCTTCCAGAGCCAACCCTCCATCGCGGCCTGGCAGGCTTCATCGGGTAGGGCAAGCCAAACCTCGGCAACTCTACAGCGCAGGTCACCCATCTGGGACAACTGCTCTTCTGGATTCTGGGAAAGGTGTTGCAGATCGTTGAATATTTGCACGCTCTCCAGGATCCCAAGGGGCGGAGGGATGGAGCCCTGTCCAGATTCCATGTTCGATGCTCCTGACAAAAGCGCTTTGCGAATCAGCTCTCGGTAAGAAGTTTCATAAACCGTTCGGGTCAGCCAAATAGTTGGTTTGATGAGAAATCACCAAAGGGGCATTTACCGTCACCCTACCGCGGGTGTCAGGGTTGGAACTTGGCCGGTGAGCTGTTTCATGTACTCCGGCCATAGTCCAGCCTGAGTTTTGAGGTCGTAGTGATACAAGGCGAATTGCGCGATGTCAAAAGAGCCATAGACCTCGTGGAGAATGACCGCCAACTTTAACAAATCAGCGGGTCCCAGTTTCTCGAATCGCCCGAAATCCTTAATGTAGATCGCATCCGCCCACAACAACTGGTGGACGGGTTTGTCCAAACCCCCATTAACGATCAACGGTTTCATCGCGCGGCCCATCAGGTCTTCCAGGGTGTGCAGTACGAACCCATGACTCCTCAGATAGGTATCCACATCCGCAAATAGGGGTTGTCCCTCATAGAGTGGAAGGAATTCCACTTCGACCTGGACTACCAGGGCCTTCGCGAGGTGTCCCTCGGCCCCCTTGAGCACGTCCAGATCGGCTCCCTGCACGTCACACTTGATGAAATCCGCGCCGATGATGTCTGGGATATCATCCAGCCGCCTCGTCTGCACCTGTTCTGTCTTGATGGTTGTCGTAAACTCCCGCAGCTGATTGAACAATTTGAGAACTTTTTCGTTGGGCGGGTACAAGGAGGACGTCATTGAATAATTGGTGAGGTGGAAGGTCCGTTCAGAGCCGTCGCCAACGAAATAAGGCAGGAATGAATGATTCTGAAGTTGGAGAGCGTTCAGTTTTTCGCATTCGACCTGGACCGGTTCAAACCCGACTACCTTGGCGATCCCCGCCTTGAACAGCGCTTTGTAGGCAAGGTGCTCCGCGCCCAACCACATCGCGCCCACATCAACCACATGGATTGTCGGACAGGCGTCACCAAGCATGGTGATCAGGCTGAACATGCCATTCCTCCAAAGGCTACTGCATCAGGGTCAGGGTGTAAGGATACTCTGACCAATCTCAAAGGCTGCGTACTCCAGACGAGGGCTGTCATCAGTGGCAAAAAGAGGATGCGATATGATCTATTCTTCTTTGGCTATTTCCACTTTGACATTTGGAATTCAACGGGCTCAACGAGAAATCCTGCAGTCCGTCATCACCCTTCTCAACCTTCTCAACCTTCTCAACCTTCAATCAATTGATGGATGGCTCAGCACGATGACAGATGATTCGAGCCAGATTCCTATCGCCAACAACCCCAAACTTTCCCTGGAATTTCAATTGCTGGAAAAGATAAGGCAGGCGATCGCCCTCGGATTCCAGGCCCAAAGCTCCATAGTGCGACTGCGGCGTGAGGTTGCCGAGCTTTGGATGGCTGCCAAGACTTCGACCCTTGAAGCACGTTTCCAGGGTGCTTTGGGCGATGCCACCCGGGAGTTGATCCTGGCCGGGATCAGCAACCAACCCTCCACACCCGGGGACCAGCGAATGCTGGACCAGATTGATACGGATCTCGGGCTGGGATTCGTGGCACCAGCTGGCATCCGGGCGCTGCTTGCCGCCATGTGCATGAAACCGGCGGATCACTTGCAGGCGGCATTCGAATTTCAATTTCTCCCGGATTGGCTGATGGATCCGGCCATGCAGTACTTGCTGCTCGGCCGGAATTTCTTCAATCAAGTCGGGGAGCCCGAACATCACTGCGACCATTTGAGCAACGTGGTGGATTCAGCGTTGCGGGCGATGGACGCCAGCGCACCGCAGAAGGCGGATTTGATCGCCGCCTATTGCCTTCACCGCCTGGATCTGATGCCGTTCTATTTCCAGGAGGGGAACCCACGACCCATCATTGAAAAACGAGCCCAACTGTTTCGACGACTCTACCCACCCATAAGGGCGATGCTTCCGCCGCCCTCGTTTGGACCAGCAGCAAGCAAAGGACGAATCCGCCTGGGCATTCTCAGGCCCCGTTTTGAGCACGGCGCAGAGTCCTGCGCCACCTTGCCTGTGTTTGAGCATCTGGACCGGGAGCGCTTCGATATCACGCTGTTCGCCTTGAAGGCCACCACAGATCCCTTCGCTGGGTACTGCGCAGCCAGGGCCGATAGAGCCTTGGTTCTTTTCGATGACTTGGAGGAATGTGCTCGGGCTATTCGAAATTCCGATTTGGACATCTTGTTTTATGGAAGCAATCTCGCAACCAATACCAGTGAATTGACGATGTTGGCCAGTGAACGACTTGCTCGCGTCCAGGTCGCATCCATCTGCTCTCCTTTCACCACGGGGCTGCCGGAGATCGACTGCTTCATCGCTGGAACCTTGACTGAATCCGAGGCTGTGGCCGAGAACGGCTACTGCGAAGAACTGTTCCGGTTGGAAGGTTCTGGCATCTGCTTCAGCTTGCAGGATAGGCCGCGATCATCTGGTTTGCCGCTCGGTCGCGAGTTCTTGGGGATTTCAGAAAAATCGGTGGTGTTTGCGTCCGGGGCCAACCTTTTCAAACTGCTTCCTGAACTACGGGAAGCCTGGGCCATGATCCTGGCCGCCACGCCCGACTCCAGGCTATTGCTTTATCCCTTTGGTCCCGGTTGGTCCAACGGCTATCCAAGGAAGGAATTCTTCGACAGCATGCAAAGGGTGTTTGCTGCCCATGAGGTAGACATGAAGCGGCTGATCACCCTGGAAACCATGCCCAGCTCCGGGGATGTGTTGGAGGCGCTTCGTTCTGCCGATGTCTACTTGGATTCTTTTCCCTATTCAGGGGCCACATCGCTCCAGGACCCGCTCGATCTGGGCATCCCGATCGTCACCCTGGACGGGAAAGTGCTGCGCTTCTCCCAAGGGCCCGCCCTGCTCCGGGAATTGAATCTGGATGAACTGATTGCCTCCAATGCGGCAGACTACGTGGCTCTAGCCGTGAAGTTGGGAACGGATTCCGAGTACAGGTCGAAAATGCGGCATCGGGTTCAGAGCGGAATGAATGCCAACCCGCCCTTTCGAGATGCTCAAGGATTCGCCAAGAAGATCGCCCAAGCCTTCGAATCCATAGTGAATAAGTGGAATCTAGATCATGCCTTGACCACTGGTCCAAAGGGTTGAGGCCCTCCAGGCTGATTCGTTGATAGGTTGATAGGTTGATAGGTTGATAGGTTGATAGCCTTCGTGTAACTCACTAAAAATATCTCTTATTTTGGCGCAGCGGGCTACTTTCGTGCACCATCACAACGTCTACTTGCCAGAGTACTAAATCTGAGGGTCTATGGAGTGCATCAATGATGTCATACAGAACAAATCCAAATGGTTTGAAGAAATCCAGAATTTTAGAAAAACGAGGTTCTTGATCTATCAGCGTAGCCTCGATGACAAATATGTTTTCTGGAATGACAAGCCCAGTCGCGCCTTCCAAGACATCAAGCTCTTGGCCATCCACATCAATTTTGATTAAAAATGGACCCGCATAGCTCCACCCGGTGCAAAGCCCATCAAGAGTTACCGCATCGACTGAACGGACATTTACTCCTGCGTTATTACTCTCCACAATTTGTGAAAATTGTTTGTCATTTGAAAATTCAAGCGCAACAACTCCCTTGTGATTCGATACGGCAGCTAATTTATACTCGGCACTCTTTAATGATTGGCAAATTTTCTTGAGTGCTGTTTCATGCTCTACCATTGGCTCCAACATAATATGGTGGGCATCCGGAAAAACCTCGTACAAAGGGGGGGTTCCCACTTGCGCACCGACATCAATAACGGTTCTGGGCAAAAAACCACCATTTTTTAGCTGGACCAATGCGCTTTGCTTCGACATCCGCGCAAAGCTGAACTGCATCTTCACCAACCTGCTCAACATCGTAGCGAATAAGTTGTTCGGATTGGCATCGAGAACTTCCCGGTAGAGCGCATCGGCTTCCGTTGAATTCCCTGAAACGTGGTATTCAAATGCCCGCAGCAATTTTTGCTCATGGTCCACAATATATTCCGGGTCAGTCATCAGGACAGACTCCTGCACCACTCCGCCCACTCCTGGCGGTATACGGTTTCCATGGCACGGGCGAAGCGACCAGCGTCCATGAGCGGCGAAGCCATCATTCGCTTCCGCATCCCTGAGCGAAGGGACAGGATCCGCTGAGGATCCCTCGCGAGGGCCACGGCCTTTGCCAGGTAGTCTGCTTCGCTGTCGCCGATAAGTTCCTCCAGCCCCACCTGAGTGAGTATCGATGCGCTAACTCGTGCGGCATGGCGATCTCCTCTCAGGGCGATCACGGGAACGCCCATCCACAAGGCCTCGCAGGTCGTTGTGGTGCCGTTGTAGGGAAAAGGGTCCAGTGCGATGTCAATGAGTCCATAGGCTGAAAGGTGGCTGGCAAAAGTGGCCTGGCAGGGCAGCACTCCGAGCCGGTCCGAAGCTATTCCCAGA
The DNA here is from genome assembly GCA_025361125.1 of Holophagaceae bacterium. GTDB lineage: Bacteria > Acidobacteriota > Holophagae > Holophagales > Holophagaceae > JANXPB01. The sequence continues at coordinate 6,528 of JANYBM010000127.1, read as the reverse complement.
CGTTCGAGTCGAGCGGCAATGTTCTCCCCAAGATCTGGCCAATTCTCACGGGGGAACTTCAAAACCAGGCGGCTGCCCGGACAGGCCTGGAGAATCCCCGCCCACAGAGCCAGGGTCGGCTCGCTTAGCTTTACAGGGACATTCATGGAGCCAAAGGTGACGCCTGTGTTCTTGGCACAGGGGCTGGGCGCGACTGCAGGAGCCTGATCGGGAGCCTGGTAGCAAAGGAACCCGCCAGGAATCCGCACCAATCGCTCGGTATGGTCGGATTCGGCCCCAGGAGGGTCCGCCACCGCGTCCGTGATGCGCAGGTCCATGGCGGGGAGGCCGGTGGTCCCAGGATAGCCAAGCCAGGTCACCTGCACCGGGGCCAGGCGGAGGGCCATGGCTTCAAGCCGGTTGTTCCAGGAATGGCCGGTGAGGTCCACCAATACATCTATCTTGTCGCTCAGAATTTGTTCGGCGAAGGCCCCATCGTTCAAATCGGCAGTCTCAATCCAATGGTCTGCTTTCGATTTCAAAGTATCGGAGATGCAATCGCCTTCCCGAAGCGTCTGGTAGGCGAAGACTTCGACCTGGGACGGAGCGTGTGCGGGGAATAAGGGATTCAGAAAATACTGAACCGAGTACTCCGAGCGGAAGGGTGAAATGTAGCCGATTCGTAGGCGCCGGGATGGGTTTCGGTCAATTGAAAAGGTCCGCCCAGGATCTGGATGGCGGCTCCCCCAGTTTCGATGAGCGTTGGAGATGAGAGCCGAGGGCAATGGCAGGTAATGGAGGTGAAGGAGCCAACGGCTCCAATACGCCGAGTTCTCCGGCGCGGTCTCCGCGCAGGCCAGGGCGACACGTACTGCACCTTCGACATCCAGCGCTTCCAGGCTCAGGTGGAAGAGCAGATTGTCGTCCACTGCCAGTGGATCGAGAGTCTTGGCCCGCTGGGCAGCTGTTAACGCCTCCCGGCTTCGGCGGCGGCGGGTTAGAAAATCGGTCCATGAGGCCCAGAGCTGTGGGTTTTCGGGATGCTGGATCAGGAGATCCTGCATGATTTGGGCAGCTTCGGCAATCCGCCCTGCTCGATAGTGAATCAAGGCTGGCTCTATCACCCTCTTTACCCAATCGGAATCGTTTTCAGCCATGACCCAGAATGCCAGCCCTGCCTTGCTGATTGAAGTGTATTCACGCGCTAAGTTTATGGAACAATCGGGCAGGCCCTGGATTTATGAAGTTCATTTTATTATGGTCGTTGTGGACAATGAGGTTATTGATGAGCAATCCCCCCGAGTCATTAGGTACCCCCAATTCCCGCCCCACGGAGCTGGGAACCAAGATCCGTGGTGTCTACAAGCCGGCCGGAGATCCACTCCAGGTGCTGCTGGTGGAACTCTGGGAAGATAGCCTGGGCTTGCGTCCCGTGGGCATCAGGGATAATTTTTTCGAGCTGGGCGGGGACTCGCTGCTGGCTGCGGACATGCTCATGGAGGCCGAGGTTTTGCTGGGCACCGAGATCTCGGCAGAGATTTTATTAAGCGGAGCCACCATTGAACAGTTGGCCGCTGCGCTCCTCATTGAAAACAGCGCCATCGGCAGGCCACGGGTGGTGGAGGTACAGAAGGGAACGCCTGAAGGACGTTTCTTCTACCTGCATGGAGATTTCAACGGTGGCGGATTTTATTGCGTGAATCTGGCCAGGCACCTTGGAAGGGAGCAGGGGTTTTATACCCTTCCACCGCATGGATTGGCTGGACCGCTCGTTCCGCCGACCATCGGGGAAATGGCCAATGATCAACTCAAGGCCCTAGTCGAGTTCCAGCCTCATGGTCCTTATCGCCTGGGAGGTCATTGCAACGGAGCCCTTATTGCCTTCGATATGGCGAGGCAGCTCCTTCTGCGCGGGGAGCAAGTAGAGGCCCTGGTTTTGATCTCACCGGGTCTTGCGGCGCTGCCGACCCCCGTCGTAAACAATTCGCCGACGGTGGATATCAGCCCCCTGTCCTTGGAACATCGCAGACAAGCTCTACTTCAGCTCTACTGGAAAGCTTGCGTGGACTATTTCCCACAGCCCTATGCAGGCCGAATCAGCGTCCTCTATTCCGCAGATGAAGCTCGGGAGGACAACCCCAAGTACGATTGGAAACGGGTGTCCAAGCAGGTGGAGATCCACGAGGTTCCTGGTAGGCATCTGACCATGCTCACCAAGCACATTCAGGATCTGGCCAAATGCGTCAAGGAATGTTTAGGAACCGCCACCCGACCCGGTCCGAGGCCCGCCGTTGGGTGAGCTAAGTTCAAAAGTTGGGCTTCCCGGCGAGGGTCTGTGATCGTCAGGCACGTGGCGTTAGGCGCATTTGAATGCCATTGATAGGGACCGCCGATACGTCGTATCTCTGCCGGATATCCTGCCCAGGAACCGGCGTGAGATCCCAGTGACGCAATAGATGCGTGGCGAGTGCCTTGATCTCCAGCTTGGCGAAGTTGATGCCGATGCAGGTGCGGGGTCCGCCTCCAAAACCCACCAGGGCGTAAGGGGTCTGGGTGTCTTCCTCGCGGGGGGGCGCAAAGCGATCCGGGTCGAACCGCTCAGGCTCCTTCCAGATGTCTTTCAGATAGTGCGAACCAACGATCGAATAAAAGAGTTTGGCTCCCGCAGGAATGATGTGTTCCCTGAACGGCACGTCCACCAGGACGCCCCGGGCCCCGTTCGGAATGGGCGGATACATGCGTTCGGCTTCGCTCAAGGCATTGCCCAGGGTTTTCATTCGTTGGAGATCCTCGGCAGTAGCGGTGCTGTGATCGCCAAGAATCGCGACTTGTTCTTCACGGATGCGGGCGAGGTAATCGGGCTCAAGGCTCAGGAGATAGAGGAACCATGCGATGAGGCTGGTGGAAGTCTCGTGCCCTGCCACCAGGAGCGTGTTCATGTGTCCGATCAGTTGCTCATTCGAAAGTGGCTGCCCCTCCCGATCACGCGCCGTCACGAGCATGCCGAGCGCGTCATCCGTGGGGCGGGCCCGTCGAGCTTCAATCTTCGGCGTCAAAAGTTCCTTCAATTGCTCCCACAATTGGTCACGGCGCAGATGCCAGGTCACATCCCGGCCTTGGACTGGCACGGCATTTCGCAGTTCCAGCAGCTGGGAATACAGCCTGGCGAAGGCAGCAACTTCTGAACCAGGCGAAAGGCCTGCAAGGGTCTCGGCTGCGATGGCAAAGGTGAGCTTACGGGCCTCCTCATACACATCCACGGTGCCCCTGACGGCCCAGTCGGTCACCGCCTCCTGGATGATCCTTTGCATGACTTGCAGGTATTCACTGAGATGCCCCACCGCGAAGGCGGGATTCAGCATCCGTCGGTGGTCCCCGTGCATCACGCCATCCATGCTCAGCAGACCCTGACCCAGGTGCTCCCCCAGCCCGAGTATCTCCCCCCAGCCGACGGCCGTGGAAAAGGCCTCCCGATGGGTGTGGAGCACCATGCGGTTGGCCTCTGGGCCGATGACGAAGAGGTAGTGGTCGGCCAGGCCGGGGATCTGGAATATTGGACCGTAGTCCCCATAGCACCGGGCCATGGCCGGTCCCATGTTCGTGCGGTAGTCCTTGGGCAGCCGGCCCAGGGGAATGGTGGCCTCCCTAGCCATCGAGGCCGCCCGCGCTGAACCGCGTGACTGAGGGGGCTCCAGGGCCACCGCCAGGAATTGTGGTGAAATCGCGGTAGCCCTGCGAGGCCCGCATGAGGCCCAGCCGGACCAGCTGGCCACTGCCCTCGTACCGAACCGACTGGGGGCCCATGAGGCAGAGCTCGGGCGAAGCGGCGAATTTCCTCACGTAGCCCGCATACTCGGAAGCCGCGTTCCAGTGTTCCTTTCGGACGCTCTCCTCCTGGGCACGAAGCACAAAACTGTCGATGAATTTGAAGTGGAGCAGCGCACCGGTCACCTCGGTGCTCTTCGCTCCCGGCAGAGAGGAGCGGTGGACCCCACGATCGAGGTCGGGTCCTGGTCGCCAACGGCGCAGGGCGAACTTCGACAGCACGATGGGCGGTTCCGCCTTGGCATCGGCGGGCGTGAAGAGCCGGTGGCGCGCACCACCATGATGGTAGCCCGTGGCCGGATTGAAAAAGTAGTCGCCCGCATCGAAAAAGGGACAGACCAACCGCGGATCCGCGCCGGCGGCGTAGGTGGTGGCGATGACCGGGCGGTCCGAGTACAGGTCGAGCAGCAGGGTGGGGAGCACGCGAAAATTCTGGCGGTCCAGGAAATCGCAGAGGGCGGTGAGACCCACCTGCTCGCACCCGGGGTAGACCAGGAGTTCATCGGCATCCAGGATGAGGGCCCACCGGTCCACGGCGAACTGGTTCATCAGGGCGACGGCCCAGGTCACGCCGAAAACGCTGTCCCGATAGCTGGAACTCGTGTGCCAAAGGTGGACGTCCGGCTCGCCCAGCAGAAAATCCGCCGAGCCATCCGAGGAATCATTGTCGACGATGAAAAAGCGCCGTACGCCAAGGGCCCGGTGGTAAGCCAGCAGGAAGGGCAGCCGGGCCCGTTCGTTGCGAAGGCAGAGGAAAGCCCTCACTCCGGGTTCCGCCCCGGGAACCGGGCGGTGGTCGAGGCGCGTCAGCTCACCGTTCATGCTCCTTTTCCTGCTGGTGCGGCGACTCGCGCCAGCACCAAATCGGCAGCCCGCGGCGGTCCACCGGCCTGGCGCAGGGAGGCCCCCAAGTGGGAGGCCCTCAGGCGGTAGCCCGGCTCGTTCAGCACCATCTCAGCTGCGGCGCGCAGCGACTCCGGCGAAGTCTGCTCCAGGCGCAGGCCGGCCCCGAGTTCCACCATCCGGGCCGCCGTGAGTGCCTGCTCGGCCTGCTGCGGCACGAGCAGCAGCGGCACGTTCAGGCTCAAGGCTTCGTGGACGCTGTTCATCCCGCTATGGGAAATGAAGAGCGCGCTGCGCTTCAATATCTCGATGGGAGGCACATTGTTGCGCACGATGAAATTCGCCGGAATCGGGCCGAAGGCTTCGCGGCTCAGGCGGTTGCCGATGGACATCACCACGGTGTAGGGGCCTTCTGAAAAGGCGTTGAGACAACTCTTGAAAAAGTCCGCGTTCCGGTTCAGCACCGTGCCGAGCGAGATGTAGATGACCCGCTTTCCATCCAGCAACTCCAAGGGGAAATCCGGTTCATCACCCCTCGCCGCCAGGCAGGAACCCACGAAGTGGAAACGTTCGTCCAACAAGTGCGCCTCGGGCTGGAGCTCCGCCGACGAGTAGCTGATGGTCAGGTCGCCGGGGGCGTTGAACAATTCAGCGTAGGTCAGCGGGCGGATGCCATATTGCGCGCCGATCTGACGTGAAATCTGGTGGAAGCGGATCCCGTGCGACAGGCCGCTGTCCGGCGCTCCAGGAGGGTGGGCCAGCATGCCGGGTGTGAAGGACCAGAGCGCCAGGGACACGACAGTGGGCAGGTCGAGGACCCGGGCCACCAGCCCGCCCCAGGCGCAGACCGAATCGTGGAGGATGTAGTCCGGCTGTTCCGTGCGGACCAATTCCACCAGAGCGGGCAGCAGGTCCCGGCAGGTGCCGATCATGAGCTCCGCGAAAAGGCTCGGATCAATGCCGTTCAGCCCCGGCTGATCGATGTAGTGGTCATCAATGATCGGAGTGGCCCTGAAGCTTGCACCCGTGGCTTCGATAACCGGACGGAACCGCTCCGTCGCAAAATAGACAACTTCTTCGCCGCGCCGGACGAGCTCTGCGGTCAGCCCCAGGGATGGGTTGATATGCCCGCTCGCCGGAATGTTGAAGAAAATCGCCTTCGACATCAGGATTCCGATCTTCGAGAAAGCTCCATGGTAATTCATCCGCCCATAACGCTCATAGCTCCAGGCGCTCTGAGGCACACTGGAAGGCTATGGAATCACGCGACCGGGCCCGGCTCGATGAACTGCTGCGACTTCTGGATGGGCCCGCCTCGGGGCTACAGCCTGAAGCGAAGCTGCGCTGGACCGAGCCCTCGGCCCTGGCCTTGCTCTTGGCGCGCTGGATCTCCCGGGAAGGTCGGATCCAGCCGTTGTGGGTGGACGCGCCCTCTGAATCCGAGGCCCAGGCCCTGGCCCGGGATCTGCGAGTGCTATTGCCCGGCGCTGGTGTGGCGCAGTTCCCGGGTTTTGCGCCCTACCTCGGGGGCGAGTCGTCGCCACCGGGCATGGTGCTGCGGGACCGCTTGGCCACGCTCATCGGCCTGGCGGAGCGGCGGACTTTGGTGCTCGTGACAGGACCCCTCGCGGCATTTGAAAAGCTGCCCCACCCCACCTGGTTCCAGAAGCAGCGGCTGGAGCTGCGCCGAGGCACCGAAGTGCCCCGGGAGCTGCTGCTGGAAACCCTGGTGGCCTTGGGCTACCGCCGCGCGGAGCTGGCCTCGAGTCCCGGTGAATTCAGCGCCCGGGGGCTGGTCATCGACCTGTGGCCGGACCATCTCGACCAGCCCTTGAGACTGGAGACCTTCGGCGATGAGTTGGAAAAGCTCGCGCCCTTCGA
>JANYBM010000102.1 GCA_025361125.1 Holophagaceae bacterium | reverse complement strand
TTGGTTCGATCCCGCTAAACGGCTTCAAGAGATGTAACAATCAGGCTCGTCACCATGCGGGCCTTTTGTTTTGACCCACAGGTAGTTCCGAATAGCCGAGCCAACGGTCATGAGCCCATCATTCAACTTTCCCCAAAACCTAAGGTTATGTCCTAGGAAGCCTTAACCATGTCAAGCCTCGAAGCGTCCTATGACTTGAATCCCTATCTGGCCTTGCCTTGCACGGAATCACGGATAGACCGGCTCGAAGGCATCGGCCGTCTTAAGGGAATGGCGCCAGCGGATGCAAGGACCGCGAGGGTGCTGGAGTTGGGCTGCGGGCAGGGCGGCAACCTCCTACCCCTCGGCTACGGTTTTGCGAAGGCCACCTTTCTCGGCATTGATCTGTCCGGTCAACAGATCCTGGAAGCCCAGAAGGTCGGTAGACACCTTGCCCTGGAAAACGTCACGTTCCGTCATCAGGATGTGTGTGAATTAGGGCCGGATGAAGGCCACTTCGATTACATCATCGCCCACGGGCTGTTCTCCTGGGTTCCAGAACCCGTCCGAAAACGCATCCTTGAGCTTCTCCCCCAGTTGCTATCCCCCGATGGCATCGCCTTTGTAAGCTACAACGTGATCCCAGGTTGGCATCTTCACAATTGGACTCGGGAGATCATGACTTTTGCGGCTCATGGTCTGACCGGTATGGCTCGCCTCGATGCCGCGCGGAGCTTCATGGAGGGCCTTGCCAAGAGCCCCCGGCTGCCAGATGTTGCGCGCCAGATGCTGGCCAGCGCCCAGAAGGATTTAGCCGACAAGGAAGCGAGCTATCTCTTGCATGACCATCTGGCGGAGCATAACCAACCCTTTCGCTTCGACGAGTTCCATGCGCTGATTGCTGAGGCGGGATTGTGCTATCTGGGCGACGCCGAGAGCAACCACCTCGTTCAGGAGCAGATGCCGACGATGGCAGGCTTCGAGCGCCCCTCTGAGACTGTTTACCAGGAACAGCTTTCCGATATGTTGCGCAACCGATCCTTCCGGATGAGTTTGCTGTGCCGGAAGGATGCCCAACCGAGTGACCTCCCGCATCTGGAAAACCTGCAGGAACTTTGGCTCAGGTCCTACTTGCAGGAGCGGCCCGACCTTAAGCCGCCCTCAGGGTTCGTCATGTTCGAAACGGTGGACCAGAAAGTTCAGATCGGAGTTCCCCAAGGAAGGATCTGCCAAGCACTGCAACGGCTCCAATTGGTTTTTCCCGGATCAGCCCCATTCTCGGAATTCCAGCAATCCACGCCCGCTCCCCTTGCCGGTGAATTGTTGGAGCTATGGAAGTTTGGGTATTTGGATGTGTTGCCCCGGGCAGAACACTATCCCATCGTTTCAACTGAGCACCCCTTGGCCAGTCCCATCGCCCAGTGGGGCGCTTCCATGAGCCAGCAGATCACCCGTCTTGATCACGGCCGGGTGACGATACCAGCTCCCATCCGCCACCTCCTGGGCCTTATGGATGGTCGCCGTAACCTTGAGGACCTGGCCAAGGAAGGCGTGCGCTTGGGGTACCTGGATTCAGCCGCCCCCTTGCAGGAGGTAGCCCGATTCGTGGACTGGTGTCAAAAGCGCTTATTGCTTGTCAGTTCTGAGCCTGTGCGCTGATCCGCACCAGTAATAGTGAATTGACCCATCCGTCACCAGAAATGTGCAACCATTCTGGGTTTTCACACTGACCCCAGGACCGATCCACGCTAAGAAGAGTTGATACACATGCTGACGATAGGTCTTGTGGGCTGCGGGAATTGGGGGGTCAACATCCTGCGGGACCTGCTGTCCCTGGGCTGTGCGGTCCAAGTGGCGGACCTCTCCCCCGAAGCCAGGACCCGCGCACTGCAACGCGGGGCCGCCGGGGCGCACGACGACCTTGAGGCACTGCCGATCTGCGCTGGGTTCGTGGTCGCGGTACCCATTCCCGACCTGGCACCCATCTGCGCCAGGCTCCTTCCACGCGGCCTTCCCATCTTCTCGGAGAAGACCCTCTGCACCTCGCTGGAAGCCCTTGCTGAGCTGGAGTCACGGGGAGGATCAAAGCTTATCTACGCCATGCACAAATGGCATTACCACCCGGGTATCGAGGCCCTGCGCTGCCTCGCGGCGGAGGGTGCCCTGGGAACCTTGCGGGAGATCCATACCACCCGCCATGCCTGGGTTCAGGATTTCCACGGTGGGGATGTGTTCTGGACCCTCGCCATCCACGATCTGACCATCGTGGAGCACATCCTGGGAGGAGTACCATCGCAGATTCGTGCGGTGGAAATAATCCAGGATGACTCTGGCCTTCCGGTGGGGCTCACGGCTGTGCTGGGGGACAACCCGACGGTGGTGATGTCCATACACGGGCGCCACTGGAACAAACAGACGGGTCTAAGCCTGCTGGGTACCCATGGAACCGCTGGTCTACCGGACGCCTGCGCGGACCACATCGTGCTACGAGATAAGCAAGGCGAACGGCAGCTGCCGATCGACACGACCTTCCCGCTCCTGCTAGAGCTAAAAGAATTCATCACCCACCTGCAGGGCGGTCCCCCACCACGCTGCGGGCTCTCCCAAGCAGGTGTGCTCACCAGGCGATTACTCGAATTACGCGGCGCAGCCGGACTTTCCGAATAGGTGCGCAGCTGGACTTTCCTGATAGGTGTATAGATGAGCATGAATGGTCGCAAAGTCTTCTCCCCCGCCAAGGTGAACGTGCTTCACGACAAGGTTGCTGCCTATCTCCGCGGGGAGAACATCTACCCGACCACCATGGAGATCGATCTCACCCAGGTCTGCTCACGGGCCTGTCCCGGCTGCCCCTATGGAGCCGCACGCACGCCGAACCTGACCCTGCAGCTTCCCTTCCTGGACCGTCTTTTCGGTGTGCTTGGGCCCCACACTCCAGGCATCGTGATGTCCGGCGGCGAATGCACCATCGTGCCCCACTTCGCCGAAACCCTTGCCCTCGCAAAACGGACAGGTTTCAAGGAAGTAGCGGTCATCTCCAACGGAGCCAGAATTGATGTGCCCAGCATCCAAGACGCGCTGATGGAGCACGCCACTTCTATCCGAATCTCACTCTATGACTGGCTGGAGGGCGATTCGGACACTTTCCTGGCCACCCTCAGGAAACTGGAGCAGTTCCGGAACCGGATCGAGAAGGAGGGTTCCCACTTGGAAATTGCCGCCTCCATGCTCACCCGTAGCACCTTCAACCCGCGTGTGGTCGAGGTGGGGCTCCAAGCCCTCGCCACGGGAATCCACTGGCTGTATTTCCATCCCTACTGCGAAGGCTGGGACGAACAGCGACCCGTACAAGCCGACCAATCCGAAGTACTGGACACCATCCAAGCCCTTAAGGCCGCAGCGCCCGCGGATGCCAACATCCAGGTGCCCTATGAGCGCTATGACCCCAGGCCGCTCAAGTTCCGCAAGTTGCATGGCAGCCATTTCCTCATCCAGGTTGGCGCCGATGGGGTCAATTACGCCGGCCCGGAATGCAAGTATGAAACCGATTCGGCGCTGCTGGATCTGAACACGTATCTGGAGGATGACTGGCTGTGGCACCCAAAGCGCATGGGGCGGCTGGAGGAAATCAACAGCGATAACTACCGTTTCATCGGCACCAAGCACCGCCCCCCTATCTTCAGCGACTACATCCAGCAGATGGAGGATGCGCGGTCAAGCGGTTCGCTGGAAGCCGAGCGGGAGGAGCCGGCCGCCGCCTATGCCTACCCTGGAATCATCTGAAGCCGGTCATGAATCTACGCGCCACGGTGATCCTGCCGACCTTTGGGGACGCCCCTTTCGCCCGCTGGGCTCTGGCGAGCGTTCAGATGCAAACGGTGACGGACCTTGAAATCTGCGTCATCTGCGATGGCTCACCCCCCGCCATGGTGGACCTTTTCCGTGGCATCGCGGCGGAAGATTCCCGCGTCAAGGTCTATGCCTTCCCCAAGGCGTCCCGGACCGGTGAATCCCATCGCGATGAGGTGATCAGCGATACGACGGGCGAGATCATCTGCTACTGCGCCCATGACGACCTTTGGCTTCCCCACCATGTCGAAGCCGTTGCGCAGACCTTGACGGAGGCCTGCTTCACGCACACGCTGCATCAGGTTGTCCAGGTCCCGAATCGCCCCACGCCGGATGAGGGGCCCATCGCCTGGGTGATTCTGGCGGACCTGGCCGATCCGGATTATCAGCAGCAGATGATGGATGGGCAGAGCTTCTTCGGCTTGACCTTCGTGGCCCACACCCGGGAGAGCTATTTCCAGCTGCCTGAAAGATGGGTCACCACCCCAGCCTCCCATCCCTTCACCGACCTGTACATGTGGCGCAAATACCTCGCGACCTTCGGTTCCAAATGCCGGACCACGGCCCAATACACCGCTCTCAACTTCAGGAAAAGCGACCGTGCGACCTGGCCACCAGTACTGCGGGAACAGGAGTTGCGGTTCTACCTCGAGGAATTGCGCCGACCGGCCTACCTCGAAGCCTTGGCTCGCCTGCCGAGGGTGAAAAGGGCTTGATAAGGTGGGCTGGGAATTCCGGTACAGGTCGCCTTACTCACTCGACAGCAAAGCATCTTCAAGGCAGGGCCGATGGTGATTGTGGATGATGTCCAGGGCATTGTCGTAGTCGGCTTCGCAGGCCAGCTCGGGCACCAGTTCGGTGTGGACCACGGTGCTGTTTTCATCAAGCACCACCAAGGCACGCGCCAGGAGTCCATGCAGGGGTCCATCCACCATGGTGACGCCGAAATCGCTACCGAATTCCGGATGGCGGAACGTGGAAGCGGGCACCACATCCTTGATTCCCTCGGCTTCGCAAAACCGCGCTTGAGCAAAGGGCAGGTCCTGGGAAACGCATAGCACCACCATGTTTGGCACCTCCGAGGCGCGCGCGTCGAAAGTTTGCACACCCTTGGCACAAATGCTTGTGTCAAGGCTGGGAAAGATGTTCAGGATCACTCGCTGACCTTCCAGATCCACGCTGGAAATCTCGCTGAGATCGGCGCGGGTAAGCGTGAAGGGCGGACAGGGATGCCCGACAATGGGTAATTCCCCACTCGTTTGGACCGGGCTTCCTTTAAACGTCAGGGTTGCCATGGATACCTCCGAATCGCCCCTATCGTACTCCTGAAGTCCATAAAAAAAGCCCCAGTAAAAACTGGGGCTTGGCTGCCTGAATCAACCAGGATCACATGGCGCAAGGCGGGAGGAGTTTCGCTACCTCGTTGATGGTGACGGTACCGCAGGGAAGGCTGTGGACGATGGTCGCGGTCTTGGTGCCCTTGGTCACATTCAAGGTGCCAGAGACTGCATAGCAGCAGCCGGAAGCCTTGTCCCAAACCAGTGGCGTGGCTTGGGCGATGGCAGCGCTGACCGCTTCGCCGGTAACAGGCGTCATGGCCCAGGTTCCGTATAGTTTGCGTTGGCCAGCCGTAGACCAATCCGCAGTCAACGCGCAGGTGTAGGCATAGACAGTGGTCGTGGTGCCATCGTTGAAGGCCTTAGTGAATCCTGGTTCAGCGGTGAGCGTTACCATCTTGGTGGCGGGGTTGCGCAGATGATCCTTGATGCCATTCAGGGTCCAGGTCTTGCCATCCTTGGTGCCAACGAAATTCTGGTGATCGTGCTTCACCAGCACGGTGCCATCGGCATTCCTGGCCCAGGAGATCACCACCACGCCATTCCAGGTCCAGCCGTGGGGTCCCGTGCAGGCATTGAAGGTCCAGGTCACCGAGGACGCCGTGACATTGCTGACCGTCACGCAGGCCGGATGACCGGGCTGCACCATGCTCACGGCTTCACCGGCCGCAGCGGGGCCAGAGCCATCCATCTCGCCAGCCTGGTTGGCTTCAGTGGTCTCGAAGGGGACCGTCAAAGCAGTAGCCGTATCCACATCCAGCTTAGTGCTGGCTTCGGGCACGGTGGGGGAAGTGCTGTTTTGCCCTCCACAGGCCAGAAGTCCAGCCAAAGTCAGAGGGGCCAGGGTGACAAGCCAGGTTCGCATTTGCTTCTCCTTAAGGGATGTTCAACTGACCCGCGGAAATTGATTGAAGTTTAGGGTTGCTTTAAATAATTTGTAACCACATTGGAAAATCAGCCGAAGCTCGCGGAGCAATGAAAGCGATGAAAGCGATGGAAAAATTTGGGCGGGTGCACAACGAAAATCTCCGCGGAAAACGGAACCATTTTCTCCCACCCCAATTTTACACCGACCATCCAATGGAAAACCCTCCACCACGGATGAAACCGTAATACATCCACCCGGGCTTTTCGGGGAATCCGATACGATTTCTTCGGCGCAACGCCCATTCAGACGTACGTTTATCCATAGGAAGTGATTTCCTGCTTGGAGCACCCGTGCGAAATTCGGCTCGTTTTCCTTTAACTGTCTTCGCGGCTTCCACACTTATCGGCTCAGGCTACATCAATGCCAGAGCCCAGGGTAATCCCGCCCGCTGTCCGGCATCGCAAAAGCCCATGCAGCGTGAAGCCATGAGCCTCCAGGACGAAGACCCACCAGCCTGGGTGGCACGCCTGAACTACCTCCAGGGCCCGGTCTCCTTCCGCCCCGGCGAGGTGGACGATTGGGCTGAGGCCACCCTCAATTACCCCCTGCGGTCGGGCGACCAGCTTTGGGTGGATGACGAGGGCCGGGCCGAACTGCACGTAGGTTCCACCGCCCTGCGGTTGGCCCCGCGCACCGCCCTGACCATCCTGAATCTGGACGACGATCTTGTGCAGCTCCGCCTTACCGACGGTTCCGCTGAATTACGGGTGCGCCATCTGGACGGTCAGCGCTTTGAGATCGCCACACCCCAGGGGGCGGTGACCATCTCACGCCCGGGCACCTATCGCATTGACGTGAATGGCGACGGCGACCACACTTCCATCACCACCCGTAATGGCGAGGCGGAAGTAGCGTCCAACGGCTCCAGCCTTGCGGTGGATGCGGACCGCACGCTGGCCCTCCAGGGAGGTGACTATCCTACCTACGACCTGACTGAAGCGGTTCCCCGGAACAACTTCGAGACCTGGTGCCTGAAAAGGGACCAGCGCGAAGAAGGGGCGGCGTCGGTCCGTTATGTGGGCCGGGAGATGATCGGTTATGAGGATCTGGACGACCACGGAACCTGGTCCAATGAGCCGGAATATGGCCCCGTGTGGAGGCCCCGGGTCGCTGTGGGTTGGGCCCCCTACCGCAATGGACACTGGGCCTGGGTCGGTCCTTGGGGCTGGACCTGGGTGGATGACGCCCCATGGGGCTTCGCGCCCTTCCATTATGGCCGTTGGGCCCACCTGAACGACGGCTGGGGCTGGGTCCCGGGCCGAGTGATGGCTCGCCCGGTCTATGCCCCGGCGCTGGTCGTCTTCGTGGGCGGCAGCGGGTTCAGCGCCTCCATGTCGTTTGGCCGCGGAGGCGGGGTCGCCTGGTTCCCCCTTGGCCCCCGCGAGGCCTACCACCCCGCCTACCACGTCTCCAACAACTATGTGCAGAATCTGAACAGCAACCATGTGACGAACATCAATGTGACCAATGTAAACGTCACCAACATCACGTACGTGAACCGCACCGTCGTCGGGGCTGTCACGGCGGTGCCGCATTCAGCCTTCGTCGGCTCCCGCTCCGTGGCCGGAGCAGCAGTGCCCATCAGCCCCGGCGCGTTGCGACAAGCGCAGGTCACAGGCTCCACGGCCCTGGTGTCGCCCAGCCGAGAGAGCGTGCTGGCGAGATCTGGATCGGGTACCGGCACTGGCATCGTACAGCGTCCCCCTTCGCAGGTGTTGAACCGCATCGTGATCTCCCGCACGCCACCGCCACCGCCGCCCGTTCCCTTCGCCGCGCGGCAGCAGGCCAATGAGGCCAATCCCGGCAAGCCTCTGGATCGGGCCACACTGGATCGGCTTCGACAAAACACGCCCACTGCCACCCCCCCCGTGCGCTCCGCCACTGCCGCCACAACGACCCTGCGCCCCGCGCGGGAGGGACTGCCCACGCCGAATCCGATGGCGGACCGAGTGGACCGAGTGGACCGAACGGACCGATCAAATCCGCGGACAGCGCCGCGCAGAACCGAGCCGATCAATTCTCCTGGACTGCAACAAACCACGCCTCCCCCACCGCCAACACCACAGCCTGAGCAAGAGGGGCAGCCTACGACGAAACCCAGGGTGGACCGAAAGGACCGCCCAAATCTGCAAACTGCGCCGCGCAGAACCGAGCCGATCCCATCTCCGACGCCGCAGCAAATAACGCCTCCCCCACCGCCAAGACCGAACCCGGAACAGGAGCGTCCCAACCGCGATCGCCCGCTGCGCGTTCAGCCGGTTGAAAACCGTCCGGATCTGCCCGCGGATCGTCCTGCTGATCATCCCGCCAAACAGCCAGTGGAACGTCCTGTGGAACCTCCGCCCAAACATCAGGTTGAACGTCCCGCTGATCGCCCTGTTGATCGCCCTGTTGATCGCCCCGTTGATCGTCGTGTTGATCGCCCCAACGAACTTCCAGTGAAGCCAGTGGAACGCCCCGCGCCACCACCGCCTCCAAAGAGCCCGGCACGGGAGGAAAAACCGGCCCCCCGCGAAGAAAAACAACCAGAGCCGGTGGAAGAAAAACGAGCCAAGCCCAAAAAGGCAGAGGACCGCCCCAAGAACAAGGAAGAGAACCCCAATAAGGATTAATCCTGCTCTGGTTCACTGCGGATGGAAGCCTTGGTAAGGTCCTTCCTCATCAACTCCTGGAAGGCTTTTGCGGCGTGGCTCAACGGGCGCTTGTCCACACTCAAGAGGTAGATCTTCCGCTCCAATTGCAGCTCATGTACCGGGATCTCTTTGAGAATTCCCGTCCTCAAATCCTGATCCACACAGACTCTCGGCAGAAATGCCACGCCCAGGCCGGACTGCACCATGCGACGGATGCTTTCCACCGTGGGCATTTCAATATCCATGTTGAGGTGTATTTTTTGCTGCTGGAAAGCCTTCATCACCGCGTCCCGATAGGGTGACTCCACGTTATGCGCCACGAAGGTTTCTGCTTCCAGATCCTTGATGAAAAGCAGCTTTTTATCTGCGAGACGGTGCTCCGGCGCTACGACACAGGAAAGGTGGTCCACGTAGAGCACCTGGGAGAGGAACCGTTCGTCCCCGGTGAGGTAGCTCACCACGCCGAAATCCACGTCACCCGCCAGCAGCAGATCAGGCATCTCGCTGGACCGGCTGCGCTGCACCACCAGTTTCACTTTCGGATAGGTGCAGCGATAGCGGATCAAGTGAGGTAACAGATACAGGATCATGCTTTCATTGGCACCGATGACCAGGCGGCCCGTAGCCATATTCCGCAATTCATCCAGGCGCGTCGAAAGCTCGCGTTGTAGATTCTCCTGGCGACGTGCCACTTCGAACACCACTCGCCCGGCATCCGTCAACGCCAACTCACGCCCGCTGCGGTCAATGAGCAACTCTCCCAGCTCGGTTTCCAATCGCTGAATGGCCTGGGTGATGGCCGGTTGGGTCCGCCCCAATTTTTCCGCCGCGCGGGTGAAGCTCTTCTCTTCCACCACTGCAAGGAAAACGTTCAAGAGGGACTTCTTCATCAGCATGGAGCACCAATCATGGGAAGCATCCTCCGATTGTGCTCGCCCGACACGGGCCGGAAGAAAAAACGAAATACAAAAGCCAAGTTAAGCTGGAGCAACCATGGATGTCCTGATGTTCCTACATTTTTACGTTGGCACCCCGCCACCTGATTCAGAACTTCTCCAGGTCCTCTGGGTCTCGGTGGTCGCTCCATTATTTAGTGAACCATCGGCATGAATCCATGAACGATGAGACTCCGCAGTCGCCTCCACCGAGCCTGATGCGTTCGGCGGCTGTCGTCTCCGCGATGACGCTGGTGAGCCGTTTGACGGGCCTTGCGCAGACCTATTTTCTTTCGCATTATCTGGGCGCCGGCGCGGCGGCTGATGCCTACGCCGTAGCCTTGCGCTTGCCCAATCTGCTCCGTCGCTTCGCCGCCGAAGGCACCATGACCGCAGCCTTCCTGCCTACGCTGACAGAACTGGAAGCCAAGGAGGGCGAAGCCGCCACCCGCGCCACCGCCGCGCGTTTCCTGGGCACGCTCCTGACCCTGCTATCAGCGCTGGTGGTGGTGGTGATGCTGTCCATGAGCCTGATAGCCGGCATGATGGTGGTCGGACGCCTTGCCACAGGCGTACCTTTCGAAGAAAAGCTCGCGCTGCTGGGCCGCATCCTTTCGGGGTCCTTGCCGCCACCTCCGGAGATGGCGCTGGCGGTGCGCCTGGGCCGCATCATGTTTCCCTATCTAGCGTTGGTGAGCCTCACAGCTGGGTTGGGTGGACTGCTGAATCTGCGGGGACGCTTCGCGCTGGCTTCGGCGGTTTCGATTTTCTGGAACCTTGCTTTCATCGCCTTCGGATGGGCGGCCATTATTTTTGGCCGCAGTCATGGATGGACCAGTCCCGAGCACATCGCCACCATCTGTGCGGTCGCGGTGCTGGTGGGGGGCATCGTGCAGTTGGCGGCCATCGTCCCCGCCAGCCTGGCCTTGGGGTTCACCGTCCGGCCAGGGCTCCACTTCAAGGACCCTTGGGTGCGTCTGGCCCTGCGTCGCATGGGACCGGGACTGGTGGCCGCGGGGGTCTACCCCATCAATAGCTACATCTCCGCGGTGCTGGCCTCAAATTTGTCACACGGCGCCCAAATCGTGCTCCTCAACTCGGGCATGATGGGCGAGATGGTGTTGGGACTCTTCGCCATGAGCCTTGCCACCGCGAGCCTTCCCGCCCTGAGCAGGCAGGCCGCAGCCAAAGATTGGGACGGGATGCGGAGCAACCTGACCGAGGCTTTGGGCGCCACGGGGCTGCTTGTGATCCCCGCCAGCATTGGACTGGCGGTGCTGGCTCACCCCATCTGCGCACTGATTTTCAGAACCGGGGCCTATGATTCCGCCGCCGCGAGTTGGACCGCCACCACCATCGTGTTCCAGTGCGTGGGCCTGCTTTTCGTGGCCGCCAGCCGCATCGGAACCCAGGCCCTTTATGCGTTGAAGGACTACCGCGGTCCGGTGGTGATCGCGGTGCTTTCCATGGTCCTGAACGTACTGTTGAGCCTGCTCTGGCTGCGGCCATTGGGAACTGGCGGCCTCGCGTTGGCAAATGGAGTTTCAAGCTTGGCGGGGCTCGTTTTCCTGGTGTTCCGAGTGAAGCCGAGGCTGCCACAAATGCCAGCCGGACCGGTGCTCAAGACCTGGATGATCTCTCTTTTAGGCGCCACGCTCATGGGTCTGCTGGCCTGGAGAGGCATCGCCTGGCTGGGCCTTGGAACACCGATGCAACGACTGGCGCTGGCCCTGCGCCTGCTGCCTTTCATCGCCCTGTGCGCGGCGCTCTATGGCGGGATGATGCTGGTGTTGGGGCACCCCCAGGCACAAGCCATTCTCCGCAGGGTCTCCTCCCGCTTTTCGAGGTGATGAAAAGCTGAAAAAACTAGTCTATAAAACCTGTAGGGTGTGCCTCGGAATTCACCAGCAAATCACGCCAGCCAGGTCTCCACCGCGTCTATCACAGTGCCTAGTTTGAGCATGATCTCCGAAGACTCGCTTAGGGCGTCGGCACCATCGACGATCCCCGCACCTGACCGGGTGGATAGGCTTCCCCCTTCTATCTCGAGGGCCCGAATATTCAGGAAGGCGCTGCAATCAGAACCCGAATCCCAGCGTCCCACCATGCCCCCATAGAACATCGGTGGGACCTCCCAGGGCTCCTCCACCTGCCGCAATGCCGCTGGGTAGGAACCCAGTGGCGGGTAGGCTGCGGCCATCGCGTGAAGACAGTTCACTCCGTGTTTCAAGGTGCCACCCACCCGGCTGTGCAGGTGACGAATGCGGCGTAACCGCCGGATCTTCCGCGCGAATACCTGCGTTAGGGTCTCGGGTTCACAAAGGCCTTCGGCAAAGGAATAGGCCCGATCCAGGGCCATGCCATGTTCCCGTCCCTCCTTTTCGGAGCCGAAAAGCTCCAACTCCGATTCATCATCTTGGCGCCCCTCAACCACTGGGCGACTGCCTGCCACTGCATCAACTACCAGACGGTTCGCGATGACTTCAAAAACATTCTCCGGGCTGGTCCCCATGGACACGATTCGGCCGGGCAACTCCAGGAAGTGGGCGGCTCCCATACCTGGTTCCGCGCCCAACAAGAGTGCGGCCAAGGCCAAGGGATCCTTTCCAGCAGGCACGCTTCGAGAAAAGCGGCGGGTCAGGATGGACTTACCCGATCGCCCTGCCATCAGGTTGACGATGCTTTCGACCCGCTGGAGGAAGGAATTGTCCTCCTCACTTTCCCAAGCCGACCACCCACTTGTGATGGGCAGCGGCACCGCAAGATCCCGCAGAGGATCTATGAAATCGAGCAGTGGCCCAGGAGAACCCAGGAGCACCTTTGCACCTGCCTCATCCAATTCGATTTCCAAGGCAGGCAGGACCAGCAGTCCCTTGGGGCCAAGCTCTGGCCGCGAAGCCTCCAGCAGGTGAGGGCCAATGAGGAAGAATGCGGGGTGTTCAAGATGGTTCTGGAGGGATTCGAAAAAGTCGCTCACATCGGAAGGCCCGTCAGCAAGCAGATCGGGCACAGTCGGCGACCGGTGGCTGCCGAGCGGAACCACCAGCCTTGGCCTCCCCACCCAGGCCTTTTTCTGCTCTGCCTGTAAAAAGATATAGACCCCTTGCCCGTCTTTTCGCATTTCCTGCGCAAGCGAAAGAGCCCGACTGAGGATCGAAAGCGATGAACCAACTGATTTCACCGCAGGAAATCCCAGATGCCCCTGGCTCGCTCACGACGCATGGCCAACACCCTTGGATCAGCTGACATGCCCACATTTCCGGTGGTCTTGTTCACATCAAGTATCACCAGTTTGCCCTCATGAACAAGGTAGTCGATCTTGCCGTAGTCAAGCCCCACCTTCTTACGGTATTCCAAAATTTCCAAAGGCGGCTCTATCTGTTGGATGACCTTCTGGCTGCTAGCCACCACGATCGGGCCGGGAGAGCCAAGGCGCACAGTGGTGCAAGCGTTACCGAGGAAGTGGCAACTCCGGGTGAAATACAACCCACCTTCCACCTCGGGAAGAAAGCGTTCCACCACCAGGTACGGATCGTCGAAAAACGCGGTTGGTACCGCGGAAGCGTCTGCGTAGAGCCGGTAGTCCTGTTGACCTCTCATAGGGAAGGGGTAGCGGGGCGGACCGAATTCCAAAGCAATCCCCCTGGCCGCGTATCCCATTTCCGGAATCCCCGCACAATTTAGATCGGATTTGACGATGCATGGCCCTTCCCACCCATCACCAGAACGCACGAGCTGGGCGCTGAACGAGGATTTCCGGATATCTTTGATCCGACCGTTCACGGCCACCGGGTACCGGTCTACAAGCGCCAGATATTCATCCGGAACCACAGAGAGGTCAACGTGGAGGAACAATAGGTCCGCAGGCGCGGCCCCCCGGGGGCCGGATGCGATTTTCACATCGAGGCCTTCTTCCAGCCACACTTGGGCGAGCTCGTGGATGGCCCACCCTGCTACATCCTGCATCACGGTGCCAGCGCACATCAGAACAAGAATCCGTGGCTTGGCCATGCTTGATCAACTCCGAATTGCTGAGGCTGACGTTCCGCACCCTCAACCAGCAGTGCTGACGGCGGTCCGCCTACAAATCGGGACACGATTGCCCCAACTCGGTTTGTGGTGTTTGCAGGGGCTGGACGCTACCCCTGCTTCATCATATCGAACTGTAGCTTTCAATCCTGGCTCGAAAGCTCCGAACAGTGGCGCTAAACGTGTGCCACAACCCAGGGATGGCCGAAAACTGCCGCTTCACTCGAAGGAAGCCGGCAGCGACCCTTTGAGCTTGAGCTCCCGGATCTCTTCATCCCCATCGTCGAGCAGGCGTTCCCAGTTCTCCGGCCGATAGCCAAGGCTGCTGGCAGCGGAGATCAGGAGGCTCTGCCCAGGTGAGGGCCGCTGGGGATCGAGGCTGTAGACGAAATCCTGGAAGGCTGTTCCAGGATCGGTGAGGGTCCATCCCATGGCTTTGAATTGTTGAATGGCAGCATCCAGGAAAAGGGCATTGATGAGGCTGTGGTGGAGCAACATCACTTGGGGAATATCCCTTCCGAAGAGCCGACGCGAAAGGTCACGGTAAGCCTCGGCCCGCTGCCGAAGATGGGATAGATAGATTACGCGAAATGGCGTCAGGTCACCATCTGGGTGGTCAACGAGAGCCTTCTCCAAGGCCGCATTCAAGCGCCAATCCGAGGTATCCAGGCTCACACAAGCATTCCGCAGGCCGTTCGTTTTCAGAAAAGCCTTCATGCCATCGCGTTTTTCGGGCGTGTTGCCTTCCCGCAAGAACGTGAAGCGAAACCAAGGTTGATAACCGGGCAGCGTTCGGATTATGGCTTCGCAAGCCAGGATTTCATCCTGATATTGCTTCAGGGTGGTTTCCTTCGCGTTAAGGTCCAGATGCGTAACGGTGTGGTTGCCGATGGCGTGTCCAGCTTCGCCCCAAGCCCTTGCCAAAGCCAATCCCTCGGGCCGATCGGCGCCATTCGCCAGCGTCACGAATAGCGCCGCCTTCACATGATGCTTCGCCAGTGCCGCCAACAGCGCGGTGTTCCGAGCTTGGGGGCTCATGAGCGGTGTGGCCTTCAGTTTTGGCCCATCGTCAAAGGTGAAGGCAACGGATTGCGAGAAGGCGAAGGCACTGAGACAGATACCTATGCCCATGCCCATGCAACGAGTGACGATTCCAAATTTCATTCAAATGCTCCCAAGCAAGAGGTCGGTGTCAGGCCATGTCAGACCATTGTGGAGTGAATCGCAAACTACATCTTGCAATGTACATTATTTATCGTACATTATTAATCGTACTGCGTGGAGTACCCATGACGAGTCCTTATCCTGCCCCCAAACCCACCGAAGCCGAAGTCGGTATCCTCCAAGTGCTTTGGGACTTGGGACCCAGCAGCGTGAAGGAGGTCTATTCCCGCGTTGGCCAGGAGCGCGCCTTGGGCTATACAGCGGTGCTCAAACTCATGCAGACCATGCTGGAGAAAGGTTTGTTGGAACGCGATGAATCCGAGCGGGCTCATCGCTACTGGCCTGCCCAGGCCAAATCGAAAACCCAGCGCGCGCTGCTGGTGGATTTCATGGCGAAAGTTTTCGGGGGCTCTGCGGAGGCACTGGTACAGATGGCCCTGCAAGGCCGACGCTTGCGGTCCGCAGAAAAAGCTGCCTTGCGTGAACTGTTGAAGGAGAAGCCATGAATTTCCTGGATCTCCAGGGGCTCGCGGTGGACTTGGGCGTGTCCCTTTTCCACTCGATCTGGCAAGTGGCTTTGGTGGCGATGGCGTTGTGGGGCCTGCTCACGCTTTTCCATAGAGCTTCACCCAGCTTTCGCCATAACCTCGCCCTCATGGCGCTCGCTCTGGCCGTGCTTTGGCCCGCCACAACTTTCCGGCAGGTCCGGGTAGCGCGAACTAGCCACATGCTGGCTATATCTATGGGCCCGCGCTTCATCGAGCCTTTCGCTTCCACACCCAACCCGAACAGGATGAGACCCGGTTTTGCCGCGCGGGTGATCACCTTGTCTCAGCCTGCTCTGCCCTGGCTTGCGCTCCTTTGGGGCGTGGGCGTGACGCTGCTGGGACTGCGCCTGCTGGGCGGTTGGTTTTGGCTCCAGCGCCTTCGAAGCTCCACTGAGCCCGCCCCGGAATGGGTGTTGCACCTGGGTTCGGATCTGGCCCGGCGCATGAGCATGCGGCCACCCGCCCTACGAATCGGGGAGCGCATGTTAGGCCCCTTCAGTCATGGTCTGTGGCGCACCATGGTGGTAGTTCCAGCAGCTTGTCTGGTACAGATGGATGCGCGGGCTTTAGAGGCTTTGCTGGCGCACGAATTCGCCCATCTGCGCCGCCATGATTTCTTGCTGAACGGCCTACAATCAGTGGCGGAGTTGCTGCTGTTCCACCACCCCATGGCCCACTGGATAGCTGCCATGGTGCGCCTGGAGCGTGAGCGCTGCTGCGACTTGGCGGCGGTAGCGATCTGCGGTGACGCGCGCTTCTACGCCACCGTTCTCGACCGGCTGGATGATCTGCGTCCATTGCTTGACCCTTCCCCATCCCTGGCCTTGCAAGGCCAGCCATCGTCTTCATCACTAGCCCTTAGCGCCACAGGAGCACCCCTCATGATCCGCATCCAACATCTTTTGGGCGTCAGCGCCCGTCCCTCGTTTCCCGCGCTCATCGGCGCCGCAGTAGTACTGGCAGGCTTGAGCCTGGTGGCCGCTGCACCCTTTCAGGATGGCTTGAACCGCCCCGCGATTCTCGTGCCCGCCACAATGCTGAAACAAGTGGACGCCGCAGCCGTCGCCGAAGGCATTGATCCCGATCTCATGCGTGCCATGATCCAGTGCGAGAGCGCCTACAATCCTGCGGCAAAAAGCCGCATGGGCAGCATGGGCCTGATGCAGCTCATGCCGCAGACAGCCGCGCGCTTTGGCGCGAAGGATCCCTGGCAGGTGGATCAGAATCTCCA
>JANYBM010000090.1 GCA_025361125.1 Holophagaceae bacterium | reverse complement strand
CAGAATGCTGGAGACCATGTCGTTGAACAGCCGCATGTACTGCCGGTATTCCTGCGGGTTCCCGGCGTAGTATTCAGCGTATTCCCTGGTGTTGCCGCCGGTGCAGAAGGCTTTCTCCCCGGTGCCGGTGAACACCACGGCGTTGACTTCCCGGTCGACCGAGGCCCGGCGGAAGGCAAGGATCAGGGCCTTGACCATGTCCGTGGTGTAGGAATTGAATTGTTTTGGATTATTAAGAATGATCCAGGCATTGAAGAGTCCCTCGGCCGGGGAGCCGTCCCGGCGTTTCGCGGGACGTTTCTCATAACGGACCAGGCTTCCGCAGAGATCCTCCACGCTTGTGGGGACCAGATTATGATCATTCAAAGTGGTGGGGGCAGTTTTGGCGACAATCTCACTCGTGGTGGCCATTGTTTCTCCGTGATGCTGCGACTTCAGGTTTGGATCAGATTCGGCGGCGCGGGACTGCTTTGGAAAGGACCAGGCGTTGGGCTTGGTGGAAGCCATACGTATGGAAGAAGCGGTTCAGATCGAAATCATCCGGCGATACCTGGGTTCGCACATATTCCACCTGTAACGTGGCAAGGTTGAGCATCAACTGGGAAAGCAGTGCCTGTCCGATGCCAGAGCCTGAATAGCCAGGATGAACACCAATGGCATCTATCACCGCCGTCTTATCCACTTTGCCGAATTCACCGAAATCAACGCGGGCCATGACATAGCCGCTGAGAACGCCAGTATCTTCAGCCACCATGGAGACCCTGATACCCGATTCCGTGAGCATCTCCCTGAACTTGGCGGTGTAAAACGGGGAACGGTTTCGACCCGTCAGGCTGTGATCAATGCGAACCACTTCGGCCAAATCCGCCTCCTCAAGAGAACGGATCAAAATTCTGTCCCTGGAGAAATTGTTCGGATCATCCCGATCTGTACGGCGATCTTCCATGGATGTACCCGACTTCTCCGGCAGCGGCGAAGTGTCACGTTCAATGATCTGATTGGCCGAAAGGGCAAATCCCATGGACGAAAAGAACCCGACCATTTTATGGTTCGGCCATTCGACCTGCGTCTTCAGAAGGCCAATGTTTTTGGCCCTCAATTGGGTCTCGATCTCACGCATGAGGGCTTTGCCTATGCCTTGGCCTTGGGTGTAGGGGTCCACACCAATGACATCCAGAACCGCGACACCATCATTGCAGCCAAATTCACCCGTCTGGATCCGGGCGAAGGCATAGCCCGTTGAATTTCCATAGCTCATGGCACCACAAGTGATGAAGCAATCAGGATTGGAAGCGGCAACGGAGAAGCGTTTCTCCAGGAATCCTCTTCGTGGATGTCCTGCCAATCGGCTCTCGATGGCGGTGACCCAATCCAGGTCCTCCAAGCTGAGTGAACGAATCGTCAATTCGGACATGCCCTTTCCCTTCCTCCAACGCCTAGACCCAAGATTGATCGGGGTTACCTGTAGTAACATGCCATCACTGGTTGTAATTTAGGGGACCTCATTGAGTGACCAATGTCTCGTTTTCTGAAGCTCGAAGGACGGGTCGCAGTGGTCACAGGCGGCTCGAGCGGGATCGGGTTGGCCATCACACGCGCTTTGATGGACCAGGGGGTCCGTGTGCATGTATTTGATATCGCTGGGGGTGAAGGCTTGCTGGAGGTTCCTTGCCAATTTCACGAGGTGGATATCTCAGAGGCCAAGGCCGTGAACCAGGCTGTGGCGAGGATTTCCGAATCTGTGACTCTGCTTGTGAACAACGCGGGCATCACCCGTGATCGCAGCACCCTCAAGATGAGCGATGAAGAATGGACCTCGGTGCTGTCCGTGAATCTGACGGGAGCCTTCAATCTGGTGCGGGCCGTTGCACCCGGAATGGTGCAAGCCAGGTACGGGCGCATCGTCAACATCACGTCCATCAACGGAATGCGCGGGAAATTTGGCCAGGCGAACTACAGCGCCTCCAAGGCGGGCCTCATCGGCGTGACCAAAACCTGGGCGCGGGAATTCGGCCCCAAAGGCATCACGGTCAATGCAGTGGCACCGGGCATGGTCATGACTCCCATGGCCTTGGCGCTTCCTGAGGAGGTATTGGAAAAAGCCATGGAAGAAGGCGTATTGCCTGAGCTGGCCGAGCCCCAGGATATCGCCAATGCCGTATTGTTCTTGCTCTCCGACGCTGCCCGGATGATCACCGGGGAAGTGATCCGGGTGGACGCCGGTCAGTACATTTAAGACACGCTCCGCCTTCCTACTGCCATAACTCCCGCCTGGCAATTTCCAGGGCTTCGCGGTCATCCGGATGCGCCAGTTTGATGAGTGCCTTGGCCCTCTCATGCAGGGTCTTGCCGGCCAGATCAGCCACCCCGTACTCGGTAACGATGTAGTGGACGTGGGCCCGGGTGGTCACGACACCGGCGCCGGCCTTGAGTTGCGGAACGATGCGGGGCGTCCCTTTCAAGGTGCGGCTGGAGAGCGCGATGATGGGCTTGCCGCCCACGGAAAGAGAGGCACCGCGGATGAAATCCATCTGGCCGCCGACTCCCGAGATGATGCGGCTGCCGATGGAATCAGCGCAGACCTGGCCTGTGAGATCGATCTCGACGGCAGAATTGATGGCGGTGGCTTTCTGGTTGCGGGCGATATTGGTTGGGTTGTTGATGTAGGCGATGTCAAGCAGCACTGCGGCGGGATTGTCGTCAATGAAGTCGAAGAGCGCCCGGGAGCCCATGACGAAACCGCCCACGATCTTTCCCGGGTGAATTTTTTTCAGGCTGTTGTCCACGGCTCCGGATTGGATCAGGGCGAAGGCTCCCTCGCTCCACATCTCGGTGTGGATGCCCAGGTGCTTGTGATGGTGCAAGGCCGCGAGCACTGCATCGGGAACCGCGCCGATGCCCATCTGGAGCGTGGCGCCATCCTCGATAAGCGAGCTTGCGTGCCTTCCGATTGCACGCTCGATGTCCGTCAGTACCGGCGCTGGAGATTCCGGAATTTCCTCATCCACTTCGACCCAGTGGTGGATCCGGTCGATGTGGATGAAGCCATCCCCATGAACCCGCGGCATGCGTGGGTTCACCTGGGCGATGATGACCTTCGCTGTGTCGGACGCTGCCCGCGCGACGTCCACAGATGTCCCCAGGGAGCAGTAGCCGTGTGCATCCGGTGGGCTGACATGGAGCAAGGCGACATCGGGGGTGCGGCGGCCGGACCGGAACAGGGCTGGGATTTCCGACAGGAAGCAGGGCAGGTAGTCGATGCGCTCGCTGCCGACCTTCCCCCGCATGTTGTGGCCCACAAACAGATTGGTGACGCGGAAGGAATCCGCGTAGCGGTCCTCGGCAGGAGCGCCTGGACCGGCCGTATGCAGGTGCATGAGTTCCACGTTGCGTACCTCTGGAGCGCGCTCCAACAATGCATTCAGCAGCACCAGTGGCGTGGCGGAACCGCCGTGGATGAAAACCCGCTGGCCTGAGCGGATCCCGGAAACCGCGGACAAGGCATCGGCTTGACGTGGCATGGAAACTCCTCATGGGTAATCGTTAAAGGTGTCGCTAGACGATGAATCTGGTGCCTCCGTGCCCCACTTATCTGGCGTTCGGATTGAGCCTGGACAAAGATTGACAACAATTGCTAGTGCCTTGGATCAAGTCTTCCCGGTTGGAACGATCAGCATCTTCGGAGCGCAACTCCTGGATCTTGATGAAATCTTGAGGTTCGGCCCCGGTGTCTTGACGCCTTCCTGATCAATCTCACCACAGTCTGGTCTGTGGCCCGCGTGGGATCTGGAGTATGGAATGCGTCGAAGTACGGTTCTTGGGTTGGCATTGTTGGTGTCAGAAGTCGGCTCAGCGCAAGGCGCGGGTTCCACAGTTTTAACTCCACCTCCAGCAGCCGCAACAGCAGTTCCTGCGCCACTCGCCTTCGCGGACTTCACTTGGCTCAACGGCGGCGGACGCCAGAAGGACGCGGTCCT
>JANYBM010000169.1 GCA_025361125.1 Holophagaceae bacterium | reverse complement strand
CGGATGGTCAGGGGTGCTTCGGTTTGGCCCATGAGGATGCTGGCCGCCACACAGACACTCTCGGCGCCGCTGACTTTCAGCACGCGGCCCATGGCCCGGGCGCAGGCTCCGACGACCCACTGCATCACACCCAGGTAATAGAGCACCGCGAAAATGCTCGCCACGAAGATGATGGTGGGCAGCACCACAAAGGCGAAGACCATCCCCATGTGGCCGATGGAATGGTGGGCCGCATCCATCACCGGCGCGCCCAGGCCGCCGGCGGCACTATCCGCGAGCGGTCCGAACACGAAGCTGGCGCCGTCGTGGGCGTATTCCATCAGGTGCTGCACCACGATGCGGATGTTGTTGAAGGTCTTGCCTACCAAATTGCCCCAGAGCAGACCGTAGACCACGACGCCGAAAATGCCCCAGTTGAGGGGCTTGCTTTCGAAGGCAGCAAAGCGCCGCAGCAGCATGGGGATGAACATCAAGGCGAAAATGATCCAACCTAGCCCGTAGAAATGGGCTTCCGGCGTGCCTTGGTGGAGCCAGAATCCGGGCCAGGGCAAATGCCCTTGGAAGCCCAGCCCCTTGGAAAGGAAGTCGCCCTTCAGCACCACGATGGCGAACAACCATTGCAGCCCCAGGCCCCAGGCCACGGTCTTCCAGTGGATATGGCCGCGATGACGGCTCAATCCGATGGCGATGGCCATGAACACAACGATGCCAATGAGACCGATGAATCGCTCCATGCCTACTCCTTGATTCCTACAATTTTCAGAGCTGCTGATTCAGGGCTTTGACGGCCCTGATCATCTCGAACCGGGCCCGGCCCATGATGCCTTCGCGGTGGATGATCAACACCAGCGTGCAGCCCTCCGCGGCACCCATCATCAGGATCCAGTGCTCCTGGGTGGCGAAGGCGATCTGTTCGATTTCACCACTGTCAAATTCCTCAATGGCCTGGGCCAGGTGGCGCTTGACCGTTTGCTGGTAGGCGCCAAGCAGCTGCAATGCATCATTGGGCACCTGGATGGTGCGGGTCGCAATCGGCTCGCCATCCTTGTCGCTAAAGGTGGCGGCGAGGGCTTCGGGCACCCGTTCAATCAACTGATCCAGGATCTGCTGGAACATGGACATACTCCTGAAGGTAGCGATTGAAGCATCATGACCGCTCTGGGTTCCCCGCGCCACTTGGGGTGGCCAAGTAGCCAAAAATGAACAGGTAAAGGCCAAGCAAAAAGCAGGTCCTTCCGTCAAGTCCAGTCATGGTTTCTCATCAAATTACCGATTGCATGACGACCATCCAGCTGATGACCAGCATCCCGAAAATAAAAAGCACGGCTAGAAGCACATGGAGTAACGTCGCCACCGCGCCCTTCCATAAAGGCGCATGGTGGAAGGATGCGAGGGCAAGGCCTCGCAATACCCAAAAATACGCTCCGGAGAGTATGAACAGCGGGGCCATCAATAGGCCTACCAGAGGAATGAAGCTCAAGAGTGAAAAGGCCGCATCGAGAACCCCGACCTGCATAGCTTCTGCCTCAGCAATGAACGTGGTGCGCCAACCACCGGTTTTTTTGACCCCACCTAACAGCCAAAGGCAAGAGTGATCCCAGACTGCATTGTGAAGCCAGGCACCCGCCAGGCCGAGGGGACCAAGTACCAGTAGCCAAGGCCAAACACCGCTCCAAGGTGGCAGATCCGGCAAACCCAATACAAAGGAGCGGGCTTCCTCCACATTGATATCCGCTGGGAGCCGCCGAAAAATCTCTTGCCACATGGGACTTTGCAAATCTTTAAACATGGGGTAGTCGCGGTAGACCGCATGTAGGGTAAGCGAGCCAGCGGCAAGGCTGACTGCGCCACGGAGCAGCATCATCCATCCAAAAGCGGGCCCCAATCCAGGCGCAGCCTTGGCCCGCTCTTGGAATCCCTGCACCGGATGCACGGCGCAGCGGATCAGGCGCCTGAACAGCGAAATCATCAGCGACACCCCGATAGCAAGTTTGGGGCCGCTGCTCCATCCAATTGGCCCAATTGTTCGAAGGAGACCTGGCCCGACAGGTGGGTGGTCATGGATGCAATACCCAGTTTCGATTTCCCGCGCATGGCTACAACTTATCAGGTCTCCAAGAGTTGAAGCGCCGTCCTGCGTCCTGCATAGCGGCTCCAGCTCTACAAACGAAGAAAGCGGGAGGCTCCGCGCCCACGAGCACAGCGGGTGGGAGCAGGCACTGCCTGCAATATGTGGAGGGCGCACTGACCCAGACAGCTGATCCGCCCGCCACGAAACCAACCAGGAAAACATTGGTTATTTCGTAACAGTCGCTATGCCTGGGCTATGATGAATCCACTTCATGATTGAGGCTTCAATGACCGGGCTCCTGCCCCTATCGCGACGCATCATCCTCGCCATGGCACTGGTTGCGATGTCTGTATGCAACCTATTTGCCCAGGATCTTGATATTTCAGAAAAGCTCTATAGAAGCGGGGAAAGGGCCTATCACACCCGTTCATACGCTGAGGCTTTCGAAACTTGGAACCAGCTGCTTCAAACCGCGCCTAAATCCAACTTCACAGCACAAGCCCTGATCACCATGGCGCACTACTATATTGACGTTGAAAAAAAACCCGACTCAGCCATCCCTTTGCTTGAGCGACTGAAAGCTGATCACATCAAATCTCCCCTCGCCGGTGAAGCCATGCTTCTCCGAGGCGAGATTCTCGCGCAAAGGGCCAAGAAGCCAGCAGATATGAAGGAAGCTATCGCGGAATTCAACCGGGTGGTTGATCTCTACGCCGACACCCCTGCCTTGGCCGGGGCCCACTATCAGCTTGGTTTGGCGTATCAGGGTCAATCTTCCTGGGGCCGCGCATTACAAAGCTTCCTGGAAGCCTATCGCCTGGACCCACTCTCAACCATTGCAGCCCAGGCCCTTCTGCAAGCCGCTGAGGTTTTAGATATCAAAGGGGATTTACAGGGTTGTCTACGGCTACTGGAACGCATCCGCGAACGCTTGCCCAATAGTCCTGAAGCCAAGGAAGCGGCTTGGCGTATCGCTGTGCGCGTCAAATGGCGAATGCAAAAGACCCCCCTGAAATCCGAAGGGCTATGGCCGCCCGGCAAGGCCCCCAAGTGGGTCAATACCCCAACACTATTAGCCTTGGGTCCAGATGGCGACCTTTACATCTACGAGGATGGATTGGATCGTGCTGACATCCTTCGCAATAACGCCGCAGTTCCTGTAGGAATGCCACTAAAGGGCGCCAAGGCATTGATGATCGCCCCCAACGGCCTGCCCTGGTTCCTCACCAAACAGAGCCTTGTCAGGCTTGATGGCACACTGTTGGAATTATCGGGCAATGCTCCGACGGGGGGAGTTTTGGACCGCTGGGGTACGGTCTGGGTTGGCGATAAAAAGGTTGCCGCTTTAACGCTCATTGGCGCTGATGGGCAAAGCAAATCCCTGCCCTCCCCCACCACCAACGCTTTGACTCCGCTCGCTAATGGTGGCGTGGCCCAGGCTTCTGACGCAAATCGTGATGTGAAATTCCTGGATGCGAATGGCCAGCCCCAGGTTTGGATTCCCTACGGAAAGGGGCTGCCAGGAGTGTTCCGCTACGTGTTGGCCCTGGGCAGTGACAGCATTGGCCATGTGGCGGCCATTGTGGACGGCGGGGATTTCGAAGGTGTGGTGCTTTGGGGTCCCGACGGTGCAGTGTTGCGCCAGGCAACCTGGCACCAGCTTGGAATCAGCGGAAAATTCGTGGCTATCGCCATTGATCGCAGTGGTGGCCTCATCCTTGCTGATAGATCCAATGATCTGCTCCTCAGGTTGAACTGATGACCCGCCGCTCACTGATCCATCCCGCCACCCTGTTGTTTATCAGCGGATCTCTCCTCGCCCAGGCTCCACAACCCGATCCAGCCTTAAAAGACGTGGCCAAGCAGGGTAAAGATCTGTGGGCCAATCAAGGGGACCGGGATGGCGCGGCAGTCAAGTTCGAACAGGTACTGGCAGCCTTGGAACCCCTGGCCCTCAAAACCAGGGATCTTGATTCGGAATGGCACAGGGTGCTTTGCGAAACCTATAACTGGCTTGCCATTTTGGAGGATCGCAATCCGGGCAAGAAAGCAGAATCCGTGAAACATATCGAGGCTTTGGTAAATTTTGATCCAGATTTTGAATTGGATAAAAACATCACCTCAGGAAAACTGCAGAGCCTGTACGAGAGCATCCGGGGCGCCAAACTCTCCAGGGTCAGTTTCACCTTCCAGCCCGATGGTGGCACTTTGAGCGTGGATGAAAAGGCATATCCAACCTCAGCTTCACGATATCTGTCCTTTGGTGCTCACAGGTTGATCTACACCAAGCCGGGCTATGGCCCTCAGGAAGCAAACCTCGAACTGGCTCCGAAGGACTCCAAAAATGTGGATTTCAGGCTGGATCGCAATGCTTCGACCGTGACCTTTTATACTTATCCCGGTGGCGCGGAGGTGTCGCTGGATGGAAAGCCCATGGGCAAAACGCCCATCCAGTCTGGGCACTCCCAGGTCACTCCCGAGATGAAAGCCGTAGCTGACAAGGCGGGGTTAAAGGTTGAGGATCTATCGGCTGCCTTTGTCCTGTCTGATCTTAAAGTTGGCAAACACATTCTCGAATTGAAGTCGGCCTGCTTCCGCACAACGCGAGTGGAGTTGGACGAGTCCTTTACGACCCCATTTAAGGATCACATTCTCGAAGTCATCAAACAGGCCCCATCCCGTGGAACCCTGACGGTAAGGTCCGAATGGCCAGGCGGTGAATTGTTCCTTTCAGGGCAGAGCTACGGGGCCCTTCCCGTGAGCGAGGTCTCAGTCTGTGCGGGGACCTACGATTTGGTGGTTAAGTACCCATCGGGTGGTTTCTCACAGAACATCGAGATCCCCGAGAACAAGGCTGTGAGCCTTACCACACAGCCCAAACCCCGCCTCATTTTCGTAGGCTTTGATTACACGGTTGATTTCCCGGGGAAATCCCAACTTATTGCTCAGCTTATGCGTTTAGGCGGACGTCTGAAGGAAGTGGCATTTATCAAACCCACGGAAGGCGAGACTCCGATGGATGCCATGACTCGCATCAAAAACACCAAGGACGCCGAATTGATGCTCAGTTTGATCGCCATCAAAGACCGACCAGAATACCCAGTGGATTTAGTGGTTGAGACTCTGAGTGGTGAAGCTGAACACTTCGCATTAAAACCCCTTGATGAAGACCCTTTGCTTGATTTGATCTCGAAGCTGAACACCCAACCTCAACTTTGGGAACCCAGTATGGGAATAACCGTGGCGGATCTACCTGGAGAGGTGGGTCCTGTGGTGATCAACCCAGGGGATTCTGTCAAATCAGGCATCCAGGTCCTGAAACCCATCACCCTGGTTGACGGCAAACCGATCACTACAGCGCTGGCTTTGCGTAAGGCCCTGCTCGAAGCCAAGGGAGATAACCTTTCGGTGACACAATCAGGACTCAAGGCCAATCTACCCCTTGCCCGTGAGCCGTTGGAACTTCCTTTTTTCGCAGCCAATCTTTGCTATCCCTTTGTCATTGCCGAATTGCGCTTACGCACCATCACCGCCAAAGGAAATGAATCCGCCTTCCTGAGACTGAATCAAGCCATCGCTCTCATGCACTTTAGGCGTTACGACAAGGCGCTCGAGTTACTCCGCGAGGCCAAGATCTCGGATTCAGGGCGATCAGGTTCGTTGCTTGGTCTTGGCCAGGGAACGGTGGATTATTACACCGGGATTTGCCTAACCAAACTCGGATCTGTGTATATCCCTGAAGCGATCCAAGCCTTCGGACAAGCTCAAACTTTTCCCGGCTCGACCTTTTTCAGCCCTGACGGCCCTCTGGTGGCCCCCATTGCGAAGCAAGCGGCGGATGACCTGAAAAACTAGGGAACTACAATCCAGGCAGTGGAGCTTTGATATTTGTGTCATGTCTCATTCGATCGGTCTCGCCTACTAAGATGATCGGGCTATTATTTCGGAACGGCTTAAACTGATTTTCTTGCGAGGTGGTTGATGCGCGATCGAATGATTAGGCAGCGCGGCGAAGGCAAAGTGGGTTGCACCATCAGTTTGTTGGTGCTGGGGATCCTGGTGGCCATCGCCATTAAAGTTGTCCCTGTCTATTACGCGGACAATCAGATCTACGACATCGTTGAACGAAAGGCCGAACAGGCCTCAGGCCGCAAATCCGAGGACCTCGAAAAAGAAGTGAGGATTGAGATCCGCACACTAGAAGTCCCTGAAGCAATGGCGCCGAGAGCCATCACCTTCCGAAAGACCATGAGTGGCGATGCAGGCACCGTTACGGCCACCATCAAATACTCACACAAGGTCGATTTGTATGGCATTGCCCAGTGGCCCTTCAACGTGGATAAGATCGTGGTCCACCCGGTTCTTGAAGGTATCAAGTAAGCCCGTGGTCAACCGGAACCTGATTTTTCTCTTGCTCGCTACCGGCCCCCTGCTGGCCCAGGATACTTATTTCAAAGAGCCTGAACAGAAGTGGTGGCTACCCGCCTGGGAGCTGAATGGCTGGCATGACGACATTGATCGCGGGCCTGGCAAGTCCGCCATCATTCGGGATCGCTCACGCTTGAGGCTCAGGTGGCAGATCGGGCAGGACGATAGTTGGATCCAGTTGCGAACAGGTTCGGCCCACTATGCCGGAAGTGATGGCAACAAAAATAACCTGGCTCGCTTCGACAACGAGCCTAGTAATGGGTCACGTTTGGATTTGGCGGAACTCCGCATTCAGAGTGTCGGCTCAATGGGTGGAGTCGAGATCCATGGAGGTCTAGTGGAGAACGGTCTCATCTCCACCGAAAGCCTTTGGGATCCTGATCTGCGCGTCAT
>JANYBM010000014.1 GCA_025361125.1 Holophagaceae bacterium | reverse complement strand
GCAAGGTGCGGGTCTTCGGCGACCTGAACGATCCCACGAGCCACCTGCACCAGCTCCTGGCCACGCGGCGCTACGAAGTGAAAAACCCCCAGACCGGCAACGGTCCCCAGCTTTACTACCTCCTTTAGGAAATGACATGCGAGAACCTGTTTGGGAATTCCTTATCGTGAATTACTTGTTTCTGGGCGGTCTGTCTGCGGGGCTCTATTTCGCCTCGGCGCTGGCCACCTGGATCCAGGAAGACGGGGGCTCGGCCTATCCCCGTATCGCGCGGTGGGGTGCGCTGCTGGCGCCCTGGCCCGTGAGCCTGGGCTCGGCCCTGCTGGTGTTCGATCTGGGCAAGCCCTTCCGGTTCTGGAAGATCTTTTTCCATTTCCGCTGGCGCAGCCCCATGTCCATCGGCAGCTGGCTGCTGGTGGCCTTCACGTTCTTGAGCATCGCCTACCTGTGGGCCTGGCTGGAGCAGGGCGAGCGGCAGGCGCTGCTCGCGCGAGTCCCGGAGAAAGTCCGCAGTCGAATCCCGGCTCGCATCAAGCATTGGTTGGATCTGGATGCCTCCGCCTGGCGGCATAATTTGGCGATGATTGGCTTTCCCATCGCGGTCGGCGTCGGCATCTACACCGGCGTGCTGCTGGGCGCCGTGCAGGCGCGGCCGTTCTGGAACACGAACCTGGTGGCGCAGATGTTCCTCTTCAGCGCGCTCAGTTCCGGCACCGCGGCCTTGGTGGTGGCCCGCCTGCTCGATCGCGAGCCCGTGGAGCTGAAGGAGATGCGCTTCCTTTATTCCATGGACATCACACTGATCGTGTTGGAGCTTTTCATAGTCCTGCCCTACCTCATCCATGGCGAGCTCAGCAGCCTTGCCGTGAAGGAGGCCTTGGCGCAAGTGCTCGGCGGACCTTTCACCATCGTCTTTTGGCTGCTCTTCATGGGCATCGGCCTGCTATTGCCCTTGGCCATCGAGCTGTATGAATTCAAGCCCGTGATCCTGGGGAAGGGGACCTTCCATATCCAGCCCCGCTGGGCGCTCACAGCCGGAGGGCTTGTGTTGTTCGGCGGCTACATGCTGCGCTACGTCTTCGTGTTCGCCGGGCAGGCCACGGGGTTCCGATGAGCCTGCATCTGCCGGAACTGGTGCGCGCATTGGCGGAGATCTTCGCCCGCCCCGGTGCCTTGCCGGTGGCGACACTGCAGGCCGCCACGTCTGCGTTCTGGATCTCACCCTCCCTGAAGCAAGATCTGGAATGCCTGCTGGCTTCCGAAACGTCTGATCTGGCGGTGGCCTACACGGACCTCTTCATCGTGAGCCGCGAGCAGCCTGTGCTGCACCTCGAAGCGTCGGTGCATCTCACGGGTCTGCTGCGGGACCCGGCCCTCGTTCGTGATCTGGATCATCATTACGAGGTCTTGGGATTCGATGTGCCCGAGGGCCTGAGCCCCGATCACCTGGCCGCGGAACTGCAGGCCCTTGCCATGGGCCTCCAGCGTCTCGGGGGCGCGAACGAGGCCCAGTTGGGCAAGATCGTCTCAAACCTGCTGGAGCTGGTGGATCTGCACCTGCTCCCGCTGCTCAAGGAACTGATCGCCCTAGCCGGAAGCCGGCCCCTGCACCCGGCCTATGCAGCGGCCCTTGCTTCGGCCTCATCCTGTGTGGAATTAGTGCGGGAAGGCATCTTCGCCTTTACCTGAACAAGATCACTTGAGGTATCTTCGGAGGCATCCTTTCCTGGAGGCCTCATGTTCCGCCACATCGCCGATTTCAAGACCATCTGGCAACAGGAGGTCGAGCATACCCTGCACGTATTTGATGCCATCCCGGATGCAGCGGCGCACCAGGCCATCACCCCTGAGCACCGCAATCTGCGGCGCATTGCGTGGCATTTGGTGGAGACCTGCGTGGAGATGCCGCACAACCTGGGCCTGAAGATTTCCGGCTTCAGCGGCGAGCCCTTCAAGACCCAGGTTCCACCCACCATGAAGGAAATTCGGGACACTTACGCCGCCGTTTCCGAATCGGTGCTGGAGGAAGTTGGGAAACTCAACGACATGGCCCTGGCCATGAATTATCCCTTCTACGGCATGACCTGGACCGGCGCGTTCGGCTTGTGGGTGCTGGTGACGCACCAGACCCACCACCGCGGCCA
>JANYBM010000168.1 GCA_025361125.1 Holophagaceae bacterium | reverse complement strand
AGCCACGGGGTGGTTGGTGAATGTGTGAAGGCCTTCGAATCAGCCCCGTCGCTCATGCTGGCCCTGGCGCCGGAGGGCACCCGCAAGGGCGTGAGCCAATGGAAAACGGGCTTCTATTTGATCGCCATGAAAGCCGGGGTACCCATCATGCCCGTAGGCTTCGACTACCAGGAACATGTTGTGCGACTCTTGCCCTTGTTCCATCCAACCGGAAACCTGGAGCAGGATCTTCCGCTCATCAAGGCCCGGTTCGATGCTGTGCGCGGTTGCAGGCAACGCCCCATGGCGCCGATGGAGAAATAGACCCTGGTTTCTGCGCGACGGCGGCGGCTGGGTATTCGCCCCAAAGCAGCCTTACCCACCTTCGCAATTCATCCGGTCCACCCGCGCCCACGTTCAACCGCGGTAGAACATCAGGCCCAACACACCCGCACCGGCCACAAGCAATGGCTCGGGGATTTTGGTGCGCCAGATCAGCGCCAGGGACACCAAGGCTACCAAGGCCGTCGGCACATCCCGGATGGCCCCACGGCCGAGCACGACCACGGATCCCGAGATGGCGCCCACGGCCCCGGCGGTCACGCCTTGGACCAGCGCCTTGAGCCCAGGGTTCTGACCATGCTTCCGGAACAGCGGCGCGGCCAGGATGACCATGAAGTAGACCGGTAGGAACACGCCGAGCGCCGCAGCGCAGGCCCCCAGCGGGCCCGCCACCAGATGGCCGATGAAGGCCACGGTGATGACAACAGGGCCTGGGGTGATCATGGCCACGGCCACGGCATCGAGAAACTGCCGCTCACTCAGCCAGCCCATTTCGTTCACGACTCCACCATGCAGGAAGGGCACGATGGCGAGCCCGCTGCCGAACACGAACAGCCCGGCCTTTGCGAAGAACCAGAGGATGCTGCCAAGTGTGGCGGCGCTGGCCGCACCATGGATCCCGGTGAGCAGCCAGACCGGCCCCCAGCCGGGCGCGCTGATTCTGGAGTTCCAAGGCCGGGTCCGCACAGCCCAGGTGAGTAGGCCCGCGCCAACGATAAGCGGCACCCACTCCTTCCCAGTGATGGCTGTGGAAAGGGCGAGCACCAGGAAAATGCCCCAGGCCAGGGCATCCCGCTTCAGGGTCGACTTGGCCAATTTGAAGGCTGAGCGGGTGATGATGGCGATGACGGCGGCACCGATGCCGTAGAAAGCCGCCTGCATCCAACGTAGCCCGCCGTACTTCACATAGAGCGCGGCAAGGCCCAGCACCATCAGGAAAGAAGGCACGATGAAGGCCAACCCGACCAGCGTGGCGCCCGACACCCCGGACTTGGTGTAGCCCAAGTAGATGGCGAGCTGGGCCGCCAGCGGGCCCGGCGCAAGCTGCGCGAAGGTGAGCGCCTCTTGGTAGTCCGCCTCGTCCACCCAGCCCCGCGCTTCCACCAAATCGCGCTGCATGGCGCCCGCCAGGGCGATGGGACCGCCAAATCCAATGGCGCCCAACTTGAGGAAGTAGAGGACGAAGGCCAGCTGCGATGGCCCGGTCCTGGAGCCGCTCATGCCGGGCTCCGCTTCAGTCCTTCCAGGAAGGCATCGAGCACCATGGATCCCGACTCCAGGCGGGCTTCGTCCTTGGCATGAAGCAGGGCCACGCCCTGGATCGCGCGGGCGAATCCTTCGGTCTCCGGGCGTTTGAATTTGTGGTCCTTCAGATCCACATCGTGGATCAGCTCGGCCAAGGCCTTGAGGCCGGTAGCCTGAAGCCCGAAGCGGGACAGGAAGGTTTCGAAACTGCACCCGTCGCCTTCATGGGTGAACTCTCCAGCAAACATGTCGAAGCGCTGCTCGCCTCGCCGGTGCTTGTAGGTCTTGGGGTCCACGAAGCGGAAGCGGGCCGACCGGTCTATGAAACGGCGGATGAGCCAGGCGCAAGCGATGCGATCCACGTGGAGGCCCTTCCGGGTCACCCAGGTGCAGCCTTGGAGATCCCGAAGATGGATCCGCGCCGCTTCGGCTTTGGAAGCAGCTGCGGGCAGCAACCGGGCCTCCAGGTTGGCTATGGCTTCTTCCACCTGAGCCCGACCCACCGCCGCGAAGAAATCCAATTCCTGAATTTCCGCAAGCCGTTTCCGGAATCGGATCAATTGGCCCTCCGCTTCGGCGCGAGAGCCAACCTTCAAGGTTGAAGGCAGCGTCTTCAAGCGAGCCTGGACTTCCTGGCCGAGCTTTTCGTAGTCCACATCCCGCGCTGTTTTGAACAGCCCCCGCACGTCCTCGTCCGAAAACCCTTCCACGAATTCCGCCTGGACCACCGAAGCTTCACCGCCCCCGCCTTGGATTTGGCGCAGCATCCAGTGGAAGTCCTCCAGGGTCGCATCGCTCGCCGGAAGCACGTAGATCGAATTCTTGAGGGCCACGGCACCGAGCACCTGCAACTGGCGCCATGTCTTCACGCGAAAGTAAGCCGGTTTGGGCGGAAGTTGGTGGATAAGCAGCAGCCACCGCGAGGAGGGATTCCCCATCAGATCTCCAGGTTTGTGAATCAAGGATAGATACAAATGTATCTTGATCCAAATGGAATTCGGTCTACCTTGAACCTCAGCGCAATCCGATCAGAGGAGGTTTTCATGTCTGTGACCCGACGAAAGGCCCTGGGCCTGCTGATGGGCGGCGGCGCCGCTGCGGCCACCACTGCCCTGATGGGACGGAGCCTGTCTCCCTTTGAGGAAAAACCCCTGCCGCAAGGGCCGGCTCCCTCCGTCTTCGCGCCTAAGCCTCTCCCTTTCGATCCCACTAAATTAAAGGGCATCTCCGAGAGGCTCATCGTTTCCCACCATGACAACAACTACGCCGGGGCCGTAAAGAACCTGAACGGCGTGCGCGCCGAACTGGCCAAGGCCTCGAAGGACACACCAGGATTTCTAGTTGGGGGTCTTCGGGCGAAGGAACTGGTCTACGCCAACTCCATGACTCTCCACGAGGCCTACTTCGGAAATCTGGGCGGCGACGGCAAAGCCGACGGGCCCATCACGAAGGCCCTTGCGACGACCTGGGGCTCCTTGGGAACCTGGGAACAGACCATGCGGGCGCTGGGCATGAGTCTCGCTGGGGGCAGTGGTTGGGCCATCCTCGATCTTCACCTTCCCAGCGGCGAGCTGCGTCTTTCCTGGGCCGGGGACCATAGCCAGACCCTCGCTTCAAGCCTGCCGCTTCTGGTGATGGACATGTACGAGCATGCCTATCAGATGGACTACGGCGCCGCGGCGGCCAAGTACATTGAGGCTTTCCTTCAGAACGTGAACTGGGACGAGGTCAACCGCCGATTTGAACGCGGCCAGAAGGCCCTCGCAGCGTTCAAGTAGTAAAGGCTCCACTCTTGGAATTCCAGCCCAGGTTCGGACATCAGACCTCCATGAATCTCCCCCCCTCGATGGAATAGAGCCACGTGCAGGCCGCGACACCTGGATGCAGGCGTTCCACGGCTTGGCGGTAGCCATCAAGCTGGTGCCGGTAGGCTTCCATCTCCAGCTCCCCGAATTCTGCCGCAAGTTTGAAATCGACCAGATGGATGCGACTCGGGCTCGCGCGATCGGGCTCCCAGATCACGAGGTCGGCGAATCCTGTCTTGCCCCGGCTGCCGACGTTCGACAGCGGAAATTCCGTGCGGCGGGGGAAATGCTCCCAGCCCTTTTCCTGCAACGCCGATAAAAACCTGTGGACCTGTTCCGCGGCCTGGGGCCAGCGGGCTACCACGGGATTCTCTTTCAGGTGGGCTTCCGCCGCCTTTGGATCCACTGCGTGGCGAACGAGCGTTTCCCGCAGCAGGCCGTGAAGCGCTGTGCCTTGCCGCTTGCGGACTGACCGTTCGGGCGAGTCTTCGGATGTGGTTTGATTTTCCGAGTGGAGTGGGGAGCTCGGATGCAAGGGCGCTGCACGCGGCGGCGCAGGCTCGGATACGTCTGGCGAGGCCGCGATTGGAGGCGTTTCAAAGCTTGGAATTTCCTGAAGCCGCAGCGAGAGCTCCGATGCGATGTGCTGCCAGTTGGAAGCCTTCTTTGCATCCCTACGCTGGGAAGCGGTCAGCGGCGCCGCGAATTCGCCTGTCGCCGCTTCCCTGCCCCATTGCTGCAACAGGACCATCCGATGCCGGGCCCGGGTCAGTGCCACATACAGGAGATTCAGTCCTTCTCGACGCACCCGGGCGTCCTCCGCTGCTTTGAGTTCCCGATAGCCGCAGGCCTGCAGCTGTCCGAATTTCCAACCAAGCAGGAGATAGCGCTTCGCTCCGTGTTGTCCCACCTCGCCCTTGCGCAGGCCCTTCACTTTGTAGTTCAGCATGGGCAACAGAACATCTTCGTACTCCAGCCCTTTCGAGGCATGGACGGTCTGGATGAGCAGGCCCCCGACGCTGCTATCCGCGGGCGCGTCGCCCTTGGGCCTGGCCCGCAGGCGGTCCAGCTCCGCGAAGGCTGATGAAACATCCGATGGAAGCGAAGGAAGCAAGCCCAGGAATTGGTCCAGATTACGACGGGCCCGCCCGGGCTCTAGGCGGCCATGCGCCTCAGTCGCGGCGAGTGTTTCGAGCAATCCAGGGCGGGCCAAGCCCTCAGCCGCAATGCGTTGGATGGGCAAACCATTCAAGCCGCCAAGCCACTGGAATCCTTCCTTGAGAGGTGGTGCCAGCCCCCCCGCAGCGACCTGGCGCCAACCTTTTTGCAGCCGCCCCGCCAGCTCCAGAAGCTCGCCGTCCGCCGCGCCGATCCAGGCGCTTCGCAGTACGGCCAGGGCGGGCAGAACTCGCGTTGGATGCGCCAGGCATTCCAGCAACGCCATCATCAGCCGCACGCCCGGGCTCTCCCAAAAGCCATCGCGCGTCAGCACTAGTGGTTCCACGCCACGCTGCTGAAGCCCGCGGCGGAGGGCCGGCAAACCCGTCCGGTTGGGGAGCAGCAGCGCACGCCGCCGCGGACCTTTGCAAAACGGTTCCGGCATACCCAAGTCCTTCCAGCCAGCCTCGCGGCTGAGAGCCGCGACCCAGGCAGCCGTGGCCGGAAGATCCGCAGCCGCGGGACGCTCCGAATCAACTCGCGCTATCGCGACCGACTGTTCACCAGATGCTTGGCCGCTGTCTTCCTGCTCGCCGTCAGGGTCCGCCGCACCCGCATCCAGAAGTTGAACGATGTCGCGCACAAAAACGTTGGCAACCCTGACCACCGGTGCCGTAGACCGGTGGTTGCGCGGCAAACGGAAAGCCAGGCCGAGCGAGGATGCGGTCGCGATGCGATGTTTCAGCAGGTCCGCTACACCCCCCCGGAAGCCATAGATGGCCTGCTTGGGATCCCCCACCACCACGGTCGCGGCAGCACCCAAGGCATCCAGAAAGGCCTCTTGCACCGGGTTTATGTCCTGGAATTCATCCACCAGCAGCAACTCGGGACGGCGTTCAAGTGAGGCCCCTTGCAAATGGCCCCATGCCCGCCGGACCAGATCCCCATAGCTCAACCATCGGCGTTCTTCCTTCAATGAGAGAAAGCGCAGGAAGACGCGCTCCAAGAGCAGGCTCAGCCAGTGCTCAAGCAGATCAGGGGGCCCTGAGCGCAAGCACTCCATGGCCGCCAGGAATTCTGGCGAGTAGTACTGGTCCGGATAGTTGCCGTCAGGCTTGGGGATGCTCGTGGCCAGGGACTCCGCGAAGCGCAGCAGTTCAAGGACCGGAGCCTCCGGCGAAGGAGCCGGCACCATTTTTTGCAATCCATGTTTGCTGAAATTCGCGTGGGGCAGCCCTTTCTTGGTGAGCTTCCCGGCTAACACCGGGGTTTCGCCAAAGGGCCTGTAGGTTTCGATCCATTCTCTTACGGCGGCCCAAAAAGCCTCGGCCGCGTCCTCGGTTTCCGTATCCTCGCGCCAGGTCCCGAGTGCGTCGGTATGGGCATCAAATGCTTCGCAGATGCGCTGCCAGCGAGACTTTTCTGCTTCCACACCCTCAAGCCAGCCAAGGAGTTTCCGCGCGATGACGCGGTCGCGGTGCTCTGCGGGAAGTTCCAGTGTTTCGCGTCCGGCCCGCCTGAGCAGCGCCACCAGACGGGGATCATCCGCCGTCAGCAGATCGGTGCCAGCTTCACCCGCGCGGCGAAGCACCTCCAAGGCTACGCCGTGGACCGTGGAGACTTCCAGGCTTTCGGCCTCTCGCCGTGTGCGGATCCAATGATTACGGGCGTCAGCGGGTCCTGAAGTCCAGGCTGGCCACAACCCATCCGTAGGCCATTGGCGCGCGGCCAGGGCGATTTCGCCGGGTGCATCGGCTGCCTTCAAACGTGCATCCCAATCCTCCCAACCCTTGCGAAGGCCCATCAAGACTTCACTCCAACGATCTTCATCCCACTGGGCAAGAACATCGAGCGGTCCCAGGATGCGAGCTTTCAAGTCCGCGGCGGACTCCCGGCCAAAGGTGGTGGCCAACACATCGAATGCCCGCGCGCCATCCCGGCCCAGAAATCCCAGCACCAGCGTGACGAGGGTGAAGGTCTTGCCGCTGCCGGCCCCGGCCGATATGGCCAGGGAGCGGCCAGGCAACCGTGCCGCAAGGATCGGATCGGCAAGATCCAGGGCAGGTAGAACGCTCATGCTTCCACTTCGCTATTCATCGCATCCATTGCATCCACGGCTTCCACATCAACGGGTCGGCCACACAAAGCCGAGAGCGAACAGGTGCCGCAATGGTCTCCCGGTAGCGCGGGAAAGTCACCGGCCCGGGCCCGCTGCACCAGGAGCTTTACATGCGCTTTCAGCAAGCCGCGGTTCGCTTCATCGTTCCAAGCCAACATCGCGGGAAGCGGTCGTTCATTCGGTTTGAGGGGCCAAAGCAGGGCGCTGGTCGGCAATCCAAACGATCGCTCAACCAGCCACTGATAAAGCGGCAGTTGCAGGTGCGGACCCAGCAGACCACCATCCTTCGGGTAGGCTGCAAGGCGGGCATGACTGCTGGTTTTATAATCCACCACCCTTAGAAAAGCCTCGGATCCCCGCTCCCAGCGTTCCAGGCGATCCACTTGGCCACGAATCCAAAGCGGGGCAGCCAGACCCAGCTCCAAGGCCACATCCTGGGCTTCGATTTCAATTTCCAACCCCACGATGACGCGCCGCCAACCCCCGTCGATCACATCGGTCAGCTCGATACCTAACATTTCACACTCTTCTTTAATGGGATCGGTCTGAGCCAAATCCCAGGCCAGGGACTCTGCCAGGCCCGGAATCAGGCTTTCCACCGCTAACGTCAAGATCTGGCGTTCCCGTAGACTGAGTGGTTCGCGCAAAGCCGACAGGATGACATCCGCATCCTCCACCCAACGCTGGTTGAACAAGGATTCCAAGGCCCAGGCGTCCATATGTGCAAGTGAATGCCTCTCTTTCAATGCCTCGGGCCAATGGGCCGCGCCCTCCAAACCACCGAGCATACGCTGCAGTAGCGCATGGGCCACGGTACCCAGATCCAAGGGCGTGCGTTGACCCACCTTCCAACTGGAAATCCGTAGGCCTCTTTCCGCGAACACACGGAACGGACAACGGGCCAGGGATTCCAGGCGCGTGGGGGAGATTGACCGACCAGCACTTGCACCTTCGTTCCACCCATCAGGGGTCAAGTCTGCGCTAGGCGCGCGGGTGTGAAGGGCTGGAAAAGCAGCCGGATCCTGGACGCGTAGACTCATCTGGCGATCCCTAGCAAGCCCTGGTTCTGCCGCGCCGTCCCAGCGATGACGCAACTGAGTGAAGGAGCGCGCTGGATCCATCCGCCATTCTCCCGCCCCCTCCAAAGCCTTCCAGAACATCCCCTGGGATCTCCCCTGCCCTTCTTCATTGGTCGCGGAACTCAATGCCACCAAGCGGGCGCGCGTGAGTGCAAGGGCCGTGTTGAACGCGAATGCATCACGATGAAAAGCCCGAGGTAGCCGTTCATCTCCTTCAGCTCTTCCCAACCAGAAAGCCTGGAGCGCCGGAGGAAAATCACCAACCTGAGGCACCACGCGCAGTACGGTGTTGATGGTCGCGCGGCGGTCCCAATCCAGATCCGCAGGTGGATGCAACTGGCCAGGCCAGACTCCTTCGCCCAGATCCAGCAGCAATGTGGCATCGGCGCCATCCCAGCCCTTCAACAAGGCCGAGGTGGAAAGCAGATGCACCCCTGGATCGCTGCCTTGTGCTGGTGGTTCCGTGCCCACTTCCAGAAACGAAATCAGCGACTCCAGCATGTCCGTCAGCGTCCAGGTGCCATGTTCCTGACCCCAGGCTTCCTTTAACAGTCCGATAATTCCGTAGAAGTCATCCCTGCTTTGAACGAGTCCCAGCCCCAAGCCGTACCGCTGAATCAGTTCAGCCCAG
The DNA here is from genome assembly GCA_025361125.1 of Holophagaceae bacterium. Lineage (GTDB taxonomy): Bacteria > Acidobacteriota > Holophagae > Holophagales > Holophagaceae > JANXPB01. Next base: position 18,868 of record JANYBM010000168.1, on the reverse strand, counting down.
GCGCCCGGTGCCTGCCGACGCATTCGCAGCTCCAACAACTGAGCCCAGCGATCCGCGATGCTGTCGTGAACCAGAACAGTTCGGATCGCTGCTAGTCCGGTTTGGTCCAAGGTCGAGAGCTTTTCAGCCAGATCATGCCAGACCTCACGCTCCGTCACCCACAGGCCTTCAGCGATGGACTGGGGATCCTCGGCAAGCAGTCCTTTGAACAGGGCAAGCAGTGAAGTCCAGGGCCGCACGCGCTCCAGGCTGCGCCCGGGAAGCCGAGCCAGGCCCAGTCCTTCAGCCCGCAGGAGGCCATCCAGAAATTCGCCGATGGATTCCGGATCCGGATGAAAGAGCGCGATCTGCTGTGGCTCAATCCCCTCTTCGACCCAAGCTTTTATTTGTTCAACCGCGGCACGCAAAACGGAAAAGGGCGTGGGCAAAAGGCCACGTTGGAAATGTCGGCGTGCCCCTGCCTCCAACTTCAGTGGCCCTTCAAAAAGCCCATCCAATGCGGCTCCCCATGGGTTCTGGGCCCAGCCTTCCGGAGCTTCGATTTCAAAATTTTCCAGATGGGCTGCGGCAGCTTCTAGATTCGGGAGCAGTTGCTCCACGAGATGCGCTGCCTTGCGATCGAACAGTGCCTTGGCGCCGCTGCCCCGTTCAGTGGCCAACTGGAAGCGTACGGTGCCGAGCTGAGGCAACGCCATGAGCGCCCGCAACCGGGGTGGCGCCAAGTCCTCGATTCGCGCGAGGAGAGGACCGTCCTCCGCCGTGCGTTCCACCCAAAAGCCCCGGCTGCCGGCTATGAATGAGGGGGACTGCCCGGACGCCACGTCTGCTTGCTGCCTATCAACGGCCTCCCACAAGGCACGGAAGGGTTCGAGAAAACCTGCGTCATCCACGGCTGCAAGGTAGCTCTCAAAATGGCTCAACAATGAAGCCAGGTTGTGGCCATCAGAAAGATCTCCCAGCCACAATCCATGGCCTGCGAGTTCGCGCAGTTGGCCCGGCAGCAGTCCTTGGCGCAGTAAGTCCTGGCAAGCCTTGGAGCGATCGAGGATGGCTTCCCGCGACAGCCTGGGCCTCCGATTTGTCGCCGCCAACCGCCGTTCCACGCGCAAGTGCAGCAGCACCGCCAGCGCCCCCGGAATGGGTTCCCGCGGATCGTCCAGCAGCACGCCATCGAATGGAGAAAAAGCCATGGAGTCAGTGTCTATGAAATCTTGTTGATTTAATTTGGAATATTGGATGAATGAACTTAAGCGCTATCCATGGAATCTAATTGGCGCTTATTGACCAAAATTCCAGTGAATCACACTTTCCGTAGCCGTAGCGCATTCAACACGACCGTGAAGGAACTGAGTCCCATGGCGGCGCCCGCGAGCATGGGGCCGCCAAACCTTTCCAGTTGACCGAAGGCTGCGAGGGGCACCAGCAGCAGGTTGTAGCCAAAGGCCCAGCCCAAGTTCTGACGGATTATTTTCTGGGTTTTCCGGGCCAGACGCCGCGCGCTGAGCAAGGGTTCCAGGCCCTCCCGCAGGAGGTTCAAAGGTGCTGCGCCCTGGGCTGCTTCGAGGCCTGGAAGGCTGAGGCCCGCATCCGCCTGGGCAAGGGCGGGTGCATCGTTCACACCATCCCCCACGAAGGCTACGATGCGCCCTTCCTGTTGCAATTCAGCGATGCGTGATTGTTTGAGGCCAGGCGTGCAAGCCCCGATGGACTCCGAGATGCCCAATTCCGTCGCCAGGTTCAGTACCGGCTCTGGCCGATCGCCGCTGAAGAGATGCAACCTCAGCCCTTCCGCCTGAAGCGCCTGAACCGTCGCCAGAGCATCCGGCCGCACCGCATCCGCAAGGATGATCAAACCCAACAAGCGCCTGCCTTTCGCCAGACCCACCGCGGTGGCGTCTGACGGTACCTCCGGAAAATCCAACCCGATGAACGCGGCGTTCCCCAGTCTGAAATCGTGGCCCTCGATGCGACCCGAAACACCTCCACCGGTGTGGGCGCGAAAATCCTGAACGACCGGCAGCACCATGCCCTTGGCTGCCTCGCGAATGCCCTTGGCGAGGGGATGTTCCGAATCCCTCTCCAGCGCTGCGGCCAGTCGCACCAGATCAGTTCCATCATCGAAAAGAATCCGGATCTCCCGGAGCATGGGTTTGCCAATGGTGAGCGTCCCGGTCTTGTCGAAGGCCAGATCCGTTATGGAACCCAGGCGTTCGAAAGCGGCTGCATCCCGCACCAATAGTCCGTTTCTTGCGGCGGTGCCCAGGGCCGTGGTCAACGCCACGGGCGTGGCGAGCCCCAGCGCACAGGGACACGCGATGACCAGCACGGTGACCGCGGGCCTCCAGGCCAGTGAGACTTCGCCCGAGTGCATCCACCATGCGATGAAGGTGAGGGCCGCCAGCACCAGGATCACCGGCACGAAGATGGCGCTGATGCGATCAGCGAGCGCCTGCACCGGCGCCTTCGAGGCCTTGGCTTCGCCTACCTGCTTGGCTAGTTTTGCGAGCCAGGTATCACGTCCCGCGGCGCGGACTTCGAGTTCCAGACTGCCCCCATGCACCAGGGCGCCAGCGATGACCGCATCGCCTTTCTGTTTGGGCACCGGCAACGGCTCGCCCGTGAGCAAGGCTTCTTCCACGTCCGCCGAACCTGCCACCACGACGCCGTCCACCGGAATGGCGGAACCAGGCCGGACGCGGACCCGATTGCCAGGCTTCAACATGGAGACCGGGACTTCTTCTGCATTACCTTCGGCATCCAGCCTCAAGGCCGTGGAGGGCGCGAGCTTCAGCAGCGAAGTCAGGCTGTCGACGGTGTGCACCTTCGCGCGAGTCTCCAGGTATTTGCCAAGCAATAGAAATGCCACCAGAGCTGCGGCTGTTTCGAAGGTGAGGTGATGCTCCCCACGAAGTCCTTCCACCAGCCCAAAGCCCCAGGAGACTCCGGCCCCTAGCGCCACCAGCGTGTCCATGGTGGTCTCTCGATGGAGCAATTGGAGCGTAGCTCTTTTGAAAAAGCCACCGCCCGCTGCGAAGACCACCACCGCACTGAGCAGTGCCTGGATGCGCCAATCCAGATGAAGCATCACTCCAGGCACCATGGAAGCGAAAAGCGGCAGCGTAAAGACCCAGGCCAGCAAAGTTCGGATCAGTGCTGCGAGCACTTCTTGATTTTTTTCCTCACCTGTCGGGTCCATCACCAGCGCGTAACCCCGCTCGGCCAAGGCCTGGGCGAGCTGTTCAGGCGTGACATCGTCAAAGGTCACGGTGGCCTCTTCAGTGGCCAGGTTCACCATCGCGCTGGACACGCCGGGAACTGCGGCCAGCGCCTTTTCGACCCTCCGCACGCAGGACGCACAGGTCATGCCTTCTACACGATACGTGTGCGATTCCATGCTCACCTCAGCGATACTTGAGTAGTTCCATCAATTCATCCACCCTTCGCGCTTCGTCGCCCCGAGCGGCGGCGGTGACTACGTGCTCGGTGAGGTGGCTTCGCAGCACGATGTCCCCTACGCGGCCCAACGCTCCCTCTACGGCTTTGATCTGCTTCAGTACGTCTACGCAGTAGGCGCCATCTTCTTCAAGCATTCGCAAAATGCCTTCCACATGGCCACGAATGGATTGCAGGCGCCGCTTGGCGTCCGCGCGCACCGCCACATTGAGTTTCAATCCGTGCTGCGCATGGCTTTTTGCCGAGGAGGTCAAGAACGCACCGAAGCTTTGTAGCCTTCTGTTTCCACGGCCTTCACCAACGCGGCGGGATCCGCCGTGCCCTGCACCCATGCCTCCCCCGGATTCAGCTTCACTTCGAGCACTTTTTCAACACCAGGGACAGCTCGCAAAGCCTCGGTGACCGCATGCACACAGTGGCCGCAAGTCATGCCTCTGATTTCGAGTGTGATCATCAGAATCTCCATCTACCCACCCCACCTGGGGTGGGTATCCATCATGAAGCCTTCAAACAAAATTTCAAAAGCCTTTGTTTTCCCCCCTCTTGAACCGTGTTCCGGGGCGGCCCTGTCATCATGGCTGCATGGCTTTGGTGGAACAGTGGGACATCCTGGTGGTGGGAAGCGGCATCGCTGGGCTCTCCACGGCCTTCCATCTGGCGCAGATGATGGGTCAACGCATCCTGTTGTTGGACCGGGAAGTACTGCCGGGTTTTTACGCGTCGGGGCATAACGCGGGCATCGCGCGTCAACTGACGGGACGGTGGGTGCATTCGCGGTTGGCGATGGAAGGAAGAAATCGGCTGGCTGACGCTGGGCTGCTGACAAAAACCGGAGGCCTTTTGCTGGCCACGGAAGCCTCGGCCCTGGATGCCGTCGAAGCCGAAGCCCATGCAGTGGGGGTCGCCGTCCAGCGCAATGCCGGCGGGGGTATCGAAGGCTACCGGGCCGCCGAGCACCTCTCCATTCCATCCGATGGCGCCATAGACGTGAATGGACTATTGGGCCTATGCGCCCGTGGCGCACGAGCTGCTGGCGTGGAATTGAGGTATGGATGCGAAGTGCGGGAGATCCAGCGCACGAGTCAGGGCTTTCAAGTGGAAACTTCCGAGGGCTCGCTCCACGTGGGCACCATCATCAACGCCGCCGGCGCATGGGCGGGCGATCTGGGGCGCCAAGCAGGCGGGCTCGACATCGGCTTTCAGCCCCTGAGAAGGCATCTGGCGTGGAGCGATCAGCCTTATGACGACACCCGGCCCTATGCCTGGTGGGTGGACCGCCCACTCTATCTGAAACCGGAAAGTGGCGGTCTGCTTATGTGCCCCTGCGATGAAGATGAAGTGGCATTGCCACCCCCCAGCCAACAACCTGATACAGATGCACGGGCCATCGAACAGCTCGCCGATGCGATGCACGAGCTGGCGCCAGGCTTGACAAACCATGGCATCACCCGGGCGTGGAGTGGCATCCGCACTTTTGCTCCTGACCGGCGTTTTGTGATCGGTTGGGACCCCGTGAATCCCTACTTATTCTGGGTCGCTGGGCTCGGCGGCCATGGCATGACCACCGGCCTCGCGGTAGGAAAGCTCGCCGCGGAGCTGTACCAGCAGCGGGGGGAACATGAGCTGTCACCTGATCGGCTGCTGACGTCGAAAGCCATTGCCATTATCAAAAGTCACTGAACTCCCTGAATTTGGCTGGGCCGAACCGCAGGGCCGGCCCTTGCACCTATTCCAGGGCGCGCAATCTTGTTCCAGGAGCCACTTGAAGGCCGAACCGGCTTTCTAGTACCTCGAACAACTCGAAATCATCCAGCTCACGCGATTCTTGAACGGACTGCCGCAAAGTCACGAAAGTCCGGTTTCTCACTATGTAGCGGGCCTCGGGTGTCGGCAGCTGGGCGGTCAAGGTCGTCACGAAGCGGGACTTGGGATGGGTGCAGGTGTACCAATTGGCCACCTCGAAATCGATGGGCTCCCGCGGCTCGGGGAAAAAGGCGTAGAGATCAAACCAGCCCTCGGCACTAAGGCTTTGCAGCACCCGGAGTGGCCCTTCGGGATGGACGCGGTAGGTGGACAGGAACTGGGGATGTTCGGCGCCATCCGTCGGCAGCGGGCTCAGCAAGCCTTCGCCACCGAAGCCCACGTCGCATAGGTATTCGCTTCCCTCTACACCCACCAACAGAAGCATGTGCGTGCGTGGACCCACGAAGTCATTGCCAAACCGCACACGCGCTTCGCAAGGCATTGGATCGAAACCTATCGCCTTCAGCGCGGCCATGAAGAGCGTGTTCTGTTCGAAACAATAGCCGCCGCGTTTTCGATCCACCAATTTTTCTTGCAACGAAGGCAAATCAAGGCGGATGGGCAGCCTCATCTGGATATCCAGGTTCTCGAATGGAATGGTGGAAGCATGCGCCAGGTGCAGGCCTCGCAATGTCTCCGTAGTCGCTTCCAACGTCCCCGTGTAACCGATCCGCGCAAGATAGGCTTCCAGATTGAATTCCATTTCCATGTCCCACCTCGCAATGGAGCTTGTTTTCACTACCCGTTTTCGCATGGACCTTTAGAAAAATGGTCGATTTCAGGCATCAACCGCGAGTGACCAAACTCACAAAACAGATCGAGTTTTTTGCCGTATGGGGAGTTCAAACGGCCCAGTTTGAACGTGCGTCAGGCTGGACGATAGAGCTCTCTATAGGCCATGTATTACTGATTCTATGACGGATTGCGCAGTACCGTGGAAAGCATCCTGATCGTAGGCGACAGCCTGAATAACACACCGATCCCGCGAGCGCCAAATCAGCTTGAATTCCATATCCCTCCGGCGCATGATCCTTGCGCGCTGGGGGAGGCTCCATATCCGTGAGCTGAGGCGAACGGGAGCGCGCTGCCGTGCAGCGTGCGATACATGGAGGCTCTACGGTCACCCCTCGGCATGGTGGTGATCGTGGTTTCCCCCGGCAGTCATAGGAGGGAATCCCATGTTGAACAAAGCCGCGGACCTCGCCGGACCAGGCATCAGCACCTACGAGGAGGTGGAGAAGATCCTTCCCACCGGCTATGCCCCGCTCCTGAACCGCCTGGACACGCAGCGGGCTATCTTCGTGATCAAGCGGTACATCGAGGATCACCTGTGCAAGGAACTCAACCTGAACATGGTCCAGGTGCCGCTCATCGTGGACCGCGAGAGCGGCGTGAACGACTATCTGGACCGGGACGGATCGCGGACGCCGGTGGAATTCCCCTGCGGCCTCGGGCTGGAAAAGCGCATCACCGCCCAGGTGGTGCAGGCGGCCACCAAGTGGAAGCGGATGGCCCTCGCGCAGTTCGAATGCGCGGTCGGGGAAGGCATCTGCACCGATATGCGCGCCGTGCGGAAAGACTATTTCCTGGACCACGACCACAGCTCTTACGTTGACCAGTGGGACTGGGAACGCCGGATCACGGCCGACATGCGCAACCTTGATGTCCTGAAAGACACGGTCCAGCGGATCTGGAAAGTGATCCGGGGCGCGGGCCTGCACGCCCAGAAGCTGTTCCCCGAATTGAAATCCAGCAAGTACCCGGAACTGCCCGAGCACCTCACCTTCATCCATGCCGAGGATTTGTTGGAAATGTACCCCGACCTTCCAAGGAAGCAGCGGGAGACCGCGATCCTGCAGAAGTACCCCGCGGTGTTCATCATCGGCATCGGCTGGGTGCTGAAGGATGGCTATCCCCATGAAATGCGCGCCGCTGATTACGACGATTGGGTGACCGACACCCATGCCATGACGGGCCGGGACACCCACGGCCTCAATGGCGACATCCTCGTGTGGAACCCGGTCACCAAGCGCCGCCACGAACTCACCTCCATGGGCATCCGCGTCACCAAGAAAACGATGAAGATGCAACTGGAGCTGTCCAACCAGCTCGACTTCCTGAAGCTGCCGTACCACAAGGCCATCCTGAACGACAAGATCCCCCTCAGCATCGGCGGCGGCATTGGCCAGGCCCGCACCTTCATGTACCTGCTGCGCACCGCGCACCTGGGCGAAGTGACGGTTTCCGTCTGGCCGAAGCAGCTCAAGGAAATCTGCGAGAAGAAGAACATCCACGTGCTGGAGTAATCCTGAAATGAGGCACGGCCCTGAAGGATGGAAACCTCCAGGGCCGTATTCAATGGGTGACCCAGAATACTTGTGATAATCGTCAACTGGAACCCGGGTATGGGCGGGCACTTGCTATCTTTGTGCCCGGCTGAACCTGATTTACAGTGGATAGGTGGCCTTCTCGCTCAGGCATGCTGCCTTCTGAACCGTCGCAACCATCCAGAGGCCAGTGCTCCGCCACACGTAACAAAAATGTAGGAAATGGAGAATAGCCGTGGATTTGAAACGTGTAGTAGTTGACCTCATGCCGGCCCCCCTGGTCCGGACCTTTGCTTCGCCCTATATCGCGGGCAAGGGCATTGCCAGCGGGGTGGCCAAGGCGGATGAATTGCACACCAAACTGGGGCTGTATTCCACCGTAGATCTGCTGGGCGAAGAAGTGTTCCGCCGCGAGGACGTGGAAGCTACGGTGCAGGTCTACTTCCGCATGATCGAGGTGCTGAAGGACCGGCCCTTCGCCAGCATCAGCCTCAAGCCCACCCAGCTCGGCATCAATGAGAGCATGGCCTACTGCCAGGACAACCTGCGCCGCATCACCGCCGCGGCCGCCAGCCATGGGCTGCGCATCACCTTGGACATGGAGGACCGGCACTTCACGGACATCACCTTGCAGATGTTCAAGGCCATCCGCGATGAGTTCGACAATTTTGGAATCGTGCTGCAAAGCCGCCTCTTCCGCACCTCCGACGACATCAAGGCGCTGCACGCCAAACCTTGCCGGGTCCGGATCTGTATCGGCATCTACAAGGAAATCGCCGAAGTGGCCCTGCAAAGCAAGGCCGACATGAAAGCCAAGCTGTTCGAGCAGGTGCAGCTGCTGCTGGATCACGGCCATTATCCCGAGATCGCCACCCACGACGAGCCCCTGGTCCGCCGCTGCATGGAGCACCTGGACAAGCACGGGGTGCCGAAGGATGCCTACGAATTCCAGATGCTCCTGGGCGTTCCCCGCACCGAACTCCAGCAGGAGATCGTCAAGCGCGGCCAGATCGTCCGCATCTATGTCCCCTTTGCGGAGGAATGGAAGTACGCCGTCCATTACCTCAAGCGCCGCCTTGCCGCCAACCCCGCCATGGCTTTCATGGTGATGAAGAACATGTTCGGCAGCTGATCCGTTTTCTTGCTTCAGGCCATGACCACCAAGGGTGTGAAGGCTTCAGCGTCGGTCGATCCATGCGGGTGCGGTTTCCACGCATTGCTGAATCCAGCCGCCAGCACCATCACTTTGCACCCTAGAATGAGCCATGGATCCCTCGCGCTTCACCTCGAGCTTTGGCGACCTGGATTTGCACTTGCTGGGCGAGGGGCGGCATCTGTGGGCCTATAAAAAGTTGGGAGCACATCCCCAAACAGTGAATGAAATAGAGGGCGTCAGCTTCGCAGTGTGGGCGCCCAACGCCCATTCCGTGAGCGTAGTGGGGGATTTCAACGGTTGGAATGGCAGCCATCATCCGATGCTCCCCGCGGGCCCCAACGGGTTCTGGGAGACTTTCGTGCCCGCCTTGGGTCCCGGCGAGTTGTATAAGTTCGAGATCCATGGCCCGGATGGTACCTTGCTGCCCCTCAAGGCGGATCCCTTCGCCTTCAGATGTGAGCGCGCCCCTGGAACGGCTTCCATCGTCTATGGCCTCCCCGCCTATGCCTGGAGCGATGGCGCGTGGATGGAACGGCGCCAGGAGACGAAAATTCACGCGGCACCCTTGAGCATCTACGAACTTCATCTGGGCTCCTGGCGACGGCGGCCCGATGGTTCGTTCATGAATTACCGCGAGATTGCCGCGGATCTGGCGCCCTACGTGAGCTGGCTCGGTTTCACCCATGTGCAACTGCTGCCGGTGATGGAGCATCCTTACGATCCATCCTGGGGTTACCAGCCGCTGGGCATGTTCGCGCCCACCAGCCGGTTCGGCGGGCCGGAGGATTTCAAGGCCTTCGTAGACACGCTGCACCGGGCGGGCATCGGCGTCATCCTGGATTGGGTCCCCGCGCACTTTCCCGAGGACGCCCACGGCCTCGCCCGGTTCGATGGCACCCACCTGTATGAACATGCGGATCCCCGCCAGGGACGCCACATGGACTGGGGCACGTTGATTTACAATTACGGCCGCGCGGAAGTGCAGAACTACCTCATCGCCAATGCGCTGTTCTGGCTTGATCAGTACCACGTGGATGGCCTGAGGGTGGATGCGGTGGCCTCCATGCTCTACCTGGACTACAGCCGCAAAGCCGGACAATGGATCCCCAACCGCCAAGGCGGGAGGGAGAATCTGGAGGCCGTGGCCTTTTTACGGCGCCTGAATGAGGTGGTCTACGCGCAATTCCCGGACGCCTTCACGGTGGCCGAGGAATCCACCTCGTGGCCCGGGGTATCGCGTCCCACCGATAAAGGCGGACTGGGCTTCGGCTTCAAGTGGGATATGGGTTGGATGCACGACACCCTGCGGTACCTGGGCGAAGGCATGATGGCGCGGCCCCATCACCACGACGAGATCACCTTTTCGATGCTCTACCACAACACGGAAAATTATGTACTGCCGCTTTCCCACGACGAAGTTGTCCACGGCAAGCGAAGCCTCTTCGGGCGCATGCAGGGCGAACCCTGGGAACGATTCGCAAACCTGCGTTTGCTCTATGCCTGGCTCTTCGCCCATGGTGGCAAGAAGCTGCTTTTCATGGGTGGCGAATTTGCTCAAGAACGGGAGTGGAACCACGATACGGCCTTGGCTTGGGACTTGCTGAACGTGCCTGCAAACAAAGGTGTCCACGATCTTTTACGCGATCTCAATGGCCTCTACCGGGGCCTGCCTGCCCTGCATGAGGGAGACTGCAAGCCTGGCGGTTTCGTCTGGATTGACTGCGGTGACCGTTTCAACAGCGTCCTTACCTTGCTGCGCCGGGGTTCGGAACCTGATGACTTTGTGGCCGTGGCCTTCAATCTCACGGCGAGTCCCCAGAATGGTTATCGCATCGGCGTACCAGCCCCCGGAAGATATGAAGAATTGCTGAATACAGATTCTGCTCACTACGGCGGGCGTAATCTTGGAAACTTGGGGAGCGTCGCAACAGAACCCATCCCCGCTCACGGCTTCCCCCAGTCCTTGAATCTCACGTTGCCGCCGCTCTCGGCCATCTTCCTGAAACCCGAATCCCGCCCTGCTGTTCAGCTCAGCTAGTGTGGGTCGTTGGAAGTACTCCGATCACCTTGGACGAAATCAATCACTCAAAAGTACACTCGCAAAGGTTCTCAGAGATGGCCGAGGTTGGCGGAGGAAATGAAATTCATAAACAATTCCGCGCACCTCGTTTTTCTCTGCCTGCCTCTGCGAATATTCCTCTTCCTCTGTTGCGTAAACTAAATTTTTCACGTGACCAGCTCTAGGACCCCCATGGACAAGCTCATCCCAAAACTGCAACAACTCACCCAGAACCTGTGGTGGACCTGGAAACCCGAGGTTCGGACGGTCTTTCGAGATCTCGATCTGGATCTCTACCACAAGGTCCACCAGAACCCCATGTCGGTACTCAAACAGATCGAGCCCGTGGAACTGGATCAACGGGCGGCGGATGTGGATATTCCCGCCCGGGCAGATCGAGCCCTGCGGCAGCTTCACGAGTACCTAACGCCCGTAACCACCTGGGGACTCACCCATGCCGGGGCCATGCGCTCCCGGCCCGTGGCTTACTTCTGCATGGAATTCGGCATCCACGAATCGCTTCCCATTTATTCTGGAGGCCTGGGCATATTGGCGGGGGATCACTTGAAGTCCGCCTCGGATCTCGGCGTGCCACTGGTGGGGGTGGGGCTGCTCTATCGCCAGGGCTACACCAGCCAGGTGCTGGATGCAAATCTTTGGCAACAGGATGTGGTGGAACCTTTCGATATTGCTGATTTGCCATTGATCCAAGCGGTGGACCGCCACGGAGAACCGGTACACGTGTCCGTGGAGCTGCCCGGACGAAAGGTCCATGCATCGGTCATGGAAGTTCAAGTAGGCCGCGTGCGTCTCATTCTGCTTGACACTCAGGTGAAGCCCAATAGTCCCGAGGATGTGGCCCTGGCCGCCCGGCTCTACGGAGGGGACCAGCGCATGCGCATCGAACAGGAGCTGTTGCTGGGCGTGGGCGGAACTCGCGCACTGAGGGCTTTGGGCATCTCAGCAAGTGTGTTTCATCTCAACGAAGGCCACTCCGCCTTCGCCCTGCTGGAACGGGCCCGGTACCGCATTCAGGAGGATGGCATGGACCCCCACCAGGCCTTGCAAGAGGTCGCCTCCACCAGCGTCTTCACCACCCACACGCCGGTGGACGCGGGCCATGACCGGTTTCCAGCAGAACTCGCGGCCGAGCATCTGGGGCCCTTGGCCGAAGGTATGAAGCTGCCTTTGCAGGAGATCATGGGCTTGGGCCGAGTGGACCCCAACGACCATGATTCACCCTTCCTCCCTACGGTGCTGGCGCTGAAACTTTCGCGTCGCGCCAACGGCGTCTCGGCCCTCCATGGCGTGGTTTCGCGCAAGATGTGGAACCGCCTCTGGCCGGGTCCTGTGGAGGCCGTTCCCATCGGTCATGTCACCAACGGCGTCCATCTGCCCACCTGGCTGGCCACGGAAATGAACCATCTCTACGAAGAGCATCTGGGTGTGGCTTACCAGGGTTCCCTCACCCGCGTAGAGACCTGGTCAAAAATCCAGGGTGTGTCCTCCGCTGAGATCTGGGAGACCAAACAGGTGCTGAAGGCCCGCATGTTGCGATACATCCTGAAACGGTCTGTGGATATGCGCGAACGCATCGGATTGCCCCAGATCACGCCGGCGCCTTTGGATCCCGAGGCCCTGACCATCGGCTTCGCCCGCCGCTTCGTACCCTACAAAAGGCCCGACCTGCTGTTCTCGGACTTGGAGCGCCTGGACCGCCTGGTGAATCATCCCGAGCGCCCTGTGAACCTCATTTTCGCGGGCCGCGCCCATCCCGCGGACAACTCGGGGAAAGGCCTCATCCAAAAAGTCGTCCAGATCATGGAGGATCCGCGCTTCCGGCACCGTATCCTCTTCGTGGAAAACTACAACATCCATGTGGGCCGCATCCTTTACCAGGGCATTGACGCCTGGCTCAACAACCCCCAGCGGCCCTTGGAAGCCTGCGGCACCAGCGGCATGAAAGTAGTGCTCAACGGTGGTCTGCACATCTCCGTGCGGGATGGCTGGTGGGCCGAAGCCTATGACGGCGAGAACGGCTTCGCCATCGGCACCGGTGAGATCCATGCGGACCAGGCCATCCAGGACCAACGCGATGCCGAGGAACTCTTCCGCGTGCTGGAAGATGAAGTCGTGCCGATGTACTACGAGAACCGCAACTCCGCGGGCGTCCCCCGCTGCTGGGTGGATCAGATCAAACACTCCATCCGCACCCTGGCCTGGCGCTTCAACGCCGACCGCATGGTTCAGGACTATGTGGAGCACCTGTACCTGCCCGCCGCCATCGGCAGCAGTTGCCAGATGCCGCCACCGTAAGTTGAAAGTCGGGAGATCGGATTCCCGCGCCGAGGGCCTAACCCAGCCCCAGCCGTTTGAAGGTGCGCTGCTTCCCATCCTCCACTTCGAGCTGATCGAAGGGATCGAGATCGAGGGCGAAACCCAGAATGCCGATGATGATCTGCCAGGCCATCATGAAGGCACCCAGTTCCCATTCGTTCAATTCGGGCATGGACCAGCGCAGAACAGGCACATCAGCGGCTGCCAGGGCCTCAGCGGTGCCCTCAGCTTGGGCGCGAAGAATTTCAGCACCCTGAAGTCCTGCAAGGCCTGGGTAGGGGCAACCCGGAGGCGGGTCCAGTCGTTCCGGCGCAGCGGGTCCAGCTACGGTCATCACGATCACGCCCAGGTTCCTGGGCCCCGCCATCCAACGCTGCAATTGGCTGTGCTGGTCCACGGGACCCACCGCACGGATGGGCGTAAAACCCTTGCGGATGCCATCCTTCGCCACCTTGCCCAGGGATTCCGCCACCAATTGCACCCACCAGGCCGAAAGGCTGTCAAGGCGCGTGGCGTAGGGCATCATCACCCAGTCGGTGATTCCATTCTGGTGGGCCTCCAGCAACCGGTCCCCGGTGGCGGCGATACGGTCGCACCAGGGCCCTTGGTTGGCCTCTACCTGAGCGATGACTTCACGACCACCCCGCAGGAAGGCTGAAACATCGCGGCCCATCCAGGCCAGTGGCAGGGTGCCGATGGGCGTGAAGGCCGAAAAACGGCCGCCCACCGCCAACGGAATTGGCAGAATGCTGCACCCATTCGCCCGGCCCCAAGTGGCCAGAGGGTTCGCGTCATCCTGGGTGATGAGGATCGGTGCAGCGAGATCCCCAAAACCCGGTAACGTTCGTAGTCGCGAAATCCAGGTCCAGAGTTCCAAGGTCTTGCCGCTCTTGGAGGCATAGACCAGCTGGTCGTCAGACCGGAGGCGAAAATCCGGCACCGGTTCCGGCGAAGCCAGGGGCACCCAGTTGAGGCGTGCCCGCTCGTCTCCGAAAGCCCGCACGAGGGTTTCGGAGGGTAGCAACGAACCCCCGATGCCGCACCAGAGCAGTCGTCCGGCTGGGTCAAGCGTTGGCAGGTTCGACTCGGAAACGTGCAGCCAGCCCCCCATGGGGTGAGTTTTGATCGCTTGCCAATGGTTGCGGAAGTCCATGTCAAACCCCTTTTTCTGGGATGGCTGTATACAGTTCAAGATAGGCCCTGGCAGGGCCTTCCCAGCTGAAATTCGCCAGCATGCCCCGCCGCTGGACTTGCCGCCAAGTGCTGGGATCGCTGAACAGATTCAAGGCGCGGTTGATGGCTTCCCCCAGCACCCATCCGTTGGCCTCATCAAACTGAAAACCCGTGGCGGTGTCGTCCGCCAGCGTTTCCGGTGACACGCCCACCACCGTGTCCGCCAGCCCTCCCGTGCGCCGCACCAGGGGAATGGCGCCATAAACTTGGGCGTAGAGCTGAGTGAGGCCACAGGGTTCCTGGCGCGAGGGCACCAGAATCACATCAGCCGCAGCGAAAGTTTTGTGGGCCAGGGCCTCGTCATATCCAATGAACGTGGCCACACGCCCTGAATACCGCTGGGCTGCTTGACGGAAGGCCGTCTCAAGCAGAGGTTCACCCTGCCCCAACAGCGCGAGTTGGGCACCCCGCGCCACCAGGTGTTCCACGTTGTCCAGGACCAGGTCGAGGCCCTTGAGCACATCCAGTCGGCTCACCGTTGCAAAGATGGGGGCGTTTGAGTCCTCCTGGAGACCCAATCTTCGTTGAAAATAAGAACGATTCGGCGCTCGACGGGCCGGATGTTTCAGATCGTAGTGGCTGAAGAGATGCGGATCTTTGGCGGGGTTCCAGATCAGATGATCCACACCGTTAAGGATCCCCCGCAGGGTGCCATTCCGATGCGTCAGCAGTCGCTCCAACCCGTGGCCCCCGTCCTGCTGGATTTCGCGGGCATAACTGGGGCTTACAGTACTCAGGCGGTCCGCCAGTGTGAGGCCGGCCTTAAGGAAGCCAATGTCCCCTTCGAATTCGACACCTTCGGGAGTGAAGGCCCGGCTGGGAAGCCACAAGTCATCCAATAGCGAGGCCGGGAAGCGTCCCTGGAAAGCGATGTTGTGGATGGTCATCAGCGTGGCGGGACGGGGTTCACCACCGTAGGCCACATAGGCCGGCATGAGGCCCGCGGGCCAGTCATGACCATGAAGGACTGTTGGCCGCCAGCCTTCAGAATCCCCCACGCGGCCCAGATGCGCAGCCGTCCAGCAGAGAGCGGCAAAGCGCTGGGGCAGATTCTCTGGATGGCCATAGGGACTGCCAGGATGATTGAAGAAGGTCGGCTGATCCAACAAGTACAAGGGTAATCCCGGCGCCTCAGCCCGAAGGATCCGGGCTGGGCCACCCCCCATAAGGTCCTGGAACCTAGCTACCTCGCCACGGATCTCCAATGCTTCGCGAATGGCTGGGTAGGCCGGTAACAACAGTCGGGCATCGGCACCCAAAGCACGCAAGGCCCTTGGCAGGGCTGCCATCACATCGCCCAAGCCGCCAACCTTGATGTAGGGGAACAGTTCGGACGCGACGAAGAGAACGTTTAAAATTTAGGACTCCAACTGGCTCAGCATGGTCTGGGAGATCAGGGTGACGCCACCCTCGGTCCGATAGAACCGGCGGGCATCCTCATCAGGATTTTCGCCGACCACCAGGCCCTCTGGAATGCGGCAATCCCGGGCCACGATACAACGGCGAAGGCGGGCATGGCGGCCAATGTCGCAATCTGGAAGCACCATGGCCCCATCCAGACGGGCGTGGGAATGGATCGAGACCCGACTGGAGAGCAGGGAATGATGCACATGGGCGCCGGAGATGATGCAACCGCCGGACACCAGGCTGGAGAGGGCAACCCCATTGCGCATCTCTCCCGCATGAACGAATTTCGCGGGCGGCAGTTGTTCCTGATGGGTGGTGATGGGCCAGCCTTTGTCGTAGAGGTTCAAGGCTGGGTGCGCGGTGGTGAGGTCCATATTGGCTCCCCAATAGGAATCAACGCTGCCCACGTCCCGCCAGTAGGGTTCCGAATGCCCCTTGTTTGGAATACAACTGCGCTCGAAACGGTGGGCGTAGACCTTGGCTTCATGCACCAGCTTGGGGATGATGTCCTTGCCGAAATCATGGCCGGAATCTGGATCCTCCGCATCGCGGAGCAGCGCCTTGTAGAGGAATTCCGCATTGAACAAGTAGATGCCCATGGAGGCAAAAGCCCAGTCGGGTTTGCCTGGGACCGAGGGCGGATCCTCCGGCTTTTCCACGAAGGAAATGATGCGGTCTTTATCATTCACCTGGGCAATGCCAAACCCCCGAGCGGCCATGCGCGGCACCTCCAGGCAGGCAATGGTCATGTCCGCCTGGTGGTTCAGGTGGTCCTGAAGAAAAACCTTGTAGTCCATACGGTAGATATGGTCCCCGGCAAGGATCAGCACAGTCTTGGGGTTGGCGGACTGGATGCTGCTCAGGTTCTGGTAAACGGCATCCGCTGTGCCGCTGTACCAGGCGTTCTTGTCCATGCTCTGTTGGGCAGGAAGCACATGGACGTATTCGTCCAGATTGCCCGCCAAGAACGTCCATCCAAATTGGAGATGCTGCAGCAGGCGGTGCGAGTTGTATTGCGTCAACACCATGATTTTACGAAAACCGGAATTCACACAGTTCGACAGCGTGAAATCAATGATGCGGTATTTACCACCGAAATCGAGACCGGGTTTGGAATAGTGATCCGTGAGCTCCATCAGACGCTTACCACGCCCGCCCGCCATCACCAGGGCGATGGTGTGCTGAGTTGAGAATCGCGATTCCGAGATCGTCAACATGGGAGTCCCCGGGGTAAACCTTAGTGCATCATAGCCAAGCCCGGCCTGGATCAATCCATCGATCTGGCCTTAAAAGTTCACAATGGGCTAAATTGCTGGTTGTATGAGCCGCCAAACCGAGAACCCGAACGCGCGGGTGTTCTTCGCCCTTTGGCCAACTGTCGCCGAAAGTGGGGCACTGGCCGCGTGGCAGGCGCCGTTGAAGCAGCAATGCGGGGGGCGCGCCATGCGTAGCGAAACCTTGCATTTGACGTTGGTGTTCATCGGCGGGATCGAGCGGACCAGGTTTGAATCGTTGCGGCATGCCGCGCAGGAAGTCAGCACGGAGGGTTTCGAACTGTGTTTTGACAGGGCGCACTACTGGGGGCGCAACCATCTCGTGTTCGCCGCGCCTGACCCGGTGCCGCCGTCACTGGGGCGACTGCTCGGCGCCTTGGAGCAGGCCCTGGCCATGCATGGTTTCACGTTCGATGAGCGTGAGCACAAACCCCACATCACGCTGTTGCGCAACGCCCAGTGGACAGCTGCTGCCTTGAACGTCATGCCGCAGGTCTGTTGGTGGATCCAGGATTTCGCACTGGTGGAATCTGTGCCGCAGGACGGGATGATGGGCTACCGCGTGCTGGCTCGGTTCCCTTTGAAGACTGCTGGTTTCGGTTGAAGTCCGGTCCACCCTTTTGAAAATAACGTCACTCAGGGTTCGGGAATGCGGTCGATCCAAGAGTCCCCGGCGAACATCCGCATCGGTCGGCCAGGTTCCTCGACGAAGCGCACCACCTCGCCCACCACGCCGCCGCCGGTGGGGGCCACGAACAGGAAACGTCCTCCACCGAGTGGCTCGAGGGTGATGATCTGGTCTAGGTTGGGTCCGTTGGGCGTGATGATGACCAGCTTCTTGTTGAGCAGCACGACCTGCTGGTCTCCGCCCCGCCCCCGGTACAGGCCCGCGAAGCGCTCCCAGGCCGGATCCCAGGCCACGGTGGCGGGCTTGACCGCAGCCGCCTTCGCGATGGCCTGGCCCACGGTGGCCATCAACTGGTTGGCGATGTCGCCAGGGTTCGAGTCGTTGGTGTTCGTCAGGACGATGACGCCCACCTTGTCGTCGAGCTGGATGAGAGTCTGCGTCGTATTGCCGGGATAGCCACCCGCGTGCCCAATGTAGGTGCGGTCCTTGACGCGCTTCACATCGAATCCCAGGCCGGTGCCCGTCGTCCAGTTTTCCTCCACCGACCGCACGCGCAAAAGTTCGCGCCACGAGCCGCCGCTGACGACCTGCCGCGGTCCCCGCGGGCCGCGGCGGAACTGTGCCGAGATGAACTTCGCCAGGTCTTCGACAGTGGAGGTGACCCCCGTGGCGGCCCCCATGCCGCGCGCATCAACGAAGGGCAGCACCTCGCGGGTGCCGTCGGGCATGCGGCGGCCGTAGGGAACCGCCAGGCCGGGAACGTCCTTGTCGACACTGGAATCGTGCATATCCAGGGGCTTGAAGATGTTGCGTTCCACATAGTCGGCCCAGCGCAGGCCGCTCGCCTTCTCGACCACCAGGCCGGCGATGGCATAGGCCAGGTTGGAATACTTCCAGCGGACGGAGGAGGCGAACGCCGCCTGCCGATCGGCGTACAGGCGCTGGATCTCCTCGCGGGTCGGGAACTGGAAGGAGGTCCAGTGATCTCCCGCCTCACGCTGCAGGCCTGAGCTGTGGGACAACAGTTGCTCGAGGGTGATGGGGCCATCGTCACCCCCGGCGGGCTTGGCCTTGAACCACGGCAGGTGCTTCGCCACCGGATCGTCCAGGCCGACCTTGCCCTCCTCGCGCAGTTGCATGATCGCGATGGCGGTGAACAGTTTGCTGTTGGACGCCACGCGGAATTTGGTG
>JANYBM010000152.1 GCA_025361125.1 Holophagaceae bacterium | reverse complement strand
CGCCGCCCCGCGCCCAACGCCCCGTCCACACCTTCTCCATCGTGGCCCGCGATCCGGTAACCGGGGATTTGGGCGTGGCCGTGCAGAGCCACTGGTTCAACGTGGGCAGCGGGGTGATTCACGCGGAGCCTGGTGTGGGCGCAGTAGCCACCCAGAGCATTCCAGATATCGCCTACGGGCCGCTAGGGCTGCAATTGATGAAGGCGGGAAAGAGTGCGCCAGAGGCCCTGAAGGCTCTGGTATCCGTGGATTCCGAAGCTGCCGTGAGACAGGTTGGCATGGTGGATTCACAAGGCCGGGCAGCCTCTCATACCGGAACCATGGATATTCCCGAGGCCGGAGGCGTCGTGGGTGAAGGTTTCGCAGTGCAGGCCAACATGATGGGCAAGAACACGGTCTGGCCGGCCATGGCGAAGGCCTATCGCGATGCCCTCAAGGATTCCCGGCTCGACCTGGCGGATCGCCTGCTGGCCGCCCTTCGAGCCGCTCAGGATCAAGGCGGCGATTTTCGTGGCATGCAGAGCGCGGCCATCCTCATCGTCAAGGGCAAGCCCTCGGGGCAGCCTTGGAACGACAAACTTTTTGATCTGCGGGTGGAGGATAGCGCTGATCCCATCGCCGAGCTTTCGCGTCTGGTCCAACTTCAGCGCGCCTATGCGCTCATGAACGAAGGCGATGCCTTCGTGTCCAGGAATCAGTGGAAGGAAGCACTGACGGCTTACTCGGCCGCTGCCGTACTAGCACCACAAATCGTGGAACTGCCCTACTGGCATGCCGTGGCACTTGTGAATGGCGGCCGTGTGCAAGAGGCCCTGCCCATCTTCAAGGAGGTCTTCCGACGTGAACCCCGATGGCGGGATGCCGCACGGCGATTGGCGAAAGTAAGGCAACTTCCCAATGATGAGGCCATCCTGAAACTCATTGAGGCACAGTGAAATCTTCCACCTTATCAACGAGCACGTCATCTCTTGAAAGTGAAGAAGACCGCTCCCACCAGACAGCAGGCGGCCCAGAGGTGATTGAGGGTCAGCTTCTCCCGCATGTACCAGACCGCAAAAGCAGCGAAAACGATGAGGGTCAGTACTTCCTGAATGACTTTCAGTTGGGGCAACGTGTAGCGACCATAGCCCATGCGGTTCGCGGGCACTTGCAGACAGTATTCGATGAAGGCGATGCCCCAACTCACCAGGATGGCAATGAAAAGTGGTGAATTGCGTTCGGTCTTGAGGTGCCCGTACCACGCAAAGGTCATCGCTATGTTGGAGAAAAAGAGCAGCAGTATGGGCAGCCAGGCTCGCATCAGACCTACCTATCTTGCGAACTCCGTGGCGCGGGTTTCACGCATGACCGTGACCCGGATCTGGCCGGGGTACTGCATCTCGGCCTCGATGCGCTTGCTCACATCCTTGGCGATCCAGAAGGCCTGGTCGTCGTTCACCTGGCCTGCGTCCACCATGATGCGGATCTCGCGGCCCGCCTGCATGGCGAAGCTCTTCTGCACGCCCTTGTAACTGTTGGCGATGCCTTCGAGCTGCTCCAGCCGCTTGACGTAGGTCTCCATCATTTCGCGTCGAGCGCCCGGCCGCGCGGCGCTGAGTGCGTCTGCTGCCGTGATGAGCATGGCTTCCACCGTGCGCGGCTCGAAGTCGCCGTGATGGCAGCTCATGGCGTGGATGACAGCTTCCTTCTCGCCAAACTTGCGCAGAATCTCCATGCCGATCTCGATGTGCGTGCCTTCCACTTCGCGATCAATGGCTTTGCCGATGTCATGGAAGAGACCGGCCCGTTTTGACAGCTTTGCATCGCAGCCCATTTCGCCCGCCATGTATTCGGCGATATGCGCGACTTCTTTGGTATGGTCCAGCACGTTCTGGCCGTAGCTCGTGCGGTACTTGAGCCGCCCCAGCAGCTTGTGCAGCTTGGGATGGACATCGGGGAAACCCATCTCGATGGCGGCGGCTTCGCCGACTTCCTTCAAATGCTGGTCCATGTCCAATTTGGTTTTTTCGACCACTTCTTCAATGCGGGCGGGGTGAATCCGACCGTCAGCCAGCAGCTTGAGAATGGCCTGGCGCGCCACCTCGCGACGGATGGGATCGAAACTAGAAACCACGATGGTCTCGGGCGTATCGTCCACGATCAGGTCGCAGCCTGTGGCTTTTTCGATCGCCCGGATGTTGCGGCCTTCGCGGCCGATGATGCGGCCTTTCAGGTCGTCGCTGGGCAGCTGGACGGAACTAACGGCAGCTTCGGAGACCACATCCGATGCCACACGCTGGATGGCCGCGCCGATGGTCCAGCGGGCCTTCTTCATGCCTTCTTCCTGGGCTTCTTCCTCGATGCGCCGGATGAGCTTGGCGGCATCCATCTTCGCCATGTATTCAAGGGATTCGATGATTTCCTTCTTCGCATCTTCGCGGGTGAGGCCAGCCACTTCTTCCAGCTTTTTGGCCTGGGCTTCCACCAATGCCTTGGCTTCGGCCTGCTGGGCCTGGAGCTTTTCCAGTTCCGCTTTCCGCTTCTCGGTGGCGGTTTCCAGCTCTTTGGTTTTCTGCTCGATACCCTTGTTCTTCTCGTCGAGAGCCAAAGTTTTCTTATCGAGATTATCTTCCTTGGACTGGATGCGTTGTTCCTGCTTGTCCAGGGCACCCTGACGCTCGTAAAGCAGCTTCTCGGCTTCTTGCCTGGCCGCCAAGGCCTGCTCCTTAGCCTTGAGCTGGGCTTCTTTCAGGATGGCGTCTGCTTCCCGCTGGGCACGGTCCTTGGCACCCTTGATCTCCGTTTCAGCAGATCGGCTGGCCTGATCGCGGATGACTTTGGCCTCGGCCTCGGCATGGATCCGGGCATCGGTGCCCGCCGTCGCCTGGGCCTTCGCCTTGGTGGCTTGAAGGGCAAAGATGATCGTGGCGATCAGCAGCAGGACCGCTGCCGCGCCAAGGATAAGGGTCAATGTATTCATCGCGGTGTCTCCATGAGGGTTGGAGTCACCCGCGCATCCAAGTTGTCAACCAAGTCCCCGCTCAGTCGTGTGGGCTTGCCGAGTTCCCTAAGGTATAGGGGGGAAACCACCGTTCCTTGCGGAACACCCGCCTTTTAAGACGCGCCGCAACGCGGAACGCACACAGGCGGGGTAAGGTCTCCCAGGCAGTTATACGGAACAAGCGCTTGGCCAAAACACGGGCCTCGCAGGGATCAAGGTTCGCTCCCAAACAGACTGTCCTGTCCTCCCGGAGGAGTCGAGGGTTGAAGGTGGGAGTCGTGGGATTCATCCGGAACGTCGTCGAGAAGCTTTGAAAGAGTGTGTTCCAGGTCTTGGGTGGTGCGGGTGGCTTCCTGCTCCAATTGCGCAACACGATGCGCCAGGTTCAGGGCCCCCATCAGCAGCCAGGTGGTTGAGTCCAGGGCTGAAGGGGAACTCCCCCATGTTACCTCATAGGCCTCTTCCATGTCGTGAAAGCCTGATTCGAGCACTTCCTTGGCCCGGGTCAGGGTGTCGCCATACTCAAGGGTATGGACCTTCAGGGTACGGCCCAATACCTCGATATGAACATCCTGGGGCTTGGGTTTGCGGGGGATGGGCGTGACTTTCCCTGCGGGAATGCGGATGGCAGGGGACTTCATTTCAGGTCCTCCACCAGCTTGAGGATGCCCGCCACCTGGGTGCTCAGTTCCTCCCGCTCGGCCACAAGGGCTGCTTTGTCATGGGTCAGGCTTTCCACCTGGGCCCTGAGGCGATGCAGTTCCTCGTCCTCTTTCAGGCCCTCTTCCTTGATCTCATCCGCTTCAGCCTGGAGCGCCGCCACCCGGTCCCGCAATTCATTGCGCTGCTGGACCAGGGATTGGAGTTTGCCTTCGAGTTGTTTGAGAAGATCCATTGGGACACCTTCTGTATAGCTTAGCGACCGTTACGAATTAGCCAGTGCTTTTCTGGCTAGTTCGCGTTATGGACGCTCCATCTATCGGGCGCAGTGCGTGCTCCCACCGCTACACTCGTGGATGCGGAGCCTCCCTGCTCACCACGCTCGCAGAGCTGGAGCCCCTATGCCGGACATCGGACGGCGTATCTGGCTTATCTGGCTATCCGCGCAGCTCTGCCTTAAGGGAACGGGCTGACTCCAGGGCCGACGCCACCCAAGCGTCCACCTCCTCTCCCATGAGCGTGCGGTCCCCCTGGAAGATTAGACGTAGCAGCCAAGCTTGGTGGCCTTCGGGCAAGCCCTTGCCCCGGTAGATGTCCACGCAGGTGAGGGTCTGGAGCGGTGTTCCCGTTACCGCCGCTTGAATGGCCGTTTTCAAATGAGCGAAGGGAAGATCGAGGGGCACCACCAGGGACAGATCCCGTTCCACCGAGGGAAACCGGCTGAAGCCCTTAAAGGTTGGGATCACCCGCTCAGGCGAGGCAGGAATATCCGTTAAAGCAACTTCTACAGCCTGAATACCCCCCTCTAACGTTCTGACCTCGCCCTGAGCGCCTAAGGCCGCCAGGACGCCTTGAAGGGCAGCCGGATGAACTGGACCCCTGGACGTCATGGGATCCAATCCGCCAGTCTCGCCAGCCCACACAATGCTCAGGGTCGAATGTTCTTCAGGGCCGTTCGATGTGGAATGAAATGTGGGTGCGATTTCAAAGAGCCGGACTTCCCGCGCACCTTGCCGCAAATTGTGCTCGGCGGCATGTTGCAACGAGGGCAGCAGCGAGCCCCTCAAAACAGAAAATTCGTAACCCAGCGGATTGCCCAGGGTGCGGCCTTCAGCTGACGTATCGGCGAATTCCGCGTCGGCCTCAGGGCTGACGAAACCAAGCGTCACGGTTTGATAAAAACCGAGCGAAGCCAGCCTCCTGGCGATGCCATGCCGTTGCTGATACTCCGCGGCAAGGGGCTCTGGATCGGAACCCACAGGTGGCAAAACCGAGGGGATGAGGTCGTAACCGCGCAAGCGCAACACCTCTTCGACCAGATCCTCAGGCAGCGTCAAATCATGGCGCCAAGTTGGAGGCGCAGCTTGTAGCGAAGACGTGTTTTCTTCCACCACACACCCCAACCGGTTCAGCAATAAAGCTGCGTCCTCAATAGAGAGTGGCTCTCCGGCGATGCGTTGCAACAAATCCTTGGTCAGATTGATCGGCTTGCCAATGGCGGGTTCCTGGCCTTCTGTCCAGGCTCCATCGAGAGCTGCCCAGGCCCAATTCTTAAGCCGCGCGGCCAGCAGATCCCGTGCAATGCGGGCCATGGAAGGGTCCGCCCCGCGACCGAACCGATGGCTGGCATCCGTGTGAAGTCCGTGGCGGCGGGCCATGGCGCGCACCACGCGAGGTTCGAACCACGCGGATTCCAGCAGCACACGCCGAGTGTCCATATCAACTTTGGTGCTATCCCCACCCATGAGACCCGCCATGGCGATGGCTCCGCTGTCATCGGCAATGACCAGATCCTTTTCAGTCAGGTTTCGTTCCACGCTATCCAAGGTGGTGATTTTCTCGCCAGCTTTCGCGTACCGGACTACGATGCCACCCTGTAACTTATCCGCATCAAAGGCATGGGTGGGGTGCCCATAACGATGCAGCAATTCGTTGGAGGCATCCACCGCGGCAAGGTCTTTCGCGCTTGAGCCGAGACTCGCGAGGAATTTCTTCACCTCTTCAGGTGTGGATTGGAGCGCGCCAAGGGTCAACATCGCGGTGGAGTAAAGCGGGCATGCATCGGCCTCAAGCCGAACTGAGACCAGAGCATCTCCTTCTTCCAGTGGATCCAGTTCAACAGGAGAAAGATCCAGACCAAGCTTGGCGGCAAGGTCACGAGCCAGACCTCGGTGGCTCATCACATCGCCACGATTGGCGGTAATGTCCACATCCAACACCGGTCCATGTTCACCTTGTTCCACCCCATCAATGGGGAACCCCAGAGAGGCGATCAATTCGCAAAGGTCCTTCAAAGAAGTCTCGGCTATGGCGGGTAATTCCTGCTGGAGGGCATTCAGCGAAAGGAGCATCAGTCCAGTCCTCCCATCACCTGCAGAAAGCGTTGATCATTCTCGAAAAAGAGCCGCAGATCAGGCGTCTGGCTCACCATCATGGCTGTTCGTTCCACGCCCATTCCAAAGGCGAAGCCGCTCCAGATTTCGGGATCAATGCCCGCGATGCGCAGCACATTCGGATGAATCAGCCCCGCGCCCAGGATTTCAACCCAGCCACTGCCCTTGCACACGCGGCAGCCCGAGCCGCCGCAAAGCGGGCAATGCACATCCATCTCACAACCTGGCTCAACAAACGGGAAGTAGGAAGGCCGGAATCTCACATCGGCCTCCGGACCGAAGAGTGCTTTCATGGCGTAGGCCAGTGTGCCCTTCAGATGGTGCATCCCAATGCCTTTGCCAACGAGCATGCCCTCGACCTGATGGAACATGGGCGAATGCGTTGGATCTATCTCGTCCTTGCGGTACACCCGCCCCGGCGCGAGAAACCGGATGCCGCCCTTCTTCTCGAGTTCCGGCGCCAACCGTTTGAGCACCCGAACCTGGACCGGGCTTGTGTGCGTGCGTAGCAGCAGCTCTGAATGCTGGGCCAGATAAAACGTATCCGCGGTACCCCGCGCTGGATGGTCTTCAGGGATATTGAGACCATCGAAATTGTGTTCCTCGGTCTCCACTTCTGGGCCTTCTTCCACGTGATACCCAAGGGGGCGGAACACATCCACCAGCCGGTCCATAAGCCGATTCAAGGGATGCAAAGCACCGGTTGGCGGTGTGGGTGGGGGTAGGGTCGCATCCCATGCATTCTTGGCGGAATCAAGGTGTTGCTTAGCTGTTTCCAACTCGGATTGACGGACTTTGATGGCATCTTCCCAGGTTTTCTTGAGTCCGTTGACGACCGCGCCCAGATTCCGCTTCTGTTCTTTTGGCGCCTTTTTAAGGGCATCCATCAGTCGCGAAGAGAAGCTCCCCTCTCGACCGATGTAGATGCCCTTCAGCCGGTTCAACTCGTCCAAAGTCGAGCAAGTTGAAAGTGCCGATGAAAAATCGTCACAGGCTTCGACCATCTCAGTGGGGAGCAAACTAAGGGCATTGGCATCAGGTTGAGTCACGGGATTCCTGTCAAACAAAGAAAGGCCGCTCACGCGGCCTTTCGGGTCTTCATCGAGTGAGTTCGATCAGCCCTTGGCCGTGGCCACGAGCTTGGTAAACACTTCTGGATTGCGCACCGCAAGGTCCGCCAGGATCTTGCGATCCAGGTCCACATGAGCCTTCTTGAGACCACCCATGAACTTGGAATACGAAATTTCATTCTGGCCACAGGCCGCGCTGATGCGGACAATCCACAGCTTACGGAAGTCGCGTTTCTTGACCTTGCGATCGCGGTAGCCGTAACCCAAAGCCTTCTCGACAGCTTCTTTGGCGGAGCGGTACAGGCGGGATTTGGCGCCGTAGAAACCCTTGGCGAACTTGAGCATGCGCTTGCGGCGCTGGACTCGTTTAAAACCACGTTTGACGCGTGTCATGGGAGGTCCTTTCCTGGTGGCAACTCAATCGAGTTTTATGGGCCACATCGGGGGCGGCATGGGCCGCCGGGGGTTGATAAAAATAATCAGGCGTAGGGGAGCATTTCAGCAACGCGCTTGGTGTCGGACTTACTCACCATGCGGCCCATGTCCAGCTGGCGCTTCCGCTTGGGCGACTTGCTGGTAAGGATGTGGCGCTGGTGCGAGCAGCCGCGCTTGTAACGACCGGTGGCGGTCTTCTTGAAGCGCTTCTGAGCTCCCTTGTGGGTTTTTAGCTTAGGCATTTTGAACCTCGTTTGTCGTTACGGTTTCGTTTGCTGCTGAGGCCGCTGAAGGTTGGTCGGATTTAGCTTGCTTGACCTTCTTCGGAATTTCTACTGGCCTTGGAGCAACGATGGCGTGCATGTCCCGGCCATCAATACCCGCAGCTTTTTCAATGATGCACTTGTCTAGGATGCGGCTGAACACGTCTTCGAAGATCCGGAAGCCGATATCCCTGTGGACCACTTCGCGACCCCTGAACATGACTACCACTTTCACTTTATCGCCTTCCTCCAGGAAGCGGAGGATGTGCTTCACTTTGAACTCGAAATCGTGATCATCGGTGCGGGGGCGGAACTTGACTTCTTTGACCACGATGTTTTTCTGCTTGGCCCTGGCCGCGTGGTCGCGCTTGGCCTCCATGAACATGTATTTACCGTAGTCCATGATCCGGCATACCGGAGGTTTGGCAGTGGGGGAGACCTCTACAAGGTCCAGGCCCTTTTCTTCAGCAACACGGATCGCCTGTTGGGGCGTCATGACTCCGAGTTGGGCTCCGTCTTCGTCTATGACTCGGACTTCCGGCGTACGGATACCGTCATTGATGCGGGTTTCAAGTGACCGGATAACAAACCTCCTGTAAGGCCTAACACAAAGAACAACAAGTTTATCAAGGGAGTGGACGCTTTCCTATCATCTTTTTCTGGCTTATCGCAAGCGGCCCTGGATTTCAGCCTGGAGCATGGCCAGAAAAGCTTCCACGGACTGCACACCCTGGTCACCTTTATGGCGATGTCTTACAGAAACGGTTCCCGCCTCGGCTTCCCGGTCGCCAATAACCAGCATGTAGGGGATCTTCTGAAGTTGCGCATCGCGGATCTTGGCGTTGACCTTCTCATTGCGTCCATCAAGCTCCACCCGCAGTCCAAGAGCCTTGAATCGCTGCTCAAGGACCGCTGCGAATTCATGCACGCGATCCGTGATGGGCAGGATCACGACTTGCACTGGGGCCAGCCAGGTGGGAAACGCGCCAGCGCAGTGCTCGATCAGGATGCCCAAGAAGCGCTCTACGCTGCCAAGCATGGCCCGATGCAGCATGACCGGGGATTCCTCGGTGCCGTCGGCCTTGGTGAACTTGAGCCCGAAACGGGCGGGCATGGAGTAGTCGACTTGCAGCGTGCCAAGCTGCCAGGGCCGCTTGAGGGCATCCAGCACCTGGAACTCGATCTTGGGACCATAGAAGGCGCCTTCACCCGGGTTGATATGGAAGGGGAGGCCCGCATCATTCATAGCATCGGAAAGGGCTCCTTCAGCCGCATCCCAGATTTCTTCGGAACCGAGTCGCTTCTCGGGACGGGTCGACAGTGCCACGCGAATCTCACTGAAGCCGAAGACGTCGTAGACCTCCCGGATGAGCGCGAAGAAGGCCGCCATCTCGGTCTTCATCTGGTCAGCCGCACAAAAGATGTGGGCATCGTCCTGGCAGAAGGTCCGCACACGCGTCAATCCGTGGGTGACACCTGATCGCTCGTAGCGATGAAGCCGACCGAAATCCGCGAAGCGGATCGGGAGGTCCCGGTAGCTGTGCTTCGCCGTTCCGAAAATCATGCAGTGGCTGGGGCAATTCATCGGTTTGACCGCGAATTCACGCTCATCAACGCTCGTGAAGTACATGTTTTCCTTGAAATTGTCGTAGTGCCCGGAAACCTTCCACAATTCCACGTCGATGATCTGCGGCGTGATGACCTCGCTGTAGCCGTGGCGCAGATAAAGGTCTCGCATGTAGGCCACCAGCTCGTTGTAGACCACGGCGCCCTTGGGGTGGAAGAAAGGCGAAGCCGGGGCTTCCGGATGGAACGAGAAGAGTCCGAGTTCTTTGCCAAGCTTTCGGTGGTCCCGTGCCTTGGCTTCATCCAGGCGATGCAGATGTTCGTCCAGTTCTTTTTGCGAGTGGAAGGCCGTCGCATAGACCCGGCAGAGCATTTGGTTTTTTTCGTCGCCACGCCAATAAGCCCCGGCGGTGTTCAGCAGCTTGAAGGCCTTGATGCGGTTCGTATTCGGGACATGAGGACCACGACAAAGATCATAAAACTCACCTTGTCGGTATCCGGTGATGGTATCGCCAATTGGTATACTGGAGATCAGATCTATCTTGAGAGGTTCCCCCATCTGCTCAAAACGGGTGACGGCGTCATCCCGGGTGAGTTCCTCCCTGGCCACAGGCAAGGCTTCTTCAGTGATATGGCGCATCTCCTCCTCTATGGCCAGGAGATCTTCAGGTGTGAAGGGTTTTTCGATCCAGAAATCATAATAAAAACCGTCTTCTATAACTGGGCCAATGCCCACCCGTGCATTAGGGAAGACACGTTTTGCAGCCTGAGCCATGAGATGGGCCGCGGAATGCCTAATCAATTCGAGGGATTCCGGATCCTTGTTCGTGACGATGGCCACTTGTTCCCCTTCGTTCAAGGGTGTAACCAGGTCCACGATCCTTCCACCGTTTACACGGATGCCAAGCGCGGCTTCCGCCAGTCGCGGGCCGATGCTTTCCGCCAAGGTCATGCCGGTGGCACCGTCCGGTAGCTCGCGGATGGAGTCATCAGGCAGGCGGACAGTGATGGGCATTGAGGGCTCCGTGAGGTAGAAAAAGCACTGCCCCCATGAAGCGGGGGCATTTCAGTGTAACCAGGAACGAGTTCAGCAAGTGTGCCGAGCAATGAGCCCCAAAGGAGGGTGCATCATCCACGACAACGGCCCACGAAGGGCCGTTGTCGTATTCTTCTGATGACGCTCAGAATGCGGCAATCACGGATACGGTGGCTCTTGTCGAGACGTTAGTTTTTTTCGCGTTCTGGCGCAAGGGAGTGATCGGTGTCCCATAGGTTTCGATGTACCCGGTAAGGGTTGGGTTCACTTGTAGCATGTTGCCTGTGGCTGGCCCCATCACAGCCCAGGCTCCTTGTGCGAGGGCGGCAGGCGTGGTCGCTAAGGTCGGGATCTGACACTGGTTCATCCTATAGATCACCTTAGCGGCATAGAAAGATCCATCGTGGACCAGACGATCCTTGGGGAGCAGCAGGACGTACAGAGGTCGAACTCGCACGAGAACTCCGCTGGCTTTCCCGATGTCTGTTCCTGGCCTCGTATCCGCCACGTATACGTTACTTCCAGGCGGTAAGGAATCGAGCATGGCGTCAATGCTCCCCTTGCTCCACGAGTAGTCGCACACGACACCCACTGAGTGGGGGCCGGGCCACGTGGCGCGGGCCACCTGCAAGATCTGATCCGTGCTGGTGGATTGGGGAAAGGCAGCTAGACCCGCTGCCATGAGGGTGGTGAGGGTGATGTTTGAGAAATTCATAAATGCCTCCTTGTGCCTGGGTCGATGCCTGAAGACCCGAGGGGAAGATGCCTTTCGGCAGGCTCGGACGCCATTGATGTCCCGTGGACGGTGTGTGAACTTCTGTCCACACACACCCTGATATCGTGTCCAGGGCATGAGAAAGGTGTTTGGATTCCAATTATTATCTTTTTATTAATAGTTTTGATCGATGGGAGCTAGAATAGCCCGCCCGGATTTCTGCCATGTACCCACAAACCCAAATAGTTTTCAGACAGTATCGTTTCGATGCATTCGAACTGGATACCCACACGGGTATTCTTCGTCAGGGCGGGACTACGATCCCCTTGCAAGACATTCCTTTCCGATTCCTGGTCGCTTTGTTGGAACACCCTGGAGAAATAGTCAGCCACGGTGATTTGAGGATCGCAATTTGGCCGGGGGACGTGAACCTGGACTTCGATGGCGCTTTACGGACCGCGGTACACAAGGTGCGGCAGGCCTTGGGGGATCTCTCCAAGACACCTCACTTCATCGAGACTTCACCTGGAAGGGGTTTTCGCTTCATCGGAGAGGTAAAAATTGAGCCTTCAGGATCAGATGCGCTCATCCCTCTGGAATTCAACCTTCCAGATAAAGCCAAACGAGGATTCCCCATATGGACAACCGCAGCGATTCTAGTAGGGTTGGGCACAATCTCATTACTAATAAATGGATGGCTTTCAGAGAATCGGAGCCTAAAAACCAATCCAGCCCACGTTCCAACAGTGGTGGCCTTGCCCTCCAAGGTGTTCGGGCGGCCCGATTCGGCTTTCCTCACAGACGCTGTGCCAGACACACTCTCAACCATGCTTGGACAAATGGAAGGTCTGGATACAAAGCTTCCTCCTACCAGCGCTCAAGTGGACAAGATCCAAGGCGACTTTCACAAAATAGCCAAGGCCTACGGAGCTGATTTCCTGATCCTGACCACAGTTACGGCGGAGGGTGACCGCCTGCTCCTGAACGTGAAGCTGGCTGAAGCAGCCACTCAGAAGGTCCGTTGGGCCAGCCAGTACGATGCCAGGCGGGACAACTACAACGGCCTTCTTCGCGATGCGGCTCAGGCAATCGCCGCCATCATGAAACCAGGAGTAATCGCCCGAGCAACCAGGGGGCAACCAACGTTCAGCTCTTATGTGGAATTAGCACTCCGGGAAGGCGCTTACTTCCAAAGGCAATATGAATCCTCCAAGGATCAACATGATTTTGATCTCGCGCTTGCAGCTTTCCGGAAAGCACAGTCGCTGGAGCCATCCAGCGCTCTACTGGCAGCTGAGATCGCGGGGGCCTTTCACGAACAGCATTTCGCTCAAAAAGATCCCAAGGCCCAGGCCGAGGCGGAGCGATGGGTGGTGCGCGCCCTGGAGCTTGATCCCCGCTGTGGACGCGCCTGGGCGGTGCGAAGCATGATCGAGATCAACCGCCCCAGGCTCGACCAGGCTGCCGCCGTGGAATTCATCATGAAGGCAGCCCGCTTCGCGCCGAATGATGCCCGCACTGTGATCAATCTCGGGGCAATCGTTCCCACGGCCAGCTTCCAAGCGGCCACAGGCTCGCGAGCCGTACAATTGGATCCGTTGAATCCTCTTGGGTATTGCTGGACCGCCATGTGCCTGGCATGCACCGGACGGCCCGGAGAAGGTGTTCCCATCGTCGAGAAGGCCATCAGGATGGAGGCCACGCCAGGATTTCACACTTGGTTGAAATTCTACTGTCTCTTCCACGCAGGGCGCTTCGGCGAAGCCAAACTTGCCTATACAGAATCGAGCTGGCCTTTTGTGTCCCGGCTGATGCGCTTCATCATGGATGGGGACTCAGAAGGAGGAAAAGGATTGGCCAAGAAAATCATCAGAAAATGGCGTCAAAAGGAGGTGGGCTCCATAGACTGGGTGAACCGGACCACATTCTATAGCCCTCTGCTGATCCGCCTGGGGATGAAGGAGGAGGCGCTGTGGGTGCTGGACAAGAGTACAGAATCCCAATTACCGCCCAGCTATGACTGGCTGCTCATGGACCCGGACATGCAGCTACTCAAGGGTGATCCACGCTACGCTAAGGCGCTCGCCGCTTCTCGAAAATACGCGCTGCTCTTCCTTAAACATGCTGACCAAGCCAAGGCGCGCGGTGAATATCCCAAACAGTTGGAGGAACCCCTTAGCGAACTCCGAGCCCTCCTGGCGCGCTCATGACGTGAGAACGGCCAAAACATCAGCATTAAAAAAGCCCCACACGGTATGTGTGGGGCTTTCCAGATATTTAACGTCGCAGCGACCTACTTTTCCACGTTTAAAAGCGCAGTATCATCGGCCCTCCGGGTCTTAACGGCCGTGTTCGGTATGGGAACGGGTGTGACCCCCGGGGTATAGCCGCGAC
>JANYBM010000164.1 GCA_025361125.1 Holophagaceae bacterium | reverse complement strand
ATCCTGGTCTTTTTCATCATGATTTTCTTTTTCGTCTTCGAGCAGGCCGGCACTACTTTGAATTTGTTTGCGGACGAGCATACACGCATGAGCTTGTTTGGCTTCACCCTGCGCTCAACCTGGTTCCAGAGCGTGAATTCCATTTGGCTCCTGTTCCTGGCACCCATTTTCAGCTGGCTTTGGATCGCCCTTAAAGAGAAGGAACCCAGCAGCCCCATCAAGTTCACTCTGGGCCTCTTCTTCGTGGGTGCCGGAATGTTGCTGCTGGTGCTCCCGAGCCTTGCCTACACGGCTAACCCAACCCTGAAAGTCGCGCCCTGGTGGCTCGTGGGAACCTATGGTCTGCACACCATCGGGGAGCTGTGCCTAAGCCCCGTGGGCCTCTCCACGGTATCGAAGCTTGCGCCAGCACGTTATTCAGGCGTGATGATGGGCGTGTTCTTCTTCGCCATTGGCTTGGGCAATATGCTGGCTGGGCTTGCCGGCGGATTCAGTGGCAGTCTGAAACCCGCCACTCTATTTGGTGGCCTGTTTGCCATCACAACGGTCATGGCGCTCGTACTGGTCACCTTGACTCCCCGTATCAAGCGCATGATGGGCGGCGTGAACTAGGCACCATCCGATTCTCCTAGCCAAAGGGCATTCTTGATTTATGCTGGCCTTCACTCCCTTAGAGGAAGGATCAGGCGTGAAGTTCCAGCTGCACAAGTGGTCATGTCTTTTCAGGCGCTGCTTCTGCCTGATGATCCTGGCTGTTGGGCCTTCCCAATTTACGCCGGCTCAGCCAAAACCACTTTACGATGCGGCCTTGGTGGGTCGCTTGCCCATCCGCCTTTACACGGACAAGGACGGCCTTCCGCAAAACTCCATTGAGGCCATTCTCTTCGATGCTAAAGACTATCTCTGGATCGCCACCCAGGATGGCGCGGTGCGCTTCAATGGTCGGGACTGGACTTCTGTACCCATGCCCAGGCCCACGATATCCACATGGGTGGTGGCTCTTCTGCAGGCCAAAGATGGCAGCATGTGGTTCGGTACGCGGGGTGACGGTGTTCAGCGCCTGCTGGATGGCCGATGGACCAGTTTTGGGCCCACGGAACATTTTCCCGATGGCCAGGTCATCAGTTTGTTGGAAACCTCAGAAGGAAGCCGCTCAATCATCTGGGCGGGAACCCAGGACCACGGGCTATGGCGACTTGATAACGGTATCTGGCAGGCCGTGGTGCCACCTGTTCCCTTTGCTACTGTTTTTGAACTCCTGGAAAGGCACGGCGCAGACGGCATCCCAGAGGTATGGGCAGCCACGGACAAAGGTGTCTACCGCATCCACGAAGGGCAGTGGAGTCACTGGGGCGCTCATGAAATGGGGCTGCAAAGTTCCCTAACGCTTTGCCTACTCGACAGCGGCAATATAGGCATAAACAGATCTGAGCTCTGGGCCGGAACTGATCATGGGTATTCGGTATTCGATGGGGCCACTTGGCATCCCACCGCGATGGCACCAGGCCTTTCCAGTGCTTATTTCTATCGCCTTGCACAAACCAAGAATTACCTTGGTCAGCAAGAGATATGGGCGGGTACTGAAGGGGGCGTTTCACGTTTTGAGAATGGTCATTGGATGACCTATGACACCAAAAGGGGAATGCCCAGCAATGTGGTTCGATCTCTCATCGCCAGGCAATCACCTGGAGGTTCCGCCACCCTTTGGATCGGAACATTTGGGGGTCTGGCGCGACTGCCTCTAGGGCGCTGGCTCAGCTACACCACCCTCTCGGGGTTGCCTGAAAACGTGGTCTTCGCCATTCAGGAATTGGCCGATGGAACCATGTGGTTTGGCACCTTGGGTGGAGGCCTCTCACGGCTGCAGGGCAGTTCTTGGACAACGCTGGACCACATCGAAGGAAAACCCGTCACTGCCATCTTGAGCCTTGGAAAAACCAAAGACTCGAATGGGACTGAAACCCTTTGGGTAGGTACCCGCGGCCAGGGTGTCTTCACCTTGAAAGGGAGTACCTGGAAAAGCTTTGAACACGCCGACCGGTTCCCGGATCCATGGGTGTATGCCATAGCTCAAACCAAATCAATCAGCGGAAAGCCGGTGATGTGGTTCGGTACGCGCCAAGGCCTTGTCCGGCTCGAAGAGGACAAATGGAAGGTCTACACCACCGCTGACGGCCTGCCACACAATTTCGTGACGACGCTTCAGGAATCCAACAATGCAGCTGGTGATCCTGAATTGTGGGTGGGCACCAGAGGCGGCGGCATCGTCTGTCTGGAAGAACGTACCGGAAAGTGGCGGCCCTACCCTGTTTCCGAGCAGCTTCCAGGGCTCCGCGTAAGCCACATCCAGGAATTCCGGGGACCCAACGGCGAGCGACAGTTATGGGTCGTCACCATGGGTGGAGGCGCATCCCGGCTGGACCTAGATCATCCCGAGCGAGGCTGGGTGCATTTCGACATCCAGAGCGATCCCCCTTTGGGAAGCGATACCGTCTATCGGGTAGAACAAAACGCCATGGGGCACCTTTTTTTCACGACCCTGCGCGGAGTGACCCGGTTTCAACCCATCAAGGAAAAGCATGCAGCGGGTCTTGACTATGAGTCCTTCACGTTTACCACCGGCGATGGGCTACCCAGTAACGGTTGCGCCCAAGGCTCCACCACCCTTGATTCCAAGGGCCGATTCTGGACCGGCACGGTGCTTGGGGTGGCGATGTTTGACCACAACCAAGTATTGGAAGATGTTACGACCAAGCCACTCCAACTGGAATCCGCCCGGCTCATGGGTCCGGACAAAGCATTGCTGGAAGGCGTTTCGCTGGCCTACAACCAGAACCATCTGCGCTTTGACTATGCGTTGCTGAGCTATTTCCGTGAGGAAGACACTTTCTTCCGTACTCAATTGGAAGGTCTGGACGATGCCCCATCGGACTGGGTGCGAGATACGAAAATGGATTACCCAACGCTGCCCAAAGGCAATTATGTATTCAAAGTGTGGGGCAAGGACTACGCGGGCAATGTCAGCGGTCCCATTCTGTTCCCCTTTAGCATCCGCAGCGCACCTTGGTTCACCTGGTGGGCGTATATGGGATATGTATTGTTGTTGATTGGTGGCGTGTGGTTCTATTTCAAGGCCAGATTGCAGCACCTGAAATCCCAGAAAGCTGCTCTGGAGGCCACCGTAGCGGAGCGCACCCATGAATTGGCCGAAGCCAGGGATGAAGCTCTGGCGGCCACCCGTATGAAATCAGATTTCCTGGCCACCATGAGCCATGAGATCCGCACCCCCATGAACGGCATCATCGGCATGTCCGGCCTGCTTCTGGATTCGGGCCTGACACTGCAGCAGCGGGATTATGCGGAAACAGTCCACCATTCCGCAGACAACTTGTTGGACATCCTCAATGACGTCCTGGATTTCTCGAAGATCGAGGCCGGGAAGATTTTGATCGAATCAGTACCTTTCAGCTTGCGGGATTCCATTGAAGAAATCCTGGGTCTCCTGGGCGAGGCCACCCAAGCCAAGGGCCTTGAGCTGTGTTCCCTCATCCCCCCGGAGGTTCCAGATGCGCTGGTGGGTGATCCTGGCAGGTTGCGCCAGGTTCTTATCAACCTGCTGAGCAATGCTATCAAATTCACTCATGAAGGCGGCATCACCCTCTCGGTAACCAACATCGGTTCCCCGGGCAAGGGTGAACTGAGGTTTGAAGTTCACGACACTGGCATCGGTATCCCGGTGGAGGTCCAAACCCGCCTGTTCAAGGCCTTCAATCAGGCCGACAGTTCCACCAGCAGGCGCTATGGAGGAACAGGGCTGGGCTTGGCCATCTCCCATCGCCTGGTGGAACTCATGGGTGGCCGGATAGGCGTCAAGAGCGATCCCGGCAAGGGCGCCACTTTCTGGATGGAGCTGGGATTCCCGGAATCCGCTCCAACCACGCACCCAGCGGATTCACCAACCTCCACGCTGCCCCAAGGACTTCGATTGTTCGGTGTCGGGGCCAGGGCAGCCACGCTGCAAGGTCTGGCCTGGACCCTGGAATTCATGGGCCTGAACCTGGAGCCTCTGGAGCCTGGGGAACACGCCATGGTCCAACTGCGCACACTCACGGGCCAGGGGCAGCCTTTGTTGATCATTCAAGACATGCCGATGGTAGCAGCCCAGTCTCTGCTGAAGGACTTGCGCCAAGAACCCCTCACCCGCACATTGCCTGTGTTGTTGTTGGCACCGGCTCATGACGCAAGCGAAATCGCGGATCAATTCCGCGATCCACATACCGCCATCGTCAACAAGCCCCTGCGCCGGCGACGATTGAAGGATGCCATGCTCACGCTGTTAGGGCTGATGCCGCAGACCTCCGCAGAACCCGCCAAGGTCCTCACCTTGTCCATTCCCGGAGCCGCCTGCCATCGCATTCTCATCGCAGACGACAACACCATGAACCAAAAAGTCGCCCGTGCGATGGTCGGCTCGTTGGGCTTTGAATGCGAAGTGGTCCCAAGCGGCACCCAAGCCATGGAATCACTGGAAAAACAGGGCTTCGATCTGGTGCTCATGGATTGCAACATGCCTGGCATGGATGGTTTCGAAACGACTGCCGAAATCCGTAAACGGGAATTGAAAGACCGCCGCGGGGAGCGACTGCCAGTAATAGCACTCACCGCCAGCGCCATGGGTGGAACCCGCGAGAAATGCCTGGCCGCAGGCATGGACGATTACCTGGCCAAACCTCTGCGCCCGGATACCCTGCGAGCCATGTTGGCCGCTTGGTTGCCAGCCCAGAAAGGGCCAAGCCTGGTGGTGGACACAGCGACCTTGGGAGCGCTTCAGAACTTGGATCCCGATGGTTCCGATGGCTGGGTCGCTTCCCTGTTGCGGGAATACCTGGAAGACGGCCCCAAACGCATCCAGGCTCTTCACGAAGCCCTGGAAATCAACGATGGGACTCAATCCGTTCGACAGCTTCATAACCTGAAATCCAACAGCGGCACCGTGGGAGCCAAAGGCATGGTGTCCCTTTGTGAAGAGCTCGAACAATTGGCCCAGAGCGATCTTGGCGCCGTCAGGAAACGCGCCTCGGAAATAGATTCGGAGTGGGCGCGAGTAAAGGCAGCCTTGACGAGCAGCGGTGAACGATCCTATTGAGGTCAGGAGCCCGCTACACGATTTCTGAGGCCTCGGCCCGCTCTTTCACCGCACCCACCAGACCTGGAAACACAAAACGGTGAAAGGGAATCACTGAATACCAGTAGAGATACCCCATGACCCCACGGGGTTCAAAAAAGGCGGTCTGCTCCACTCGTGCACCTTCAGGATCAGGCAGCACTTCAAATTGCAGCCAGGCCCGACCAGGCAATTTCATCTCGGCCCGTAGACGCAACAGGTGCCCGGGTTCGAGCGCTTCTACCCGCCAAAAATCCAAAGGGTCCCCAACCCGCAATTCCCGGGGGTGGCGACGGCCCCGCCGCATGCCCACTCCACCCACCAAGCGATCCATGAAGCCCCGCAACTGCCAAAGCGCATTGCCCGCAGGCCAGCCCTCCTCACCGCCGAGGCTGCAAATCACCTCGAAGACCCAAGCCGGATCAGCCTTCACGCGCCGCCGACGGCGATCCAGCAGCATGCCCTCATAAGCGCCCAACTGATCCGCCTCAGGCTTATCCAGTGAAAGGCTCGAAAGACTGGAAGCCCATGTTGTCATCACATCGTCGTAGGCCATGCGGGCCAAGGCCCGGTGCACGGCCTCGTCGTAACCGGTGGGCTGCACGCTGAAGGCCCGCAACGCACGATCATCTCGAACCACTACTTCGGTCTGCAAACTCTCCACCAGTGGGTGCGCGATGCGAAAGGGAATGGGTGTCACCAGATCAACCCAACGGCTGCTGAGTTCCGGCTTGGGAACCGGCAAGGACAATATGATGCGGCGCAACCCCCGAATGCTTGCATAGCGCAACATCATGTCCCGATAGCTCAGAACATCCAGACCCCCGATCTCAAAGATGCCCGTGGCATCCGGATGATCCAATGCCTCCACCAGATATTCCAACACTGAACGAATGCCGATGGGCTGGCATCGGGTGTTCACCCACTTCGGCGTGATCATGATGGGAAGCCGTTCAGTGAGGGCGCGGATCATTTCAAAGCTGGCACTGCCAGATCCGACGATCACGGCCGCGCGAAACTCGATCACTGGAACTCCGCTTTCCGATAGACATCGGCCCACCTCTTGCCGGGACACCAGATGCTTGCTGTGGACCTCTTCGGGATCTCCCAGGCCCCCCAGGTAGATGATCCGCTTGACGCCGGCCTTAGCTGCCGCCTCGCCGAATGCCAGGGCCATAAGACGGTCCCGCTCACGAAAGGCTTGGCCCTCCGCCATGGAATGCACCAGGTAGAAAGCCACCTCGATGCCTCGGAGGGCGTTCGCCGTGGCCGTAGAATCCCCAAGATCACCCAGGACGATTTCAACCCCAGGCCAGGGATGACCTTCCAGGCGGGTGGGATTCCGGGCAATGCAACGCACCTGATGACCCTTGGCCATCAGGCGCGGTACCAATCTGCCACCGATGTAACCAGTGGCTCCGGTGACGAGGACGCGCACTGCGACCTCCAAGAGCGCTTTGAGCTGTTAAATATCTTTCAGACTGCTAGTGGGCTTCCGCACTGAGTTCACCGGGTGCTGAGGTTGCAGGCTCTGCTTCAACCGCACTGAAATGACCCGACATGATGGGGACCGCCAGCTTCACCAGGAAGGTGAATACCAGGAAACCGATACCGTAGATTCCAGCTGTGACGCCCCATTCCACCAGGGTTGGTTTGTACTCATAAATTTCACCCAAAGTGTCCGGCGTCATGCCTGGGATGACGAGCCCCATGCCTTTCTCGATATAGACACTGAAATATATGAGTCCGCAGCCGACATTCAGCAAGGTCATGTTCCGGCGCCATTTGGGCACCAGGAAAATGAAAAAGGCGATGAGGGAGGCCGCTAGGCCGCTCCAGGCATACTTCACCAGCGTGGTGTGGGTGCCGATGCCACTCCAAAAGTATTGGGTATAGAGCAGGTGTTCCGTGGCGGAGTAGTACTCCTTGAATAGCTCCGCGCCCAGCAGGAACAGATTCAGGAACATGGCGTAGGCCATAAGTTCCGCCACCTTCTGGATGGCTTCGTCCTTGATGGGAAGCCCAGTCCTCTTGCGCAGCACCTGGAACAAAATAAGCAGGACCGCGGGGCCGGAACAAAAGGCCGAAACGATGAATCGCGGCGCCAGAATCGAGGCGTTCCAGAACGGACGGGCGGCCATGCCGTTGTAAAGAAAGGCTGTGACCGTATGAATGGACACCGCCATGGGGATGGAAAAGAGCACCAATGGGATGACGATCTTCTTGTTGTAAGCCTTGCCGTAGAAACCCGTGTACAGGATGTGGACGACCACAGCCAGGTTCACGCCCAGGTAGATGTTCAGAACCAGGGCATCCCAGGCCATGACGGACATGGGCCAGTTCGGACTCCCCAGGAAGGGCACGATATGCAGGAACCGGTCTGGTCGCCCCATGTCCACCAACACAAACAGCAGGCACATGATAATGGCCGAAATCGCCAGGAGTTCACCTAGGATAGCCACCTCCTTGATCGGACCCCAATCGTAGACATAGGCGGGGATCACGAGCATCACGGCGGCGGCGGCGATACCCACAAGAAAGGTGAAATTGCCCACATAAAAGCCCCAGGAAACCTGGTCTCTCAGGTTGGTGGCGATGAGGCCTTGGCGCCCCTGGAAGGAATAGGCGAACAGACCGATGGCGATGAGTGCAAGGAGAGATCCGACCCAGATTTTGTAGGCTCGATCGCCCTGAGAGATGATGCGGCCGGAGCCACGGAGGAAGGAAATGGCCATGGGTCCGTCCTAGGTCGCGTAGAAATAGAAAAAGCTGGGGTGGGTGGCGAGATCTTCTTTCAAGATGAACACGCGCTTGGTGTCCATGGCTTGGCGGATCTCACTTTCAGGATCCAGTAGATTGCCGAATTTACGCGCTCCCACTGGACATACTTCCACGCATGCCGGATAGAGCCCTTCGCGGGTTCGCTGAATGCAGAAGGTGCATTTTTCCACCACGCCTTTGGGCCGGGGGCGATTGCCCAGAACGTGAGTCTTGGGGTTCATTTCCTGGGCTGGAAGGCTAGGTTCCGCCCAATTGAAATGACGGGCTCCATAGGGGCAGGCGGACATGCAGCAACGACAACCAATGCACCAATCGTAGTCAATGACCACGATGCCGTCCTTTTCCTTCCAGGTGGCGCCCACCGGGCAGGTCTTGACACAAGGGGGATCATCGCATTGCTGGCACTGTATTGGCATGTAGAACTTGCCGGGTTGTGGGACTGTCGCGGCATCATAATAGATATCGGAATGGTTGAGATCAACGCCGTGGGCCTTATCCATTTCCAGCACTCGGATCCATTGGATCTGGGGCTCTTTCCTGGACTGGTTGTTCTCTTCCACGCAGGCGTAGACACAGCGTCGGCAACCGATACATCGGGAGAGATCAAGACCGTAACCGAATTTGACGCCATCCATGGGCCCCACTTCGCTGACCGTGACGGTCTTGCCATATTTGCGAGTGTATTTACGTTCCCAGCCCGTGGTCATCCGCCGGACATCCGCGGGAGAGAGTTCCCGGAAGGATTTGCGAAAGAAGCCTTCCAGGTCGCAAGCGGCACCGGTGGCCATGGTCGCACCTACCGCCAGGAATTTAAGGACGTCTCGACGGCCTGGGTCTACTACCTCGGAGCCACATCCACCGGAATTTTCGCAGGCACTCATCGCTTACCTCGATTCATATCACTGGGGCGGATGGGGGGTGGAAGGGGCTTGAGGGATTTGAACCTCGGGGAGTGGGGGTTGTGGCAGTTGACGCATAGAAAATAGGTTTTCTCTCCGTTCCATTGGCCCACGCGCTTGCCATGCACGCCCCGCTTCCAGTCCCGGTATTTGTCCCCGTGGCACTGGCCGCAGAGTTTGTACGATTCAGTGAAGGGCACTGCGGCGCCACTCGTGAGGTGGAGCACGTCACGGTTATTGGCATCGTGACAGTCCAGGCACCAGCGATTTTCACTATCGTGATGAAAGTCCGACTGGATTTCGTCGTGGAACTGGAGTTCCCGGCGTGTCGGATTGACTTTCCCGTTCACTTTCAAGTTATGGCACTGGCTACAGGGAAAGATTCCTTCAGTGAAAGGCGGCTTCTCCGCCTCAATCAACTTCTCCTTTTTTTGAACTTTCACAACCTGGGTCGGTGGGATGGCAGTCCCAATGACCCCTGCGCTGGAAAGCGTCAATGCCAAAGCCGCGGCCATCCAGAGCATCCGGTCCTCCTCAGTTCGTGAAACTAGAATGTGGTCTGAAAAACGCGTGTCCGAGGTCACAATTCTCAAGATGAGTGAATTGAGCCCAATTAGCCAAGTCCAGGGCCCTGGGAGGCACGATAAACACTACTTCTCGTTGCCTTTATCATTTCGCCCGCCGTGTACCCCTTGCGCCTAGTCTGCGGGCGCATGGGATCAGCAGTGGGAGGTGGAAATTGACCTCCAGATATTCGGGGCTGCAGCGGTCATGACTCGAGATGTCATCACTGCAGCTTTTTTTGGGACGAATTCCCGGGCACTTGGGTACCGTCACAGAGAGCACGCCATTTTTCAATTCGGCTTTGACCTTATTGGCATCCACGTCTTCCGGAAGGGCCACCGCGCGGCTACCGGTATTGCCCAAACCTCAGCAAGTTCATCACCAGTTGGCCTGCATCTTTGGAAGCGTTTAAATCCACTTCGAATTCCGCTACCCAGTCGTTGTCTTCCCGGGTATCCACGAGCATCTGCTGGACTAGCAACCTGTCAGGCTCTTCAGCCTTGGGCTGAATGTAGGTGTGGCGGGCATTGCGACCTTCAGGATCGAGGCGTGGACCTTGGTGGGTGCTCAGATAGTCGGCCATGACGGACTTCAAACCGTCAGGCGTCCAGAGCTCGCCCTCGGCATCCATGGGCGAGGCATTTGCTGTCTCTTCCAAGGCCTGGAGAGCATCCTCCCACTCGTTGGTGGACAGGCAGCGCAGGAAGGCAAAGATCCGTGTCCTGATGGCGGCGTGAAAGGCTTTGCGATCGTGGGTGAAATCCTTGGCGGCTTCCTCGGCGCCGGGCATGGCCACCGCAACTTCATCCCTCTCGTAGTCAGGGTTCTGCATCTTTTCCCAGGCATCCAACAGGCTCGAATCCACCTGCCGCAGCATGGCACCGAGATAGGCCTGCATCTCCCATACTTCGTCGGACTTCAGGCCGTCAGGCACGGTCTGGGCAAGCACTTTGAACGTGCTGTTGATATGGCGTAGCAGCAGGCCTTCGACCCGTTGAAGATCATAGGTGCGGATGTAATCCCCGAAACTCAAGTAACTCTCGAACATTTCCCGCACGATGGATTTTGGGCGGATGTTCTCCTCGCCGACCCAAGGGTGCTTGTCCGCGAATTCGTTGAAGGTCCTGTAAATGAATTCGCCCAGGGGTTTGGGATACTCCAGTTTCTCCAGCTCCGCCATCCGCTGCTCATACTCGATACCCGCCATTTTCATTTCGGCCACAGCCTTGCCTTTCACCTGATCCAGTTGCTTGCGCAGGATCTGATCCGGGTCTTCCAGGATGCTCTCCACCAGGGACAGCAGATCCAAGGCGAACTCCGGTGATTCATAGTCCAGCAGCGGAATCGTGTCCATCAGGTAGAGCGACAGCGTCTGGTTCATGGAAAAGTCGTCTTGCAATTCCATGTTCACGCGCACTTTTCGGCCCGATTCGTCTGCAGGCGTGAACTCCACGATCCTCCGCGCCACTAGCGCCTTGAAGAGCTGCCAGCCACGCCGGCGATGTACATCCTTCTGGCGGTCCGTTTCGTGGCAGTCCCGGATGAGCTGGCGCATGGCCAGGCACCCATCGCTTTGGCGGCTGAGCACGTTCAGCAGCATGGCATGGGACACCCGGAAACGTGAACCCAGGCGCTCGGGCTGGGCGACGATCAGTCGCTTGAAGGTGTCTTCGTCCCAGTGGGCGTAGTTGCGATCCGGGGCCTGGCGTTTGACGAACTTTTTGCCAGGCTTCTGGGACAACCGCATGTTTTCGATCACGTGCTCGGGCGCCTGGGCCACCACGTAGCCCACATCATCGAAACCCTTGCGTCCGGCCCGGCCCGCAATCTGATGAAAATCCCGGGCGCTCAGGATGCCGGTCTTTTCGCCGTTGTATTTGCAGAGCTTGGTGAAGAGCACCGTGCGAATGGGCACGTTGATGCCCACGCCTAAGGTATCGGTGCCGCAGATGATCTTGAGCAACCCTTTTTGCGCCAACCGCTCCACCAGGATCCGGTACTTGGGCAGCAACCCCGCATGATGCAGGCCGATGCCCTGGCGCAGCCAGCGCTTTATATCAGGGCCATAGGGACTGTTGAATTTGAAGCCTTCAAGCTCCAAGGCGATGGCTGCTTTGTCTTCCCGGGTGCAGACATTCAAGCTGGTGAAGTCCTGGGCGCTGGTGGCAGCATCCGCTTGGGTGAAATGAACCACATACACGGGCGCCTTTTCGCTTTCCACAAGCTTTTCCAGGGTGAAAGGCAGGGGCGTCTCGGCATAGGTAAATTCAAGGGGAACCGGTCGGACGGTGGACTTCACAGTTACCGTTGGTTGCCCGTTAAGGTGTGTAAGCTCACCCTCGAAAAAACGGGTGTCGCCCAAGGTGGCGCTCATCAAAAGAAATCGAGTCTTCTTCAAGATCAGAAGGGGGACCTGCCAAGCTACGC
This sequence comes from Holophagaceae bacterium, assembly GCA_025361125.1. Classification (GTDB taxonomy): domain Bacteria; phylum Acidobacteriota; class Holophagae; order Holophagales; family Holophagaceae; genus JANXPB01. The sequence continues at coordinate 10,544 of JANYBM010000164.1, read as the reverse complement.
CCCGGTCGCGATCCGAGTAGTAATGGAATTCGTCCATCACCACGTCGTGGGCAAAGGCCTGCTCGCCTTCCGAAAGCGCCATATTGGCCAGGATTTCCGCGGTACAGCAAAGAATGGGGGCGTCGCGGTTTACCGTGGCGTCGCCGGTGCTGAGCCCCACGTTTTCTGCCCCGAACTCATGGCAAAGCGCCAACCATTTCTCGTTCACCAGTGCTTTGATGGGGCAGGTGTAGACGGAACGACGGCCATAGGCCAGGGCCATGAAGTGGAGTGCTGTTGCCACCAGGGATTTTCCAGATCCGGTGGGTGTATTCAAGATGAGGTTGTTGCCCTCAAAGATCTCCAGAATGGCCATTTCCTGGGCAGGATAAAGTTCCAGACCTTGGCTCTCAACATGCTTTAGGAAGCCTCCCAGCAGGGCATCGCTACTGTTGTCACCATCCTGGGGAAGAAGTTCGAGTAGTTTCAAAGACATCGCATCAGAATCTCAGCAAATGCAGCCCATCAGGAGTAATATCCGGTATCAACTTTCCATAATGTATTTGAGATGGGGGTCCAGCCATGAAACGTGTTGATCAAGTCCTTCGGGAAAAAGGTCCAGAATTCTGGTCCGTGACTCCAGTGGCCACGGTGTTCAAAGCCCTTGAACTCATGGCCAAGCACAATATCGGCGCCGTGCTTGTGATGGAAGAGGAGCAACTGGTTGGGATCTTTTCAGAGCGGGATTACGCCCGCAAGGTGGTTTTGGAAGGGAAATCCTCAAAAGACATCCCCGTGAAGGAAATCATGACCTCCAAAGTCGTCTGTGTCAGGCCTGAGCAAGGCATAGACGAATGCATGGCACTCATGACCAATAAACATGTCCGCCACCTTCCTGTCATCGAAGGTGATCGGGTCGTCGGTGTAATTTCGCTCGGCGATGTGGTGAAGACCAAGATCTCCGAGCAGGAATTCACCATCTCCCAAATGGAGCACTACATCAGCGGAGTGCTTTGATCTGTTTGCTTTCCTTGATCCCCACAACTCCAAACTAAAGGCTCTTCGCTCAATGCCCCCCGCTATCATCCGCGAGCTGCTTGGCTAGTTCGCCCACCACTACTTTTGCATCGCCAAAAAGCATATAGGTTTTATCCAGAAAGTAGAGTTCGTTGTCAATGCCGGCGAAGCCCGGATTCTTGGAGCGCTTGATGGCGTAGACGGTCTTGGCCTTGTCCGCATCTATGATCGGCATGCCAAAGATGGGGCTGTTCTTATCGGCTCGAGCCGCAGGGTTGACCACATCATTGGCGCCGATGATGAGGGCCACATCGGCTTGGGGCATGTCGCCGTTGATCACGTCCATTTCTACCAGGTCATCATAGGGAATCTCGGCTTCAGCCAGGAGCACGTTCATGTGCCCGGGCATGCGGCCCGCCACCGGATGGATGGCGAATTTCACCGTGATGCCGCGCTTCTTCAACAGGTCGTAGAGTTCGCGAACCTTATGCTGGGCCTGGGCCACCGCCATGCCGTAACCGGGAACGATGACCACGAGGCTGGCTTGCTCCAGTACTTGCGCGGCGCTCTCGGTGGTATCGCTTTTGTAAGCCTTTGCTTCACCCGCCTCGGTAGTCTTCGGGGCCTGCCCAAAAGCGCCGAACAACACATTGGCGAAGGAGCGGTTCATGGCCTTGCACATGATAATCGAAAGGATCAGGCCAGAGCTGCCATCCAAGGCTCCCGCAGTGATCAGCAGCTTGTTATTGAGCACGAAGCCCATGGCGACCGCAGAAAGGCCTGCATAGGCGTTCAGAATCGAAATAACCGTCGGCATGTCCGCGCCACCGATGGGGAGAATCATGAGGACGCCAAAGGCCAGGGATAAGACAATGACGCCCAGGAAGGCGAAGGGCGCCCAAGCAGCCAGCGGATTCGAAACCAACGCGACACCCAACCCAATGGCCACGATCAACATACCGATGTTGCCAACGTTTTGCAGCGGGTAGGTCACGGGCCGCTGAGGAATCCACTTCACCTCCTGCAATTTTCCGGCAGCCATCAGCGACCCTGTAAGGGTCAGGAAGCCAAGCAGAATTTCTGCCACCAAGGCCGCCATGATGAAGGGCGAAAGCGAGGCCACATCGCCCCGGCCAAAAAACAGAAAATATTTCGCAGTCCCCACCAGGCCTGCCGCCAGCCCACCGAACGCATGGGATAGCGCAGTCCGCTGCGGGACCGCGGTCAGCGGGACTTGGGCGAGTGGATAACCAATGGCTGCCCCCACCACGAAAGCCCCCAGAATCCACCAGTAGTGCGTCCCACCGGTGGTGGCGACCCCCGCCAAAGTACCCGCCACCGCAAGCAGCATGGCCCCCACGCCAGAGAACACGCCCTTGCGGGCGGTGGCAGGGTCGCTCATCCATTTGAGCGACAGGATGAACAGCGCCGTCGAGATGAGATAGAGCAGCTGAACGAAATTTTCGGCGCTCATTTACCAGCCCCGCCCTGCTTCTTGAACATCTTCAACATACGATCCGTGATCAAGAACCCGCTGACGATATTGGTCGTCGAGCAGATGATCGCGACCAAGCCCAGAGCCATGATGTAGGGCGGGTAGTCCTTCCCTGCGGCGACGATAACGGCCCCTACCACCGCGATGGCGGAAATGGCATTGGTCAGGCTCATGAGTGGCGTGTGCAACAGCCGCGATACCCGCTGGATGACCATGACACCGATGAAACTTGCCAGCATGAACACGAACAGAGCGCCCATGAAATCAAGCTGACCGTGTCCCCCCGAAGCATGATTCGCCTCTGCCTGAACGACGGAGGAGGTGTTGTCAGAAAGGTGCATAAGGTTGGTTCTCCTTTCCAAAAGGTTCTTGCATCGAGCTAATTGTGTGTTTGCAATGCCTTCAGGGTCGGGCCGTGCATGACCTGCCCATCGTGAGTCACCACGCAGGCTTTCAGGATGTCGTCACTCCAATCCAGATCGAAGCGGTTCTCATCTTTCTTCCAGAAAGCCACCATGAAGTTCAGCAGGTTGCGGGAAAACATCATGCTGGCGTGGTGTGGAAGGCTGGAAGGCAGGTTCGTCAGTGCGATTATTTTGACGCCGCCCACATCAGTGATCGCACCGATCTTGGACAGCGTACAGTTGCCTCCGCCGTCGGCGCCCAGGTCCACGATCACAGATCCAGGTTTCATTGATTTCACAATGCTTTCATCCAGAAGTTTTGGCGCGAAGACGCCGCCAATAAGTGCCGTGGTGATCACTACGTCCACTTGGGCGCAATGATCGGCCAGCATCTTGGCTTGGCGGGCCTTGTCTTCGACCGACAGTTCGGCCGCATAGCCACCCCCGGCTTGCGTATTCTGCTGCAACTCGATGCCGATGTATTTGCCCCCCACCGATTCGATCTGTTCTTTGACTTCCGGACGCACATCCGTGGCAGTGACGCTGGCGCCCAGGCGCTTGGCGGTGGCAATGGCCTGAAGCCCCGCGACACCAGCGCCAATGACGAAAACCTTGGCCGAAAAAGTAGTCCCGGCGGCAGTCATGAACATCGGAAAATAACTCGGTAATTCCACGGCGCCCAACAGCACGCCTTTGTAACCCACGATATTGCCTTGGCTGGAAAGGGTGTCCATAGCCTGGGCGCGGGTGGTGCGGGGGATGCAATCAGTGGAAAAGGCCGTGGTCTTTCGTTCGGCCATTTTCTTTACAACCTCGAGATTTCGAGTGGGAAAAATAGAAGCCAGCAGCATGGCCCCAGGCTTCATCAGATCAGCCTCGTGTTGGCCGTCCGGCCGCAACCCTGGCGCATTGACCTTCAAGATGAAATCGGCATCACCAAGCAGCTTTGCGCCATCGGAAACAATCGAAACACCAGCTTTCTGATAATCCTCATCCGGAAAGAAAGCCCGCGTTCCCGCCCCCGTTTCCATGGAAATCTGCATTCCAGCATCGATCAATTTCTTGCAGGAGGCAGGATCCAAGGCGACGCGGTTTTCGTTCTCTCTGGATTCCTTTAGAACGGCGATCTTCATGTTCTCCTCACGGTCTAAGTTGAACGCTACAGGGTGAGCAACCATCAAGCGGAAACTGGAGGGCGGCAAAAGGAACGGTAGTGACTGTGGACTCGATGTCGCCAATAAAATTCAGTTGGTGTGGTGTCTAAACCATACCATTTCCGGCCTTCGCGCTAACCCAATTCCCTGCTAAGTCGTTGCGCTAAAATAAACTGGCCAGTTTGGAAACGGTCCGACCTAAGGGTCCGTAGCAAAATAACCTGAACTGCAGGGGTTATTTTGCCACGGGGCCACAGCAACTTGCAGGAGTCTTCATGCACCTTTTCAGTACGCTCACCATCCGTGATGTATCGTTCCGCAATCGCATCGCGGTTTCGCCCATGTGCCAATACTCCTGTGAAGACGGATTTGCCAATGATTGGCATCTGGTTCATCTCGGTGCGCGCGCGGTCGGCGGCGCGGCGCTGGTTTTCACGGAAGCTAATGCGGTCACGCCCGAGGGTCGTATCAGCCCCGCCGATCTTGGTCTTTGGAAAGATGAGCAGATGGAACCGCTTGCGCGCATCGTCCGTTTCATTGAGAAAAATGCTGCTGTGGCAGGAACCCAACTTGCGCACGCCGGAAGGAAGGCGAGCACCAGTGCGCCCTGGAACGGGGGTAGCGCGCTGGAAGTGTCAAACGGAGGCTGGCGACCGATCCACGCGCCCAGCGCGATCCCTTTTTCTTCGGAGTCCATAACGCCCGAAGCCCTCGATAAATCCGGCATCACCCGCATCGTGAAGGCCTTCCGAGACGCTGCCCGCCGCGCGCGCGAATGTGGCTTCAAAGTCATCGAGATTCATGGTGCCCATGGCTATTTGCTGAACGAGTTCCTATCACCGCTTTCGAACCACCGCATGGATGAATACGGGGGATCCATCGAAAACCGCTCACGAATGTTGCGAGAAGTCATCGAGGCCATTCGTAAGGAATGGCCCGAACATTTGCCACTCTTCCTACGCATCTCTGCCAGTGATTGGGCGGAGGGCGGTTGGACGATCCAGGACTCCGTGGCGCTGGCGTGCATGGTCAAACCATTGGGTGTTGATCTTGTGGATTGCTCATCCGGAGGCGCCATTCCAGGCGCCAAGATCCCCGTCGGAGCGGGATACCAGGTGCCTTTCGCCGCCCAGGTCCGCCGGGAAGGTGATGTGATGACGGGTGCCGTCGGTATGATCACCTCGCCGCAACAGGCCGATCAAATCATTCGCAATGGGGAAGCCGATATGGTCTTGCTGGCCCGGGAGTTCCTGCGTGATCCCAACTGGCCCCTGCATGCTGCCCAAGTGCTGGAGCAGAAAGTGGACTGGCCAGTCCAATACGATCGCGCCAAGCCTCGGCATTGATCCCAAATGCGCCCAATTGATCCCGGCGGCGAACCCAGACCGTTGCGCTAAAGTACGCTCATCCAATCGCCGAAAACCCAGGAGGAATCAGAATGAAGCTCGATGAGCCCCTTGGCAGTGGAAAAAGCGTTTTGATCGGCGGCTGCCTGGTCATTCTTCTGGTGGTCGGGGGGCTCATCTTCATGGGTGAGCGTGCCAGAAAACACGAGGACACCTTGAAAGCGGAAAATGCCGCATCAGTTGCCGCAGCTGAGGCAAAAGTCCGGGCAGAGGCCATCGTGGCGAAGCAAGTGCTGGTAGGCATGACTCGTGAAGAAGTTGAGCGGGCTTGGGGTAAACCTGACCGGGTGGATCGCTCGTCGAGCGGCGCCGGAGTGCGGGAACAGTGGGCCTACGACAGCGGTTTCTATGTGTATTTCGGGGAGGAGAAAGTGACCTCCATCGGAAGGTAGTTTTATTACGACGCTATTCAGCGAGGTCTCCATGCTCCCCTGCCGCATCGGCCTTTTGGCCCTCATCCTCACCGCTTCCTTGAGCGGTCAGCCAGTTCAGGCACCTCAACTCGTGCAGTCCATTCCGGAGGGAACCGGCCTTGAGCAGGCGGACCTGCCCTTTGCCAAAGACGTGTGGCCTGAAATGATCCGCGGAGCCAAGCGCAGCGTGGACATGGCCGAGTTCTATGTCACCAACATGCCAGACAGCTACCTTGAGCCCGTCCTCCGGGAGTTGGAGAAGGCCGGGGCCAGGGGCGTCAAAGTGCGCATCATGCTCTCCGCTCTGATGCTGAACGGCGACCAGCCCTCCGTGGTCCGGCTGCGCGCCATCCCGGGGGCCGAGCTGCGCAGCTTTGATTTAGGTGAAGGCAAGCGGGGGATCCTCCATGCCAAATACTTTGTCGTGGACGGCGAGGATGCCTTCGTGGGCAGCCAGAATCTGGATTGGCGTTCCCTGCAGCACATCCATGAGACGGGACTCCGGTTCAGGACCTCCTCCTTGGTGGCGCCCCTCCTTGAGCTGTTCGAGATTGACTGGGAGTTCTGCAAATCCCATAAGTTTCCCATCCTGCCCAAGGACACGGCTTCCTCGCCCCCACCGGCCCTGGAACTGGTGGCAAGTCCACCGAGTCTTACGCCTCCCGCCATCCGGGCCGCCCTGCCAACCCTTGTAGAACTGCTCAGCCAAGCCAAATCCCGAATCCGCGTGCAACTCCTCACCTACTCCCCGGTCTCCGGCAGAACCCGCTTCTGGCCCGTTATTGATAACGCCTTACGCGCCGCCGCTGTCCGGGGTGTGACTGTCCAGTTGCTGGTCTCGGACTGGAACCTGTATTCACCCGCTGTGGACCACTTGAAGTCCCTTTCGCTCATTCCCAACCTGGAAGTGCGGATCGCTTCCATTCCGGAGTCCACCAAGGGGCATATCCCCTTCGCCCGGGTCGTGCACAGCAAGTACATGACAGTGGATGGGAACTTGCTCTGGCTAGGTACAAGCAATTGGAGTGAGGACTATTTCATGGACTCGCGAAACGTGGAGATCATCCTCCGGGATCCTGCCCTCGCGGCCCAGGGCGACCGGATTTTCGAACAGCTCTGGAACAGTCGGCACACCGCCCGGCTGGACGCGGCCAAGACATACATCCCACGGGTGCGGGAATGAGGGTCAATTAACTTTGTTCGTCAGGCTTTCTCGCGCCAGCCAAGAAACCCATGTAATTCTCATCAAACCAGGACGTGCAAGGAGGGCTTCCAATGGCAACTGGCACCATTCGACTTCATCGTGTGCTTCGGTCGAAACCTGAGCGGGTCTACCGGGCCTTTCTCGATGCTGATGCGATGGCCAAATGGCTTCCCCCCCATGGTTTCACTGGCAAGGTCCATCACCTCGACGCCAGGGTTGGTGGCACTTTCAAAATGTCCTTCACAAACTTCTCTTCAGGCCATACGGAATCTTTTGGCGGTGAATACCTTGAACTGCGTCCGAACGAATTGATTCGACACACTGACAAATTCGATGACCCGAATCATCCTGGCGAAATGCTAACAACGGTTTCAATTCGCCAAGTCTCTTGCGGAGTGGAACTGAATATTGTTCAGGAGGGTATTCCCGGAATGATTCCAACCGAAACCTGCTATCTGGGTTGGCAGGAGTCGCTCGCACTGCTTGCTCAACTCGTCGAGGCCGAAATTCCAGGGTGATCAACCGTACGCCCCTAGGCCTGACCTCTCGTTCAACCCGGGCCTTACTGTTCGCTGCTTCCATCAGGTTTTTAATAAGCCGGCTCCCGGTTGTGCCGGTCAACTTTGTTCCTTAGACGGCACGATCAAGTTGTATGATATCGGGCTTCTGTACCCTCACAAACCTGGCCCCCCAGGCCAACCTTTATGGAGAACACCATGATTCTTGTGAGAAACATTTTCCGTCTTAAATTTGGTCAAGCCAAGCCTGCGCTCGAAGCCTTCAAGGAGGTCCGGGGGATCAACAAAAAACTAGGCGTGAATGCAGATGCCCGCCTCTTGACGGACCTCGTCGGAACCTCGTACACCTTTGTGTATGAACTGCAGTTCGAGAGCCTCGCGGCCTTCGAGCAACAGATGAAGAGCATCGCCGGTTCGTCCGAATGGCGTGCTGCGTACGAGAAATTCATTCCGTACGCAGAATCCGGATCGCGCGAAATTTTCAACATCGTCGAGTGAGCCACCGGAAGAATTCTTTGGCATTACCGCGCCTGCCTGACCTCGTTCAACCCAGTCATAACCGTGCTCGGCTACCGTCATGAGGTAAACAATCGACCCCCAGTCGGGCCACTTGGCTTTTTTCGTCAGGCCCACCAGCCCAAGGGAAACCCTTGTCCTCGAGGTTGGAGTCGCCCCTAGTTGGGCAGTCGCGGACTGCCATTCACGATGGCGAATCCGGAATTATTGGATTGCCGATTGCACGACCAGGAGGCGGGATCTGAATCCACGATGGTGAAAGTCCCAGGAGGAATCGAAGCGTTCGGCTTGGCCACCCAAAAGAACCGTGATTCCACCGTTGCGGTCCAGGGCCCATAGGTCCGTCCGTCGGAGTGCCGAAGCAGGATGGTCCCACCAGGTTTTCCTTGGCCGTTGTTGTAGTGGTAGGTCCGGATCGCCGAGACCTTCTGGCCGACCTGGACCGTAAAGGTGGTGGGTGCGGTCGGACTGCCAGCGACGCCGATGCCGTTGTCGTTCCGGAAAATCAAGGCATCCGCTCCATAGCGGTCCTCGATCACGCGCACATCTACATACTTGCCACCACCCCGGCTGTCCACCACGGCCACCACCGAGGTTCCGAGCGTGGTCGGGACGATCTTGAAGACGTTCGCGGAAGTCTTTTCCACGCGGACCACACCGTTATCCGAGGCCACGGTCCAGGGTTGAACACCTCCACCAAGGGTGAAGATGAGGAATTGCGTCCGCTGCACGGTCACGGCCGGCCGGTCGGGTTCGTTGGGTTGGCCGGTGACGTTCAGGCCCCGAAGGATGAAGGTCACATGGGCGATCCCCTGACCGGGAGCACTGACGGTTGCCGCGAAAAGAAGCGCGGGAAGGGTGATGGCAGCGAAGCGGATCATGGCAGGACCTCCTCTGGTGGAAAGAGTTGCGACGTATTGCCAAATGCGCGCGAAGTATATTCCCCGAGTTGCTGAATAGCCCGGATTTATTAGCGATAATCCGAGCCTGGACACTTTTTCGTCGAAAAAGTGCTGTTTGTCATTTCTCGGTATTCGTTAAAAACATCCTGCGCGCGAGAACGATTCATGCTTAAAACCCGCCGATCTGAACTACTTCAATTCACTAAAAACAATCCCGCCGCCCCGCCCACGGTCAACAGAGTTCCCGCCACGGCGCGGGGCGTGATGCGTTCTTGAAAGAACATCCATGACAGGGGCAGTAGAAAGATCGGGACGAGCGCAAGCAGCGTGGAGACGATTCCCAGCGGTGCATGGGCGATGGCGAACATCGCGAGAAAACCGCCGATGATCGGCCCAAGGACCGTGCCGGTCAGCATCAGCGCCATGATTCGTCGATCGCCCCAGGCGGATGAGGAAAGCCGCAGGTTTCCACGCAGGGCGAGATAAACCATAGATCCTACTGCCCCGGCTCCAACACGCACCACCAGGGCTGAGAACGGTCCCACGCCGCCGGTCATCCCTTTCAATGCCGTAAACTGCCCCAAGGCTTGCCCCATGGCCGCACCCAAGCCCAGAAGCAGGCCCCACCCCCGGGAACGGCCGGAGGGTCGCTTATCCGGCCCGGCCACCACCAAGGCGATGCCTGCCAGGGTCACCAGAATCGCGCCGCCCTTGGACCAGGACAAATTCTGCCGCAGGAAACCCCAGGCCATAGCTACGCTGAGCACCGGTGCCAGGGTCTGCATCAGCATCCCCAGGTGAGGCCCGATCTCCACGAAGGACTCCAAGCCCAAGCCATCCGCCATGGCAAAGCCCAATAGGCCTGAAAGCAGCAACCATGAGGAACCTGTCACACTCAGGCCCGCTGGCCAGGGTGCACCGAAAAAACTCCAATGCAAAAGCAGCAGCAGCATCGCAGCAAGGGCCAGGCGCACCGCATTGACCACCTGGGGGCCGATGCGCCGCGCGGCAAAGGTGAGTACCGTTACGGTGATGGCCCATAAAAAGGCAGCCGTAAAAGCTGCTACCTTACCCACCATTTCACCGTCTAAGGCCATTCCCTCTCCTCTTTCTCACCACGAGTTAAGCTATACACACCATCGTCTCACGAGGCCTACCATGCGGCGCGCATTGCTCCTTTTCTCTCTCTTGCTTCTGCCCCTTCAAGCGGGAGATCGCGTGACCGGCCGTGCCTTTGCCACCCGCGCCGAAGTCGCCGCACAGCATGGCATGGCCTGCACCAGCCAGCCCTTGGTGACGCAGATCGCTTTGGACATCCTGAAAAAAGGCGGTTCGGCCGTGGACGCCGCCATCGCAGCGGATGCGGCCCTGGGCCTCATGGAACCCACGGGCTCCGGCATGGGCGGCGATCTTTTCGCCATCGTGTGGGACGCCAAGACCAAGAAGCTGTATGGACTGAACGCCAGCGGCCGCTCGCCCAAAAGCCTCACCCTGGATCATTTCAAGAAGCTCGGGTTGAAACACATCCCGGCCCAT
>JANYBM010000067.1 GCA_025361125.1 Holophagaceae bacterium | reverse complement strand
GATTTCCAAGCGATCGTGTACTACAGCGCGCCTAAGAAAAAGGTTGCCAAGTACGCTTCTATGGACGAAGTGGACCCTGAATTGCTGCGAACTTTCGAAAAGCTCGGCGTGCCCATGAACGAACAGGCCCAACTGGCGGGCGTGGCCGTGGACGTGGTGTTTGATTCAGTGTCCGTCACTACGACCTACAAGGAGAAGCTCGCCACGGTCGGAATCATATTCTGCTCCTTCAGTGAAGCGGTGCGGGAGCATCCCGAACTGGTGAAGAAATACCTCGGCAGCGTGGTGCCCACCGCCGATAACTTCTTCGCTGCCCTGAATTCTGCGGTCTTCACGGACGGCAGCTTCGTGTTCATCCCCAAGGGCGTGACCTGCCCCATGGATCTGAGCACCTACTTCCGCATCAACAACAAGGAAAGCGGTCAGTTCGAACGGACGCTCATCGTGGCCGAAGAGGGCGCTTCCGTGAGCTACCTCGAAGGCTGCACCGCGCCCCAATTCGACACCAACCAGCTGCATGCGGCCGTGGTGGAATTGATAGCGCTGGACGACGCCAGCATCAAGTACAGCACGGTCCAGAACTGGTATGCCGGGGACAAGAACGGCTTGGGCGGCATTTTCAATTTCGTCACCAAGCGCGGCCTCTGCAAAGGCCGCAATTCCAAGATCAGCTGGACCCAGGTTGAGACGGGGAGCGCCATCACCTGGAAGTACCCGAGCTGCGTGCTGCTGGGCGAGAACAGCATCGGCGAGTTCTACTCCGTGGCACTGACCAACCACAAGCAGCAGGCCGACACCGGCACCAAGATGATCCACATCGGCCGGAACACGAAGAGCACCATCATCAGCAAGGGCATCAGCGCCGGCGAAAGCTGCAATTCCTACCGCGGCCTGGTGCGCGTGCTGCCCAAGGCGGTGGGCGCGCGCAACTTCAGCCAGTGTGATTCCATGCTCATCGGCCAGAATTCCTCGGCGAACACCTATCCCTACATCGAAGTCCAGAACAAATCCGCCAAGGTGGAGCACGAAGCCACCACCAGCAAAATCGGCGAAGAGCAGCTCTTCTATTTCCAGCAGCGCGGCATCCCGGTGGAAGACGCCATCAGCATGATCATCAATGGCTTCTGCAAGGACGTCTTCCGCGAACTGCCCATGGAATTCGCCGTGGAAGCCACCAAGCTGTTGAGCCTGAAGCTCGAAGGCAGCGTCGGGTGAAAAAAATGGAGTCATTAATGCTGAGCATCAAGAATCTGAGCGCTTCCATCGGCGATACCAAGGTCCTCAAGGGGATCAATCTGGAAATAAAAGCAGGTGAAGTGCACGCCATCATGGGCCCCAATGGTTCCGGAAAAAGCACACTCGGCAAAGTGCTCGCAGGGCACCCGGCCTACCTTGTCACCTCGGGCGAAGTATTGTTCGAGGGTAGGAATCTCTTTGAGATGGAAGCAGACGAGCGTGCCCGTGCGGGGGTCTTCATGGGCTTCCAACATCCCATCGAGGTGCCCGGCGTAAGCAACGCACAATTCCTGCGATTGGCTTACAACAAGCAGGCCGATGCCAATGGCAAAGAGGAAATGGACCCGTTGGAATTCGATGATTTCATCCGCGAAAAACTTGAGTTGGTAGGCATGCGCGATGAGTTTCTGGACCGCAGCCTGAACGTAGGTTTCAGCGGCGGGGAAAAGAAGCGCAACGAGATCCTGCAGATGGCCGTGCTGGAACCCAAGCTCGCCATCCTGGATGAGCTCGATTCAGGCTTGGACGTCGACGCCTTGCGCATTGTGGGAGAAGCCGTGACCGCACTGAAATCGCCCGACAAGGCCATTCTCCTCATCACACACTACCAGCGTCTGCTGGACCACATTCCAGCTAGCCACATCCACATTCTCCAAGATGGCCGGATCGTGAAATCCGGTGGCCCCGAATTGGCTCGTGAGGTGGAAAACCGAGGCTACGACTGGGTCAAGGATGAAGTCGTCGTAGCGGCGAACCCATGAAGGCGCCAGTTACCAGTGTCGGCGATTGTAGCCTGGTCCCTGATCTCCTTGGCACAAGTCGGCCCCAGGGTTGGTCTGAACTGCGCCTTGCCGCCGAGTCGGCTGTTCAGCATCGGGACCTGCCTACAACCAAGGATGAGGACTGGAAATACTCCGATCTCCGCGAGCTGAAAGCGCTCACCTTAGCGCCGGGCCAACCTGCGACCTTGGACATCAAAGACCGCATTCTGCCGGAGGCCCGAGGCACGCGCCTGGTCTTCATCAACGGCCACTATGATCCTCACCACAGCTGCACTTCCGCCCTACCCCAGGGTGTGCGCTTGTTGCACCTGGCGTCTGTTTCCGAAGCCGCCACCCAGTTGGGAAGCCTTTTGATCCCAGATGGTTCGGACTTTTTCGCCAATCTCAATTCCGCCCGGTTCCTGGATGGCGCCTATATCTTCGTGCCCAAAAATGTGAAGGTGGAAGCACCTCTGCACCTGCTTTTCTTGAGCCATTCAAGCGACAAAGCCACCATTTCTCAGCCCCGCATCATCGTCGTGGTGGAATCCGGCGCCGAGGTGGAGCTCATCGAGGAGTACGCCGGGGATGGCACCTACTTCACGAATTCATGCGTGGAAATCTTTGTCGGTGAGAATGCCGAGCTTCGACATGAGCGGATCCAACGGGAATCGGCCGACGCCTTTCATATCTCCAACCTGCGCGCGAAAATTTCCCGCGACGGCCGCTATCACAGCCGGACCATCAGTTTTGGCGCGAGCTTCAGCCGCCAGACGCCACAAATTTCTATCCAGGGCACCGGCGCCGACGTGATCCTGGATGGGCTCGCCCTCCTGAACGGAACACAGGTCGCGGACACCCATTCGATCCTGGACCACACCCAGCCGGACTGCACCAGCCACCAGCTCCACAAGGCCATCGTGGACGACGAAGCCCGCGCGGTGTTCAATGGCCGCATCTTCGTCCGGCGGGGCGCCCATGGCACGGACGCCCGCCAACAGAGCCGCAACCTGCTGCTCAGCGAGAAGGCCCGCGTCGACACCAAGCCCCAGCTGGAAATAGATACAGACGATGTGAAGTGCGCCCACGGCGCAGCCATCGGACAATTAGATCCGGAAGAGCTCTTCTACCTTCAGAGCCGCGGGCTCAACGATCAGGCGGCGCGGAATCTTCTTACCTACGGCTTCGCCGCGGATTTGCTGGCCCACATCCCAGTCGCAAGTCTTCGTCGTCAATTGCGTCAGGCCGTTATGGAGCGCACCAATGCAACGGATCTGGGAGAGCTGGCATGAACGAACGCTTACTGACTCCCCTTGACGTGGCAACGCTTCGCAAGGATTTCGCGTTGCTCACGACTCCCTTCCAAGGAAAACCTCTGCATTACCTGGACAGTGCGGTCAGCGGCCAGATGCCCAATGCCGTCATCGAGCGCATGGCCCACTACCAACGGTTCGAACATACCAATGTCCACCGCGGCGTGAGCACGCTGTCCCAGGAAGCCACCGACCGGTTCGAAGAAGCCCGCGAGAAAGTGCGCGCTTTTCTTCATGCACCAAGCCTCAACCAGATCATCTGGACCCGTGGCACCACAGAGTCCCTTAACTTGGTGGCGCAAAGTTGGGGCCGCGCCAATATCAAGGCCGGCGACGAGATTCTGCTGAGCGCCATGGAGCACCATTCCAACATCGTGCCCTGGCAGATGCTGGCCACCGAAAAGGGCGCAAGCATCAAGGTCATTCCCATGGATGATCGCGGTGTGCTGGATCTGGATGCGCTGAACACCTTACTGACCCCCCGAGTGAAGATCCTTGGCATCACCCACGTTTCCAATGTGCTGGGCACCGTGAATCCCGTGAAGGAAATCATCGCCGCCGCCCACGCCAAGGGCATCCTAGTGGTCGTTGATGGCGCTCAAGCCGTGCCGCACCTCGCAGTGGATGTGGTGGATCTGGATGCGGATTTCTATGCCTTCAGTGGCCACAAGTTGAGCGGGCCCACGGGCATCGGCGTCCTCTACGGCAAGAAGGAACTGCTCGAGGCCATGCCTCCATGGCAGGGCGGCGGCAGCATGATCCTCTCCGTATCTTGGGAAAAGACCACGTACATGGGCATTCCGGGCAAGTTCGAAGCCGGCACGCCACCTATCACCGAAGCCATCGGCCTGGGCGCTGCCCTTGATTACCTGAAGGCCATCGGCCTGGAGCGTATCGCTGCACATGAACAGGAACTTCTGGATTACGCCACCCAGAAGCTGAACAAGATCGAGGGCTTGCGCATCATCGGCACGGCTCCCAACAAGGCCTCGGTGCTGAGTTTTGTGTTGGAAGGCATCCATCCTCACGACGTGGGCAGCATCCTGGATCACGAAGGCGTGGTGGTTCGCGCAGGCCACCATTGCGCCCAGCCGGTGATGAAGCGCTTCGATATTCCCGCCACCACCCGTGCCAGCTTTGCCTACTTCAATGATCGGGATGATATCGATGCCCTCGTGGCTGGCATCCACCAAGTGAAAGACATCTTTGGTACTGACTCCGATGGTTCCGCTGAGGAGCAAAGCTGATGGCCAGCGACCCCCGTGAGCTCTACCAGCAAGTCATCATCGAGCACAACAAGAAGCCGAGGAATTTCGGCAAGTTGGAGCCTTGCACCCATCATGCCGATGGCCAAAACCCCCTTTGCGGTGACGAGTTGCAGTTGACGCTCAACATCAAAGATGGCCGTATCGAAGATATCAAGTTCGAAGGCCACGGCTGCGCCATTGATGTTGCTTCGGCATCGCTCATGACCGGTGCTGTCAAGGG
>JANYBM010000056.1 GCA_025361125.1 Holophagaceae bacterium | reverse complement strand
TGTATTTCTTGCCGT
Source organism: Holophagaceae bacterium (assembly GCA_025361125.1). GTDB lineage: Bacteria > Acidobacteriota > Holophagae > Holophagales > Holophagaceae > JANXPB01. The sequence continues at coordinate 59,465 of JANYBM010000056.1, read as the reverse complement.
CCACGTCCTCGAGAAAAACGCCTTCGGCCCGCGTGCAGACTACATCCAGGGGGCTGTAATTGTGCGCGCCGTAGTGGTTTTCAAGTTCGATGAGTTCTAAAGCTTTCGAGGTAACGGTGGACATGGCCGCCTCCAAAAAAAGGAACAGGGACTGAACATAAAAGCCCCTTCAGGACCAGAAGCGGGCTTGGGTCCATTCTACGGGATCGCGGTGGGAATGGGCAGTCAGGAAAGGAAGGTTTCCGCCACGGTCGAAGGGGACTCTAAAACAGCTTCCAAATTTTGAAAATGAGAAAGCTCCAAGGCCAAGTGTCTCCGCGGCGGCTTGGCAAGATGGATCATTCGAATAGCTTCCGGCCCACCGCCCGACCCACGAAGCGGAGGCGATCCATCCAGGGGAGTCGGCCGAGGGTTGTGCGGACGACGCCCTTGGTGAAAAAAGTCTTCCGCGAGTAATCGATCGCCACGTCGATGGCGACGGGACGGCCTTCTGAAAGGATGGTTTTTGCCCGCTCCAGGACTTGGCCGATGTCCGCATCTTGCTTGAGCTGAAGGCATTCAACGCCGACCCCGGCACTGATTGCGGCGAGATCGTAGTCAGGGAGTTCGCTGCAGGCTTTCCGGTTGTAGGCGACACCCTGGAACTGCGCGATCTGGGCCAGTTCGCGGTCCCGGAGAACGAGGAAAGCGGCGGCCAAGCCAAGGCTCGCCGCGGTCAACATTTCAAGGCCTGTCATCAGGAAGGCGCCATCACCCGCGAGGGCAACAACCGGGACATCCGGGCAGGCCAGCTTGGCGCCGATGGCGGCCGGGACCGAATAGCCCATGCAGGAATAATCCATCGGACCGAGCAGCCGCCCAGGTTTGTCCAGGACCAATCCTTCAATGGCCAAAAAAGTACCATTGCCACTGTCGCTGGTGAAAACTGTATCCGGCCCAAAGACCTCCTGCAGGGTCTTCAACAGCCGGCCAGGCGATACTCCGGTGTCGGAGGGCAACTGGATTTCGGCGGCGGCCTCGGCTCGGCCTGCCTTTATTTTGTTTCGCAGATAATCGCTTTCAGCCCGGCTGGAAAGCATCGGCAGCAGAGCTCGCACGAACTCCGCCGCGTCGCAGTTGACCGCGATATCAGCCGGAAAATTCCTTCCCAGCGCTCCGGCATCGATGTCCACATGGATGAGCGGCGACGGTGGAGCCAGTCCGTAGCTGCCGGTGGCGACTTCACCGAATCTGCACCCGATCGCGAGCGTGGCATCGCAACCTCCAGCCACCACCCGGGCAAAGGAAGGAGCGGCCGCTCCGAAGCCGGGCCACAGGAACAAGGGATGGCTTTCTGGAAACACGCCCTTGCCCTGGAAGGTGCTGGAGACGGGCGCTTCAAGCTTTTCGGCCAGGGTGACCAGGTCGGCGCCGGCCCCTGCAGCTCCCAGGCCCAGGTAGATGAGCGGATGCTTGGCTTTCGACAGAACCTCGGCGCATCGTTTCAGAAGCTCAGGAGAAATCGGTTGGCTGGCCGGCTTCTCCTCCTGCCAAGGCGCCGATTCTGGTTGACCCAGGATGTAAAGATTCGCCGGTATTTCCACGAAAACCGGCCCCGGGCAACCTTCGCGGGCCAAGCGGCAAGCTTTTCGGATGGTTCCGTAGATGTCTTCGCCGCGTTCGGGGCGGAAGGTGCCTTTCGTGACTGGCGCGGCCAAAGCCAGTTGATCGACATCATGCAACTGGTAGGCCTTTCCAGTATCCCGACGGATCCCGCATCCGAGTACCAGCATCGGGATTCCATCCATGAAGGCTTCGGCGATGCCGGACATGGCGTGGGTCAGACCGGCGCCTGGAACGATGTTGACGCAGGCCATGATTCCCGACGCCCGCCAGGCGGCGTCAGCCATGAAGGAAGCGCTCTGCTCATCCGTCACCAGGACCGGCCGCACCGATTTGGATGCGACAAGCAGGTCGTAAAGCTCGATGTTGTGGGTTCCAGGAATCCCGAAGGCCAAGCGGATGCCTTCGTCCTCCAAAGCCTGCAGAACGTGCGCCGCGCCGGTTATTGCCATGCCTTTTCCTCCAGCAGTTTTCCAGCCACGCGGCCCGCAAGCGCCATGATGGTCAGGTAGGGATTGATTTCAAGCGAGTCGGGGAACAGGCTCGCATCGGCCACCCGCAGCCAGGGAATTCCATGCACACGGCCAAAGGAATCCGTCACGGAATCAATAGGGCCTGTTCCCATTCCACAGCCGCCCATCAAGTGCGCCGCCGATACGGAAATCTTGCCTTCCTTGAAATGCCGCTCCTCGATGCGCTGATCTATGTCTGGAATTTCACTACGCTCAAGAAGGGGAGGATCGGCCGAGGGCGCGTGGACCCGCAGCGCTCCGGCAGCGAAAAAGATCCGCGCCGAAGCGCGGGTGGCGCGGATGAGCGACGTGATGACCTCGGGGGTGAAACGGTAGTGGACCACCGGCTTTCCGGCGCGGTCCACGGTGACCCGGTTGCCGGAAATCGCTTTGTCGCACGCCAGGACCAAGATCATCTGCAGCCTTGGGAAGGCGTGCATCAGGTGCGAGTGGGGGGCGCCGAACCCGGCCAGGTTCTTTGCGGTGGTGAAAGGGAAGTACATGCAGGTTTCGAGGAGGAAGCCCTCCTCCACGGAGCGGTCCAGGAAAAAACTTTTCGGATGCCCGACATCATTCGTGATGGGGTGGGGATGTTCGGCGGCCAGGATATGCGCGGGGTGGCAGGTGAAGCCTTCACCGACGCGTTTCGGGAGGCCAGGGAGATCCGACCGGAGCAGCAGAGCCGGAGTTCCGATGGCGCTGCCCGCAAGCACGATCGTGCCGGCCCTGATGCGGTACTTGCCGGGGGCCCACTCCGAGGGAAGACCTTTCGCTCCGGGTTTCTTCTCCTGGACCTGGACAATCAGCGCCCGCTCCTCGATCCGCACCGCCTCGGCCCGGGTCACGACCTCGACGCCGGCCCGCTCCGCGGTCGGGAGCTGGACTCGGTGGGTGCCCTGCTTGGCGCCGTTGGGACAGCCAAGATTGCACAGGCTGGAGCCCTTGCAGCCGCGGACATTGATGGGGAACTGCTCGGCCCGGTATCCGGCCTTATCGCATCCTCCGACGAATAATTTATTGTTTTCATTCAATAAATCTGGAGGCAAGAGGTGCACTCCATTCTCACCCGCGTATTTTTTAGCCCTGGAATCCAGATCCGAAAAATCGAGCCCTGGGACTCCCCAGCTACGGATCACCCTTTCCGGAGGCTGCATGGAAGTCCCGGTATAGACGACCGTCGAACCGCCATAGGCCGACCCGAAGGCGAGGGTCATCGTTCCTTCAGCGGTCAGGAATCCGCCTTCTTCCGCGTACAGGGAAGGGGCCATGGACAGCTCGCGTCCATCGAATTCGGAATCCGCAAATCGTGGCCCCTTTTCCAGAACCAGGACTTTCTTCCCATCCCGGGCAAGCCCGGCGAGTTCCTCGGCGACCGTCCCGCCGCCAGCCCCGGATCCGACGATCACGACGTCAAAGGCTTTTTCGATCATCGGGGGGCCTCCCAGCCACGTGGATCGGCCCGGTAGCCTGTTTCGGCCCGCCCTTCTTCGCGGCCGTAGTAGCCCATGAAGATCAGGGTCCGCAGGCCCCAGAATCCACGCCGAAGCAGGAGCAGGGGGGCATCCTGGATTCCGAGGAGAAACTGGGTGCGGCGCGTTGGATCGAGTCCCTGAAAAGTCCGTCCGAAACGGAAGATGGGCAGGAGATCAAGGGCGCGCACCAAGAGCGTCAACTGGTGGCGAATCCCTGCCGGGCGGGCTTCCAGCGCCTTCCCGATGATTTCTTCCAGCTCAAGCCAGCTATTTTCATCCAGCCTGGCCGCTTCGGGCACGACAGTAGCGGCGATGGCCCTGAAAACGCCTCGGACAGAGCTGAATGGTGAAGAAGGCATGAGGCAGCGTAAGCCGTTTCTGCGAAAAACTCATCATTGTTGTGAGGTTCCGGCGTACGGGGCCGTCGGGCAATGCCCCTACCCAAGGACAAGATGAAACCGGCCTGGAGCCGTGTAATTCTGAGGCCCCGGAACGATCGTGAACACGCGCGCCAGACACCCAGGCCCCAGCCGAACCCCAAGGAGTCAAGCATGGTCCTCTTCAATCCCCAGAAGCTGGTGCCCAGCCATCCCGATCCCAAACTGAATGAAATCCTGCGCAAGACGGTCGCTTTCTTCGAGTCCAAGGGAAAACGACGGCTCAGGGAGGATGATTTCAGCCGTGTCTGGTACGCGGATTTCCTGGATTTCGCGAAGCAGGAAAAGATCTTCGCGACGCTGCTCACGCCCACAACCTACGGCGGGCCAGACGCCCGCTGGGACACATCGCGCCTTTGCGCCTTCAATGAATTGCTGGGCTTCTATGGGCTCGTCTACTGGTACACCTGGCAGGTCACGATCCTGGGCCTTGGCCCCATCTGGATGAGCGGCAACGAGGGCCTGAAGCAGAAGGCCGCGAAGCTTCTGGACGCAGGCGCGATCTTCGCGTTCGGCCTTTCCGAGAAGGAACATGGGGCCGACATCTACGCCACGGACATGCTGCTCATCCCGCAAGCCAGCGGCGGCTATGTGGCACGGGGCGACAAGTTCTACATCGGCAACGGCAACAAGGCAGGCATGGTGTCGACGTTCGGCCGCCTGCCAGACAGTGGGGAATACATTTTCTTCGCCGTGGACAGCCAGCATGAAAAGTACGAACTGGTGAAGAACATCACCGGGACCCAGTCCTATGTGGCCGAGTTCGTGTTGCACGATTATCCCATCGGCGAGGGGGACCTTCTTTCCCGCGGCGACGCCGCCTGGAATGCCTCCCTTAACACCGTGAACATCGGCAAGTTCAATCTGGGCTGGGCCAGCATCGGCATTTGCACCCATGCGTTTTACGAGGCCATCAACCATGCTTCAGGCCGGAGGCTCTACAACCAGTCCGTGACCGACTTCCCCCATGTCAAACAGTCGTTCGTGGATGCCTTCTCGCGCCTTGCCGCCATGAAATTGTTTGCGCAGCGGGCCTCGGACTACCTGCGTTCCGCATCAGCAGAGGACCGCCGCTACCTGCTCTACAACCCCGTGATGAAGATGAAGGTGACCACCCAGGGGGAACAGGTGATGGATCTCCTGTGGGATGTCATCGCCGCCAAGGGCTTCGAGAAGGAGATGTTTTTCGATTCGGCCACGCGCGATATCCGCGGCCTGCCGAAGCTGGAAGGCACGGTCCACGTCAACATCGCGCTCATCCTGAAATTCATGCAGAACTACTTCTTCCATCCGGCCGAATACCCTGGAATTCCGCCTCGTCTGGATGCCCGCAATGATGACTTCCTGTTTGATCAGGGGCCCACGAAGGGCCTGGGCAAGATCACGTTCCACGACTACCGCAAGGCTTATGAGAGCCGGCCCTTGCCCAATGTCCGCATCTTTGCAGGGCAGATCGAAGCATTCCGGGAATTCCTGCTCAAGGCCGCGCCCGACGCGGCCCAGCAGAAGGACATTGATTTCCTGCTGGCCGTGGGTGAGATCTTCACGCTGGTGGTCTATGGTCAGCTCATCCTGGAGCAGTCGGTGCTGCAGAATATTCCGGATGACCTGGTGGACCAGATCTTCGATTTCATGGTCCGGGATATGTCCAGGTTCGCCTTGCAAGTCCATGGGAAACCCATGGCCACGGAACTCCAGGCTGGACTTTGCCTGAAAGTCATCCGCCGCGCCGAAGCGGACCCGGCCCGTTTCCAGCGAGTGCTTGACGAACATGTGTACAGTCTGGCCGGTGTCTACGAGATGCCGATGGAGCCTGCGGAGCCAGAAAGGTAGAACATCCGGATCGGCACCGAAGCCGCATATTAGACCGTTCTGAAAAATTTTGTGACAGCGCTCATGGTGCGGACCTAAGCATCCGCCTCCGCCAGGCCGAACACACGTTCATAGGCGATCCAGTGGGCGCCGAAGGTGATGGGCATGACCAGGAACGCGCCCACGTAGCAGAAACAGACGCCCGCCAGACTCACGGCGAAGACCACCAGGCCGAGACCCAGCAAGCCCCAGATGTTCGCGTAGGCCGCGCGCATGCTCAGTTTCACGGCGTCCATCCCCTTCATGCCGCGATCCACGATCAGGGGGAAGGTGAAGGAAAAGAGCAGGTTCAAGAGCACCGAGGCCAGCATGATCAGCAGAAAGGCCCCGACGGCGAGAAGGATGATCAGGCCGATGGTGCCCTCCTGCGGCGCGTGCGATGAGGCGCTGGCCATCCCCAGGAACACGCCCGAGAACATGATCAGGACTATCATCGGCACCACTAGCACCAGGCTCCCCGCCACCATCAGCAAGGCTGCAATGAACGATTCCAGAAAGTGGTCGAAGCCCTTGAACAGTATTTCGAAGCTCACTGGTTTCCCACGTCCCTGCTCGCGGTAGCAGAGGAAGATGCCGCACATCATGGGACCCATCATCACCGCCAAGGGCACCAGGCCCGCGATGAGCATCCCCCCCACCGTCACGCCGAGGAACATCCAGTACTGCCCCTTCACCCGCCCCCAGGCCTCGCTGATGTAGGCGAAGGGAGCGATGGACACATGGTCGAAGTGGACTGGATCAGGCATGGCAGGCTCCGCTGACACAACCATTTAAGCACTACGCGGAGGAGGGTTCCCGCCTCTGCGAGGGGAACGAGCAGGAGCGCGTACACGCGCGATCGTCGGGAGCGGAGAAAATGAGGAGGGTAGCGCGGGAAGATGGGCGTTCTCCGCTCTCCTGCACCGCCATTGCCTTCCATGTGGTTCTCACTCCAGAAATGCCCTAGTGCCGGGCTTTTGGCAGCGGAGTGAGCCTGATCAGATCCGGGAAGGGAAAGTTCGCATCCACCTCGGTTTCCCACGGGGTGTAGCCATCATGGGTGATCTTCAATTGGGAGGATCCCTCGGCGGGAATCCCAAGATTCTGGATGGGCGACACGCCCATGGGATTGCCATTGAGAAAGACAGTGGCTCCTGGTGGATCAGTGACCACGGCGACGACGCGCGGTGGCCGCTTCATCACAACCTTCACCGAATTTTCACCCTCCCGGAGGCGGTAGCTCTGGGAGAGATAGCCCGCCATCTTGACCCTGAGCATCGAAACACCAGCCCTGACCTCGACATGGTCGAGGGGGGTCTCGCCGATCTTCTGGCCCTCCAGGTAGACCGCGGCACCCGCGGGCTCACTGAGCACTTTGATGGTTCGCGCGATCTGCTTGGGGCCCCTGAAGAAATAACCGCCCACGCCAAGACCGCCCATCAGCAGAATGGTGAGCGCAGCCCAACGCAGTCCGTGGCCGCCTTTTCCAGGTTTGCCAGAGGGGACCGGTCGGAGCACCTGGGGCGTGGGCGACGGCGTCGATTTTGGAAAGGATGGGCCTTGATTCTCCGGGAGATCCGTTCCGATTCGAGGAAGGAATTCGCGGGTCTCCACGTTCGGCGGACTTATGGATGGCTCGGCCAAAGCCAACGTGGAAGCTGACCTTGATCCTGGGATTGATTCCAGATGAAGGGGGTAAGTCGGCGGATCGGGATCAACCCCGCCGGACCGGGGATCCGACTGGCTTGTGGAAGCCGAGGCGTCGGAGTCCGGCCCCGGTGTTGCGATCGCGGGCAAATTGTCAGAGGTGATGGGGAGGAAGTTGAAATTGGATGTGTTCGTATTGGCGACATCCAGGCTATCCAGCAGTTTCGCCCGTGGTTCCCGGTCAAGGGGGGCCGCGTTGATGAGCGCTTCCATGAACTCAGGCAGGTCCGGGTACCGTGCGGCAGGGTCCTTGGACAGGGCCCGCAGGAAAACGGCTTGCAGCTCTGGAGCAAGGTCCGGTGGAATCGCGGGCGGTTCATGGACGATGCGGTAGAGCGTCGATCCCACGCTCGAGCCTTGGTAGGGAAGGGCGCCAGTGAGGGCTTCGAAGGCGGTCACGGCGAAGGCATAGCGGTCCGTGGCCGGAGACGGGCTGCCGCCAGTCAAAAGCTCTGGTGCGATATAGGTGGGGGTGCCGAACATCACCCCCTCGGCGGTCAGCCGTGACTGGTCGCCCCGGGCGATGCCGAAATCCATGAGTTTCAAATGGCCCGTCTGGCTCACCAGCATATTCTCGGGTTTGACATCCCGGTGGACGATGCCCGCCAGCTGGGCTGCCTGCAGGGCCGACATGCCTTGCAGGAGCAATTTCATGACCTCGTCCACCGGCAGGTTCAGCTTGATGACTTGCGCCAGACTCGCGCCGGTGATGTATTCCATGGTGAGGAAGGGTCCCATTTCCGGATCCACGCCCACGTCGTAGACCGTGATGATGTTCGGGTGGTTCAGCTTCGCGCTGATCTCCGCCTCGCGCTTGAACCGCTCGATGGTTTCAGAGGCGTTTCCGCTTTTTCCCCGCATGATCTTGACGGCCACGGAACGCTTGAGCAGCGGGTCCACGGCCAGATAGACCACGCCCATGGAACCACGTCCGATGACGTATCCAACCTCATAGCGGCCAATTTTTTCGGGCTCGGGGGACATGGGGAACCAGAGAAACGCGGGAACGGACAGACCTCTATTGTAGGTGTCTTAGGAAAGGTGCCCACCCACGCTGCGTTTCCGATGAATGGAAGTTGAAAAATCCCAGAAGAAAACCACCTCGCGGACGGTACCGGAGGAAGATGGGTGAACGGCTATCGCTGCTGGGGCTGCATCGCCCAACAAAATCCATCACGGCTTTTCAAGGAGATCGCATGAGCCATTACCAGATAGCCGTCCTCGTCGGCAGCTTCCGCAAGGAGTCCCTCAACCGCAAGCTGGCGGATGCGCTCGTCAAGCTGGCGCCCCCGGACTTCACGTTCACTCAAGTGAGGATCGATGACCTGCCGCTCTACAATATGGACGAGGACGGCGACCAGAGGCCCTGCGTCCGGAGGCTCAAGGCCGAGCTGGAGGCGTCCCATGGCTTCCTGTTCGTGACGCCCGAATACAACCGCTCCATCCCCGGCCTACTCAAGAACGCCATCGACCACGCTTCGCGCCCCTATGGCAAGAGCTCCTGGGCGGGCAAGCCCGCGGGCATGGTGGGCGTGTCCCCCGGCGCCACCGGCACCGCCCTGGCGCAGCAGCACCTGCGCAACATCCTGGCGACCCTGGACGTGCCCACCCTGGGCCAGCCTGAAGTGTTCCTGCAGTTCAAGGAAGGTTTCTTCGACGAAGCCGGGGACATCAACGAAGGCAGCCGCAAATTCATGCAGAAATGGATGGATCGCTATGTCGCCTGGGTGAAGCAGCACGCGGGCTGAAGCAACTTAAAAACACCACGCGGAGGGTAGCGGGGATAGAGCGGGGGGCAGCGGAGGAAGATGAACTTGGATTCATGTGGATAATGACGAAGGCTGCATGGCCTATGCCGGGACGCTGCTGAAGAAGGGTTGAGCTTGAGTGCCGAGAATTCTAACTCTGACGATCGCATCGCCATCTTCGAGGGGCATGCCATCCGCCGTGTGTATGACGAAGCAGAGGAGATTTGGTTTTTTTCGGTGATTGATGTGGTCCAAGTTCTGACACAACAGCCGGATTACCAGACCGCGCGGAAATACTGGAACAAGCTGAAAGAACGGCTGTCCAAGGAGGGCAGCGAGTCGGTGACAACTTGTCACCGACTGAAACTGACCGCCGCCGACGGCAAGCAATACCTCACCGATGTGGCCAACGCGGAAACCCTGCTGAGAATTGTGCAAAGTGTTCCGAGCCATAAAGCTGAACCCATCAAGCTTTGGCTGGCCAAAGTCGGCTACGAGCGGATGCAGGAAATGGCAGACCCAGCCCGTTCCCTGGACCGCGCACGGGAAACCTGGCAGAAGCACGGGCGCAGTGAAAAATGGATCCAACAGCGAATGATGGGCCAAGAAACCCGCAACAAGCTCACCGATTACTGGGCCACCCATGAGATCAAGAAGGGCGAGGAGTTCGCCATCCTCACCAACATCATTCATCGGGAGTGGGCCGAGGTGAGCGTGCAGGCGCACAAGGGCATGAAGGGGCTCAAGACCCAGAACCTGCGCGATCACATGAGTGAAGCCGAGCTGATCTTCACCGCACTGGCCGAACTTTCTACTCGGCAAATCGCGGAAAGCGTTGAAGCCAAGGGGATGGTGGAAAATAAGTCCGTGGCCAAGACAGGTGGCGGGATCGCAAGGAAGGCACGATTGGATCTGGAAGCGCGAACCGGCCAGAAGGTCGTTTCCAGTGAAAGTTACTTGCCACCGATGAAAACGAAGGGAACCCTGCCAGTGAATCCTGCGAAACCGGCAGCGAAGAAACCCGCCAAGAAACCACGATCCAAGAAAACATAGCCACAGCGGGGATTCACGGGGATGAAAAACCTAAAAAAAAGCCCTTTCAACCACGGATGAACACTGATGAACACGGATAAGAAACTAGAACCTTGGTTTTTCTCCGCTACCTTTTGTGGCAGGGGTGACCCTTAGTGGCCTTCAATTTCATTGCGGGGAAAGGACATACTTCCAATAGGTCATATACTTCTCTGCTGCCCTCTGCCCCTCCGCTGCCCTCCGCGTAGTGATTATTTTTTGATTCTTACTAGCTGCACCCGGTCGTCGCGCCGCATGTCTGGCACTTCATGCAGGCGCCGTTCCTTACCAACGTGAGGTGGCCGCATTCGGGGCAGGGATCTCCGGTGTAGCCTTTTTCGCGGGCGATGCGGGCGGCGACGGCGGCGGCGGACTGGTGGGGCATGCCGGTGGTGGCGGTGCGCTGCTGGGCGGCCATGGCCATCGCTGGCGTCGGTACCGGTGATGGCGCCGGTACCGGGGCAGGCGGGGCGGCTGCGACCGTGGCGGTGCCCAGGCTCGCTTCTGGCGGGAACAGGCTTGGCGTGGTTTCGATGCTGCGGCCGGGGATGCCCATGCCGGGGGCGTGGGTTTCGGGTTTGGCGGTCAGGTTCATGAGCTGCTCGGGCTCCACCTGCGCCAGTTCGTAGCGGCCCAGGTAGGAGATGGCCAATTCGCGGAACACGAAATCGATGATCGAGGTGCTGAACTTGACCGTGTCGCTGCCCTGCACCAGGCCGTTGGGCTCGAAGCGCGTGAACAGGAACGCATCGCAGAACTCCTCCAGCGGCACGCCGTGCTGCAAGCCCATGGACACCGCGATGGCGAAGCAGTTGAGCACCGCGCGGAAGGCGGCGCCTTCCTTGTGGATGTCCAGGAAGATCTCGCCCAGTTGCCCGTCTTCGTACTCGCCGGTGCGCAGGTACATCTTGGTGCCGCCCACGGTGGCGCTTTGGGTGTAGCCTCCGCGACGGTTGGGCAGGCGGCGGCGGTAGGTGCGAACTACTTGTTGCGCCAGGGCGTGGGTCTGCGCCGCGGCCATGGCTTCGATCTTGGCGGCAGGGGCCTTGGCTTCGTCCGCCAGTTCCTCGGCGGCTTCCAGGCCGTCCAGCAGGTCCAGGCTGGTGGCCATGGCCTGGCTCATCTTGGAGCCATCACGGTAGAGCGCCACGGCCTTCAGCATCAGGTGCCATGAGGCTGCGTAGATCTCGCCGACTTCCTTCACGGTGCTTTCGCCCGGCAGGTTGATGGTCTTGCTGATGGCGCCGCTCAGGAAGGGCTGTGAGGCGCCCATCATGCGCAGATGGCCCGCGGGCGCGATGTAGCGGCGGCCCGTGCGGCCGCAGCGGTTGGCGCAATCGAAGATGGGCAGATGCTCGTCCTGGAGATGCGGCGCGCCTTCCACGGTCATGGTGCCGGTGAGAGCCTGCACAAAAACATTGCACGCGGCTTCGCCGAACTCGCGGGCCAGGCGCTCCAAAGGCAGCACGAAACTGGGATCGAAGGCCGTGGGGAGTTTTTCCTCGATGGCATTGAGCTCCTCGCTGGTCCAGCCCTTGGCCAACAGCTCTTTGCGGCTGATGCCAGGGGTCTCGTCGGTGATTTCCAACCAACCCACCACATAACGTTCGATATCTGTGATTTGATTGGGGGCGTAGCCCAGACGCATCAGGGCTTCGGGGATGGCGCTGTTCACCAGCTTGAAATAGCCGCCGCCGGCGAGCTTCTTGAACTTCACCAACGCAAAGTCGGGCTCCACACCGGTGGTGTCGCAGTCCATGAGCAGGCCGATGGTGCCTGTGGGCGCCAACACCGTGACCTGGGCGTTGCGGTAGCCAAAGGATTGACCCAGCATGAGCGCCGCGTCCCAGCTTTCACGGGTGGCCTCCAACAGGGATTTCGGAATGCCCGTGCCCACCAGCCCTTGGGGAATGACGCTCAAGCCTTCGTATTCGTGGGAGGGGGCATTGTAGGCCGCGCGGCGATGATTGCGGATGACCCGCAGCATGTGTTCCTTGTTGCGTTCATACCCAGGGAAGGGGTCCAGCTCGCCGGCCATTTCAGCCGAAGCGGCGTAGGCATCGCCCGTCAGGATGGCGGTGAGGGCGGCGCACCACTGGGTGCCTTCCACGCTGTCGTAGGGGATGCCCATGCGCATGAGCATGGCACCCAGATTGGCATAGCCAAGGCCTAGTGTGCGGAAATCGTAGCTTAGCTTGGCGATGGCCTCGGACGGGAACTGGGCCATGAGTACACTGATTTCCAACACGATGGTCCAGAGCCGGATGCCGTGGCGGTAGCCCACCAGGTCGAAACCACCATCGTCCGTCAGGAAGGTGCAGAGGTTCAAGCTCGCCAAGTTGCAGGCGGTATCGTCCAGGAACATGTATTCCGAGCAGGGGTTGGAAGCATTGATGCGGCCATCCTCGGGGCAGGTGTGCCAATCGTTGATGGTGGTGTCGAATTGCAGTCCGGGATCAGCGCAGGTCCAGGCCGCGGTGTTGATCTTCTTCCAGAGATCCCTGGCCAGCAACTTCTTGGCGGTTTTGCCATTGGTTCGGTTCTTAAGTTCGAAATAACCATCACTCTCCAGCGCCCGCATGAAAGAGTCGGGCACCCGCACGGAGTTGTTCGAATTCATGCCGCCTACGGTGGCGTAGGCTTCGCCGTCCCAGGAGGTGTCGTAACCTTTGATGTCGCGGTCGAAGTCCGCATCCGCAAGACGGCCCAGGCACTGGCTCAGGAAGGCAGCCGGGACGCCTTCTTTCTTGGCCCGGGCCAGGGCATGGCGCAGGGCTTCATTGGTCTTGGGATCTGGGTCTTTAGAGGTGGAACCTTCCACAGACTCGCAAATAAGATTCCAATGGCGCTTCACCAACTGGCTGCCCACCGCCAACATGGCGACCTTGCGCTCTTCGGTGACCTTCCAATCAATGAAGGCTTCGATATCCGGGTGGTCCAGATCGAGGGTCACCATTTTGGCAGCGCGGCGCGTGGTGCCACCGCTTTTGATGGCGCCGGCGGCCTTGTCGCCCACCGCCAGGAAGCTCATCAGGCCGGAACTGCGGCCACCGCCGCTCAAGGGTTCCTCGGCGCCGCGGAGCTTGGAGAAGTTGGAGCCAGTGCCGGAACCGTATTTGAAGATGCGGGCCTCGCGGGTCCACAAATCCATGATGCCGCCCTCGTTCACCAGGTCGTCAGACACGCTTTGGATGAAGCAGGCGTGGGGCTGAGGCCGCTCGTAGGCGGAAGTGGATTTCTTGACTTGACCGGTTTCCGGGTCCACATAGCTGTGGCCCTGGGCCGGGCCGGAGATGCCGTAGGCGTAGTGCAGGCCGGTGTTGAACCACTGGGGCGAATTGGGCGCGCACATCTGTTTGGCGAGCATGTAGGTCAATTCGTCGTAGAAGGCCTGGGCATCGTCGGGCGTATTGAAGTAGCCGTGGGTCTCGCCCCAATGACGCCAGCAGCCAGCCAAACGATGGAAGACCTGCCGGGCATCGGTCTCACCACCGTTGGCGGCATTGATGCCTTTGCGGCGGAAATATTTCTGGGCCAGGATGTCCACGGCCACTTGGGACCAGGTATCCGGCACCAGCACATCCTTGGCTTCGAACACCACCGTGCCATCCAGCTTGGTGATCTTGCTGACCCTGGGCACGAAGGTGATGCCCGCGAGAGGCTCCTGGCCTTCGCGGGTAAAATGGCGCGCAATCTTCATGGGGACCCTCGGAACGGTTATGGATGAACTGAGATGGGGGGGATGGGGTGAATCAGTCGGAAAAACCACGACACCCATGCATCATCCAGAACTATGCCGATATACGTGGCTGATGGATTGGCCTAAAGGGTAAAACCTCAAGGGATTGTGTCGGAAGAAAAGGATCACCCCAAGATATGGGGGTGTCAAGGGCTGAATGGAAAACTATTTGAAGGCCGTTTGCAGGCCCTTATTTCCTAGCTACTTGGGAGCAGCCTTTGGTTCCAGCAAGGCTCCCGGTTACCCTGATTTCAAGCCGGGCCCCATGCATCGGGGTGCGATGAACCGGGTCAGATCGGAAGAAGCAGCCCTAAGTCGTTCCCCCGAGTGCCGTGGTCAGCCCGGCCCCTGATATGTATCCGGGGGGGACCGCCTGCTCGCTTCGCTCGCTACGTCCCCCCGGACCCCCCACCTCTTGGTCGGGGGACCCGCCCTTGAGGTCTTTTGGGCGTCAGCTGACCATCGCTCAGGCTGCGCCTTCGCGAACGGCACCAGGGACTCGCTCCCTGCGGGGCCCCGCTGCGCGCGCAGTGCGCGCTCCACGACCCGCAGGGTCGCGAGCGTGGTCAGCCCGGGCCCAGTTGCGCCTTCGGCGCAGTAATGAATCAGGGATCGAAGAGTCGAAGAGTCGAAGAGTTAACAGTTTGTAACTCTCGGCCTTGGACTTCTCAGCTCCTCAACTTCTCTCCTTTTCAACTTTTCAACTCTCGGCTCTCGACTCACAGCTTTCCTGCCTTGCAGATCCCCACCAGCGGACAGGGCTTGCAGCCGGGCAGGGTGCGGACGCCGGGGCAGTCGCCGAGGATGCCGAGGTGGGAGCTGGCGAAGTCGTATTTAAGCGGATCCTGGCGGTTCCGTTTCTTGAGTGCGGTGGTGATCTCAGTGGCCCTGTGGCCATCAAGTGTCGTAAGGCTGGACACCCCGTTCTAGCGCGCGATGCGGGCCACATGGATGTCCACGGGTATGACGAGCTGGTACTTGAAATAACGGATCCATAGCCCGAAATCCGGCCAACCATCCCGCACCATCCAGCGGAAGAATAGGCGCCAGCGCTTGCAGGAGGCCCCTTCCAGGGGGTCCGGCAAGTTGAAACGTAGTCCATGGGTCTGGGGCAGGTGCGCCCGCAATCGCCGCATCAGGTGTGCAAGGGCCGCATCCGCGCTATCACCGGACAGTGGCAGCAGGTGTCCTTGCAGGCCCGCGCCACTTTCAAGATCCAGCTGCTTCCAGGCTGGATTTCATGAATCCAGTGTGGGGTTTCGGTACTTGAGTCAGGAAGTTGGCTTGGCCAACAGGGTTTCCCCCGCTACGCTAAGGGGTTGGGGCGCGTGCCCCCAGATGGAGACCTTAGACCACATGAGTAAGCGTTCCCTTGGCGGCCTGGCGGACCTGGCGAAGATCCTGGAGGAAGCCTCCAATCCTGAATCAGAATTACGTGAAGACCGACAACCGGCAAAACCCAAACTGGCCTTGCGGAAGGGCGGCACGGTCAAGAAGACCCGCGCCATTGATCCCAAACGCATGGCCTGGTACAAAAAGCGGCTTCAGGACCAGGCAGAAAAAGTCGAAGCGCCCAAGCCGGAACTTGAACTGGTTGCAGAAGGCCCGGTCAAGCAGACCCTCACCCGGGCCGCGGCGGATTCACTTGGCTCCAATTTATTAATGACAACCCTTCAGGCCGCCAAGACCGCCAAGCCCAAACAGGACGGCGCCAAACAGCGCCCCGAAGCCTGGAAGCGCAAGCCTGGGGATCCGATTTTTTAGGCATTGGGCACCGGGCACCGGGCACCGGGCATTGGGCGATGGGTTAAGGGTCAAGAGTTCAGAGTTAAGAGCTAAGAACCAATGTAGCTGCGCCTATGGCGCACCTTTTTTACAGGGAGTGGGGCTGATGGCACATGGTTCCTGACTCTCGACTCTTCAGCCCACCCGGCTCTCCAGGAGCGTGCGGTATTTCCGAGCGATCCAGGTCTTCGCCAAAGGTCGTTCCAGCTGGCCTGAACGCAATTGCCCCAACTCCAACAGACCCAGATCAATGACCGGCGTGGCGGCATCCAGCGTGGCGTTCTGAAGCAATGCTTCCAACTCTGACTTAGCCACCACCTTGAGTTTGCCCGCGGCACGGACGACGATGCTTTGGGCATCGAGGAACGGCAGTTCCAGGAGAACGGCGAGCTTGATGCTTTGGCGAAGCATGGCATCAATGGAGCAGCCCGAAGGCGACGTGCCCATGGTGGCTTCCACCACCACGAAAAGCTGATCCTCCAATAGCATCCAGGCCGATTCGATCAACTCGCTATGGGTCTTCCAATGGGGGCGGAAAGCCTCGAAGCCTGCCGCAAGTTTAGTCTTTTCTCCTTCGTCCAAGGGACGCGGGAAGGCCATGAGCCATAGGCGGGCGGAGTCAGGGAAGGTTGAGAATGCGTCGCTCATTCCTCCAGTGTACGCTGTGAAATGAGTCATGTGGGTGAGAGTCGAAAGCCCACTACCCACCGCCCAAAGCCTAGACTGAAGCAATGAGCACCTGGCACGTCTACATCCTGCACTGCGGCGATGGCAGCTTGTATACCGGCATCAGCCCCGATGTCGAAGCACGACTGGCAGCCCATCGCGCAGGCAAAGGCGCGCGCTATACGCGAGGGCGCGGACCTTTTGAGCTGGTGTACCGGGAACCCGCTGGCACTCAAGCCGAAGCCACTCGCCGGGAACGGGCGATCAAACGGTTGACCCGAGACAAGAAGGACATGCTCATCGCTGGAACTTTGCTTAAGTAGCGATATGTGCTGGGATTGGATTGAACCTTCTGACAGCTACCTGCCTCAGCAACGCAGTCATTGCCAGAATTGTTCAGGTTGATAGTCTCACCGGAGATCCCGAATGCGTGTGCGCTGTTCCATCGCGCTTCCCCTCATCCTCATGTTCCAGGCAGTAATTCCCGCCCCCGCGCAAGCTAACTGGGAGAGCATTACCAAGGCTGCGTGCGACTTGCGGGCGCCGGATTGTTACGTCCTGGTGTCATCCCCGCCAGCCCTCGAATTCCAATGGTATGGAGAGGATCCTCTCGCTGAAGCGGACCTGAGGGAGTTCAGACGAATCACCCTGGAACTGGAATCAGCCGAGGCTCTCGTGAAAATCAAAGGGGGACCGGGGTGGGTTCTGTTCAACCCGAAGGGTGAGCGTGTTGCTGACGGAGTTGGCGTACCCACTCCGTCCCGCATCCGGGAAACCATGGAGAAGGCTGGCTGGAAACCGTTACGTGCGGCTCTCCAGGAACACTTGCGCCGCCATCCAGGGGATGGACAGGCCCAGGTCGAACTGGCCTTTCTCCTGGCTCGTCATGGGCGTGACCGAAAGTATGCAGGCACACTCAGTCGGGCTTGGGTGGAACGGCTCCGGGGGGAGCTGCTTCCCTCGCTGAGAGCACTCGCCGATACCCCGGATTTGGAACAGGGATTGGCAGAAGCTAGGCCCCAACCCTTTGGGCCAACCGTGGCTGCCCTCTGGGTCGCGGAGCTGGATAAAGACCCAGAATTTGGCGATGCCGTGAAAAGGCTGTTCGCGGTGGTGCCTCCCCAACTCGCCAGGGACCCGGAGAACCGCATCTTATGGCGGGTCAGGGACTACAGCCATCGGGAGGGCGACGGAACAGAGGATGGCCCCGCTTTTCTGGCCTCCTTGGAAGGAGTGCCTGGCCAGCCTTGGCCACCCACCTTTCTTGGAGCCTACCTTCAGGGATGGTACCGGAAGGATCCTGTTCGATTGGCAATAGTGGCTGCGGGGATGGTGGATCAGAACCTCAAGGCAAGTTTGGTGGCCCGCCTAGGGCGCCCCCAAATCATCCAGACGCTGGAGACTTGGGGAGAACTCCACTTGGAAGGATTGTTGCAGCTGCGACAAATGGATGAGGCCCTAGCCTACCTTGGCTGGATGCGGATCCAGTCCGGCCGGGCTTGGCCTCAAGTCTCAAGTCGGCTTTCCAAAGCGCTCCAACGGGTCGCAGCTGAGGATGGTAGTGGTCCCAACAGCAAGGAAACCCTTGAATTCCTCCTGAGCGCCGCACAGAAAGTGTCTCTCCAGACTGCCATGGCTACTGCGCCCCTGCCGGATCCACCCCTGCCCACCCTGGAGCCTCATCGTCTGGCCCTGCTGGATGGAGAATCATTCAAGAGACCGTGGGAGGAGGTTCAACGACACCCCGCACTCGCGCTTTGGGATGCTACGGAGATTAGTTGGGTGTCCCTCCGTCCTGAAGAGATTGATCATCTTAAAGGGCGTTACAACTGGCCTTCCGGGGTTCGATGGGTGCTGCTGCAAGGCGACCAGCTGTTGGTCTCCCAAGCTGGATTTCCTACGATCCAAACCCTTGAGAGCGCCCTTTGGGCTCAAGGGCTTCCACAACTGGAACTTCTCGGGGCATGGATCAAGGCGCATCCAGATCGGATGGATGCACGCCGTGAGCGAATCCGTCTTCTCCAGCCGCGCTTGCCCAATCCAACACTTGAGCGGCTATTCCTGGAGGATCTGGAGGTCTTGGAGGCCGCGCCGGGGCCCCTGAATTTCAAGCCAGATCCAGATCTATGGGGCCCGGTGGCCCGACGAATTATTTACCGCCTGACGGAGCGCCTATCACACTGGCCTTTTCAAGAAGCGAACTGGAAGGCATGTGTTGCCTGGACCGGTCTGGTCCAAAAGCTCCCTCCGCCTGCGTCGTTGTTGGCAGGTATTGAATCCTTTCCGTATCAGCTGGGAGTTCGGGTCCCCGGCCCGCTCCCGGCGGCCATCAGCCTAGCAGTGGTGAAGTCGCTGGAAGACCAGGACCGTTTCCTCGAGGTGGATGCCTGGATGCGGATCCTTTGGGAGCGAGGGCTCAAGTCCTGGCTGTCTACCTGGGCTTCGCTGCCTCTGTTGCCCGGCACATCCACCGGCGGTTGGCTGGACCGGGCGGCCCCCGATGTCCAAACGCTGTTTGCAGTCTGGGGAAGAGCTCTCGGGAAATCAGGCCAGACCCAGTCTTTGGGTTCTCTCCGTTGGGAACTGGAAGCCATGAAGCCTGGGCTAGGGAATCTCCTGGGCCGGGAAAGTCATTAAATCCGTTCCCGTGCGGCTTGGTATACGCGATCGTGATCCGCTCGCCAACTACGAAGACCATGACCAGAACGCCTTTAGTACCGTCTCCTTTTAACTACTTATTGCACAACAGCCTTATTATCTCCGCCGCCAAGGGTCGCAGCCGTTCGGGATCGGCCAGGTAGGCAACCCGGGCGGCTATCAGTCGAGAGGAAGTGGTGCCAAGGACGCTGATTTCTGCGAGGCCATGGGCCTTCAGGGTTTCGCCGGTCTGCACGAGATCCACGATGGCATCGGCCAAACCGAGAATGGGCGCCAGTTCCACGCTGCTTTGCAGGGGCACCAATTCAGCGGTAAGACCTTCACGCTTCAGCCATGCGCCCGTGGCTTTCAGGAATTTTGTTGCGAGCCGCAGATGGGGCTTATGTTTCAGCGCATCCAAGGAAAGTCCTTCGACACCACAAAGGGAAAGCCGACACGCACCGAATTGGAGATCCGCAAGTTCCAGGAGATCCACGTCCATTTCATCCAACGTATCTGAGCCCACAATGCCCAAGCTGGCCACGCCCGCAGCCACGTAGCGGGGCAGGTCGGTACCTTTCAAGAGCAGCACCTGGACCTGGGGCGTCGCGGTGGGAATGCGCAGGACTCTGGATCTCAGGGCCTTTTGATCCAGGGCCAACGCGGTGCCTTCGAGTCGGGAAAGCAGTTCGTCGCCCAAGCGTCCCTTGGGAAACGCGATGAGGATCGGTTCTTTGCCGAGGGAACGACCTGACTGATTCATGGAGTCTCCATTTCAAATGAAATGAAGAGATCTGGCCGTGTTTCCGCCAGATCCAGGAGGGGCGAGAGGCGCACGCAAAAACCAGCGGCGAACCAGGGTTTGCCGAGCTGTGGATAAAGACCATCGTAGCGGCCACCCGCGGCCAGTTCCTGCTGTGCGCCGGGCGCATACAGCCGTAACGTGGGACCCGTGTAGAAATCCAGGCCTTGGACGTCCGCCAGATCCAGCCGCAGTTCAAGTCCTTCGGGAATGAGGGGGGACAGGGCTTCCAGGGTTTTTCTCAAGTGCTCGCGCTCATCCTTCAACAGCTGGGAGTATGGGCTGCGGTCCAGGACCTGCAATCCGCTGGCACAGTCGGAGCTTTCGGCTTCCGATAGCAACGCCTCAACGTGGGCCAGGAGACGCGATGTAGCGGGGTGATCGCCTAGGGCTTCTTGCACACGGTGGGGCGCACGCCGCAGCAGAGCCCTGGTGACGGCGTCGGCCATGGCCTTGGGCAAGGCTTCGGCTTCCATGGGGCGACGCAAAAGCGCAGCGCTCCCGATCTGGAGGATTGCCGCGCGAAGGCCCAGGGTGGCGGGCACCGCCATGAGGAGCCGGGCCAGTTCCACATCTGCCTCTTCACAGCTGACTTCGTCCGTGTGGATCCGTTCACAACCCACCTCGAAGCGCTCCACGGGTTCCCAGGGTTGGTTGGCCCGACGAAAAACCGCGCCGGCATAACTCACCCGCGGGGGCGGCTCGGCGAACCGTTTGGAAAGCATCCGCGCCAGAGCTGTGGTGTAATCCCAGCGCAGTGCCAGCAGGTGGTCGCCATCGAAAAAACGCAGCGCGGCTTGCTCATGGGGTTCACGCATGACCAGTGAGGAGCGGAGTTCTTGATAGCCCGCGTCCGCGAGCAGGCCCATGAGACGGCCCTCCCAGCGTCGGAGACGGGCCGCACCGGAAAAGAGCAGGTCAGGGAAATGCGGTGTGTGCGTGGCCATCAGGAACCGCCCCGATCGCTGTGGCGAGCCTTCAACAGCCTGACTACGTCATGAAGGCTCACACCACGCTCCACGAGCAATAGTTCCAGGTGGAACAACAAATCCGCCGCTTCGCCAAGCAGGTCGTCACGGTTCTTGGCCGTCGTTTGGCGCTCATGATTCTTGGCGGCCAGGATGACTTCTCCCGCTTCTTCCACAACTTTTTTAGCGATGCGATCGGTGCCTTGGGCGAAGAGTTTCTGGGTATAGCTCCCGGTCAACGATTCAGTAGCTTTTCGATTTTTCAAAAGTGTTTCGAGCTGGTCCAGCCAGGGCAGGGTGGTGGCCGTTGTGGGGAGGGATCCTTCCACATCGAAGCAGCTGTCGGTGCCACGGTGGCAGGTTGGGCCCACGGGCTGAGCGATGATGAGTAGACAATCGCTGTCGCAATCGGCGCGCACTTCCACGAGTTTCAAGCGATTGCCGCTGCCTTCCCCCTTGGTCCAAAGGGTCTGGCGAGAACGGCTCCAAAACGTCACAAAGCCAGAACTCAGCGTGATTTCCAGGGCTTCGCGATTCAGATAACCGACCATGCGCACCTCTCCTGAGGGCGCCTGCACGACGCCGGGAATGAGACCTGTCTCATCGAAATGCAGGAGGTTCAGATTGAAATCTCTCACTTTTAGTTCTTGCATGGTCCCTCCAGTCGCATGAGTTGGCCTCGATCGCTCAGGTATTCTTTCAACTGCATGATGGGTAGTGTGCCTTCATGGAAAAGGGTGGCCGCCAACACTGCGTCGGCGCCTGCTTCCAAGGCCTCCAGGAAATGCAGTTCCTTTCCAGCACCACCGGATGCAATGACGGGAATCTCCAGTTTGGCGGCCTCGCGAAGCAGTTCCAGATCAAACCCCGAAAGGGTGCCATCGCGATCCATGGAGGTGAGCAGGATCTCACCTGCTCCGAGTTCCTGAAGGCTGCGAAGCCAGGGTAAGGCAGAGAGGTTGGTGGCTTCCTTGCCACCTTTGATGAACACCCGCCAACCACATTCCTGATCGCGCTTAACATCCACGGCGGCCACCACGCATTGGGATCCCACCAGGGCCGCGGCTGCCTGCACAAGCCCTGGATTCTGGACTGCGGCAGTATTTACAGCCACCTTGTCGGCACCGTTCCGCAGCAGACGCGTGAAGTCTTCAGGCTTGGATACGCCGCCGCCCACCGCGAAGGGAATGGTGAGCTCCCGGGCCACCTGGCGCACCCAGGATTCCTGCGTCGAACGGCCTTCATCGCTGGCGCTGATATCCAGAAAGACTACTTCGTCGGCACCCTCGAAATCGTAGCGCCGGGCTAATTCCACTGGGCTTCCGAGAGCACGAAGATTCTGGAATTGGACGCCCTTCACAACGCGGCCGTCCTTCACATCCAGGCAGGGAATGACACGCTTGGCGGGCATCAAGCACCTCCCGCTGACGCGGCTTCACCCTTGGGGGCGGCACCTCCAGAAAGAGCTGCGCGGGTGCGGGGATCATCCAAGGGAATGCGGCCTTCCAGCAGTGCCTTGCCGCTGATGGCGCCTTGGACACCGGGGATGGTTGCCAAAGAGATCAGGTCATCCAGGTTTCGCAAACCGCCGGAGGCTTGTACTGAAAACCCTTGCTTCGCGATCCACTCAGTGGCTTCGAGGCCCGGTCCCGTCATAGCACCATCCCGGCTCACATCAGTCACCAGCGCGCGGGTAAACCCGAGGGTGAGCAGGCTTTCGAACACATCCTTGGAGTCACCTGAAGTCGTCGCCTGCCAACCTTTGGTGACCACCCGGTCCCCCCGCAGATCTAATGCCACAACGACGCGATCCCAGGGCAGGCCTACAAGTTCCCTCGGTTTCTCGACGGCCAAGGTTCCCACCACCGCATCAAAGCCATTTCCCAGAGCCCGCTCGATGATCACCCGACTGCGCAGGCCGCCTCCCAACTGGAAGCGAACAGCTGGAAACAGCTTGGGAAACGCATGGAAATCCGGTTGCAGCGCCAGGCCGAAGGCACCATCAAGATCCACCAGATGAATGCGTGTGGCACCAGCTTCCACCAGCTTCGTGATCCAAGCTTCGGGCTTCCACTCGTAGTGGGTGACTTTGCCAAAATCGCCGTGCAGCAAACGAACCACGCCACCGCCCAGCAGATCGAGGGATGGGATGAGCTGAATCATGTTGCCTCCTGCGGGGTTTCGCCTAACCAGCGCAGGGAATGATCCAGAAGACCTCGGCCAAAGGCTCCGGATTTTTCCGGGTGGGGCTGAAAGGCAAGCACACGGCCCTTCGCAGCCACGGCCGTAAAGGTTCGGCCATGTTCAGCGGAGAAAACCGTGGAGTCGCTTACCGCCAAGGCGTAACTGTGGACGAAGTACAGCCAACCCGTGGAGTCTGCCTTGAACGCTGGATGGGCATCAGTCCGGGTGGTCATGGACCAGCCCATGTTCGGCACTTTCACACCGGGCCCGAGGCGGCGAACCATCCCAGGAAACACCCCAAGGCCCGGCGCATCGGGGGCCTCCTCACTGCCCTCGGCCAATAATTGGAGGCCCACGCAGATGCCTAGCAGGGGCTTATCTTCGCGGATTCTGGTGCGCAGAGCGCCCCACCATCCGCTTTCCGATAAGCTGTGTTGAGCTGAGTGGTAGTGGCCATCTCCCGGCAACAGCCAAAGGCTTTCAGGCGCAGCGTTGGCAGGAGTTTCCGCTCGTTTATGGACATAGCCCATGGCGTCCAGCGCCCCTTCCAGGGACGCCAGATTGCCCGCGCCGTAGTCCAGGAGCGTGATCATGTGGTCAGGGTTCCTTTGGTGCTGGGCAGTTCGTCACCTTGCACGTGAACCGCCTGTTTCAGAGCGCGGGCAAGACCCTTGAAGAGCCCTTCCACTTTGTGATGGGTGTTCTCGCCGTAGAGTACCGCCGCGTGAAGATTGAACGCGCCCCGGACACTGAAGGCGATAAAAAATTCCCGAACCATCTCTACCTGGAAGCCATTCCCGAAAACGATTTTCGGGAGGTCCGCCTGAAAAACGCAGTAGGGCCGACCGCTGAGATCCACCACCACGCGTGCCAGGGTTTCATCCATGGGCACGTGCGCCTCGCCCCACCTGGCGATGCCTTTGCGGTCGCCCAGGGCCTCACGCAGGGCTTCGCCGAGACACAAGCCCACATCTTCAACCAGATGATGGCTGTCCACATGCAAGTCACCCCTGGCTTCAATCTCCAAGCCGAATCCGCCATGCCGGGCCAACTGCATGAGCATATGGTCGAAATAACCGAGACCCGTGGAAATTTGTGCGACTCCGCCCTCCAGGCAAAGACTCAAGGTGATGTCTGTTTCGTTCGTGGCGCGGTGCAGTGTGCTTTGTCTCATGGTTGCTCCTGGAGCAAAGGTAGAAGGTCTAGCAGTGTTGGCGCGGATAGATCGTTGCGGGTACTGATGAGGTTACGATCCGCTCCAACCGCCGCGAACCGCCAAAGGAGATCCGGCCGGAGCGCGCGGGCCGCAGAGAGACAGGCGGCATCATCGCGGGTGTCGCCTACGAAGGTGATGGTCTGGGCACGAAACGCGTCAGCGAGTTGTAGAAGGCCACAGGGTGAAGGTTTTCGAAGATGCGGGGCAGCGTCGGCCACAGCCGGAAGCCGCCAACCCAGGACCTCAAAGGCCATGAGCAATTCCTCGGGTGGACGGCCTGTGAGGATGGCCAAATCACACCCGAGCGATTGCAGCGCTGCTAGTTCGATCAGGGGGCGCTCCAGTTTGGACGTCTCGGCGTAGTGCTTTTGGACGATGATTTTGGCTGCCGATTCATGCTGCTGGATCTCGCTCTCCAGTTCAGGAAATCCACTGCCGTCAGCCGTCCAAAGCCGCTCCACGGCGCCATGTTGCGCCAGCACCCAAGCGGCGGAGCAGAGGCGGAAATCGTTGTTAAAGCCCCCCACGCGCTTGAAGGCGCGGAAGTGTGCATCGGTCCAGGCAAGACCGGGTACAAGCTCCGCTAACGCACGACCCACAGCTTCCATGAAGCTGCGCTCGGCCTCGATGAGAACCCCATCCACGTCCAGCACGAGCAATTCTCTGCGGCCGCGTGGCGTGGCTTTGGCGAGGGTCGCACCCAGGGCCAGGACCGTGCGTTGGACGATCGCTTCCGTTCCAATTCCCACCCGAGCCGCGTTTGCTCCAGGTAATGCGCGCGCCAATAATCCAGCGGCCTGCAACGCTGGCGTTGGATCCGGCGCGACGTAGAGGAAATTGGCGGCGCTGCTAGCAATCTCGTGATTCGATAGTGATGCTTTCAAACGATCTCTCAAAGCAGCCGTGGCGCGGATCTGTGCTTCAAATTCCGGCGCGAAATCCAAGGCCACGTCCAGGGCCTCCAGGCTTGCCGCAGGGATCGTGTATGGCAGTTGCAGCGCGGCCAGTCTGCGGATCAACACAGGATCCCCCAGCAGGTATCCCAGGCGCCAGCTCGCCGAGGCCAGGGCTTTGCTGAAAGTACGCAAAAGCAGTAGGTTCGGATAGCGGTCTACCGCAAGCCGATGGGTCAGCGGCGCAAATTCCGCGTAGGCTTCGTCCAGCAGGACCAAGGGTGGTTCAGCGCATGCGGCGGCAGCCTGTAGCAAGGGTCCCAGGTCATCCGGTGCAAGCCACGCACCGGTGGGGTTGTTCGGCAATGTGATCCAGAGCTGCCTGCAGTCCAAGGCTTGGAACCATGGCTCCAGCGGAAAACCCGTACCCACTTCTACGGAACGAACCTGGCCTCCGTGGCGGCGCACCAGCATGGGGTAGAGGCTGAAGCCTGGCGATGGTATCGCGACGGTGTCACCCACTCGGAGGCCCGCAAGCGCTACATGATCCAACAAGTTCCCGCTGGACGGCCCCAGCAACAGGCCCCCTTCTGGCGCGCCCAGGCGCAACCGCAGGCGTTCCGTGAGCTCGGCTTGGCGTTCGGGATATTGCTGAAAAGCCATCACGCGAAGCCGCGCCAGCAGGGCTTCTTTGGCCGCAGTGGGCCAGTCGGCGGGGGCTTCGTTCATATGCAGGCGCACCAACCCAACGGGCTCTTCGGGCCGTGTGTAGGCTGGTGTTGCTTCAAGATCGGGTCGAAGAAAGGACATAGTGGAATCCATGGGCGGAGAGGATGAAGGCGAGTGGAAGGTCATTGGAACTATAGAACCTTCAATGCCTTTGCTTGCCTCGATCTCCTCGATGCTCCGCACTTTTCGCGTGATGGTAAAGCCCCTCGGCTCGGGCCAGGCGCTGGACCCATGGGGCCATGGCAGCCGCGTCAGCCTGGCTGAGATGGATCAAGCTCTGGCGCTTCAAAAAGGTCGCAACTCCCAGCGGACTCGAATATCGGGCGGTGCGGCTGGTGGGCAGCACATGGTTGGGGCCCGCCCCGTAATCGCCGAAGGCTTCGCCACTGTACGGCCCAAGAAACAGGGCGCCAGCCGTGGTCAAGAAAGGCGCCCATGTTCCGGGATCACCGACCACCAGCTCCAAGTGTTCAGGCGCCCATTCCTCAGCGAAGGCGATGGCCTGTTCCCGTGCGGCGCAAATGAGCATGCCATGAGCGGAAAGACTCTGTTCCAGGATCGCGCGGCGGGGTGAAGCCGCGACGCGGACTTTCAGTTCCACCGCCACTTGGTCGAGCAGCTGCTGGTTATCGGAAACCAGCACCGCTGCGGCATCTGGATCATGCTCGGCTTGGGCCAGCAGATCTTCGGCGAGGACTACGGCATCCGCATCGCCATCGGCAATGATCAACAACTCCGTGGGACCGGCTACGGAATCAATGCCGCAGCGGCCTTGCAGTTGACGCTTGGCTTCTGCGACGAAGCGGTTGCCAGGTCCGGCGATGAGATCCACCATGGGCTCCCCAAAGGCGAGCCAAGCCACGGCCTGGGCCCCACCCAGGGTGTAGATTTCGTCCAACCCGAGTAGTGCTGCGGTAGCCAGCACCAGCGGCTCCGGCCCCTCAGCCTTGGGGGGGGTCACCGCCACGATGCGACCAACCCCCGCCACCTGAGCAGGAATCACAGTCATGGCAAGGGTGGAGGGATAGAAAGCACGGCCACCTGGCACGTAGAGCCCCACCCGGGTGAGCGGTACCCAACGTTCCCCTACGGTGCCTCCGCCGGGCAAGTCCAGAATCAAATCGGAGATGCAGCGGCGTTGCCCTTCAGCGAAGCGACGCACGTTGGCGATAAGGGACTCCAGGGCCTGGATGAGATCCGGGTCCTCGCTTCGAAGGTTCGCCAAGGCCTTGGTTAAAGCTTCCGAGGGAACCCGCAGCTTGGATGGATCCAGCTTCAGGCCGTCAAGGGCTTCGGTGTAGCTGAGGACGGCATCTAAGCCGTCCTGATGCACATCCGCCAGGATCTTTGCCACCCGTTCCTGAGTATCCCGCTCAACCTCTGCATCCCTGCTCAGTCTCGCTACCAGATCGGAAATTTCACCCGGCAACTCGGCCTGGTCAATCAGTCGGATGAAGGAGATGAAGTAACACCTATGTACCTCGGGGGCGAAAAATGAATCCTCGCAGGGGATGCTGTTTGCAGCAAGAAGAATTAAGCAGTACCTGCGAACGCCGGCGTGAAGCGCGGCTGTGGCTGCTTTCGAGCGTCGCGGACGTCGGGCAATTCTTCCCATGTCCAGGCTTGGGGGTGGGCGAGAATCGCCTTGGCCAAAGCTACGTGCATGGCGTGACCCGCGGCATGAGCTTCCACGAGGCCCGCCAAGGGCGCACCCAGCAGGGCCAAGTCGCCGATCAAATCCAACATCTTATGGCGCACGGCTTCATCCTCGAAGCGCAACACCTCGTTCAGCGGGCCATCTGCTCCAAAAACCAGGGCATTTTCCAGGCTACCGCCCAGAGCCAAGCCGCGGGATCGCATGGTGCCAATTTCTTCTTCCAGGCAGAAGGTTCGGGCCGCGCCCACTTCCCGCCGGTATTTATCGGGTGTGAGACTGATCTCGCGGCTTTGATGACCGATGGCTGGATGGTCGAAATCAATGGAGTATCGAATTCGCAGCCCCAAGCCAGTTGAAGGGGAGACCCGGATCCATTTTTCGCAGGAATCGTTGGGATAATTGGCATCGCCTGATTGGACTTCCACAGGTTGATGGATCTTGATAAAACGGCGACGGCCAGCAAGCGTCTGGACACCAGCCTGGAGGATGGCCGCGACCCAGGGCTCGGCACTGCCATCCAGGATCGGCAATTCTTCGGCATCCAGCTCGATGAGCAAGTGCTCCACTTCCAGACCCACCAGGGCAGACAACAGGTGCTCGACGGTTTGAAGGCGGATGCCGTCCTTCACCAGGGTTGTGGCCAGGGTCAGATCTCCCGCGAACTTTGCATTCACAGGGATATCAGTGCCGGATGGCAGGTGACGGAAAACCCAACCGATGGCGCGATCCACCGGTACAAGCCGAACCGTGCAGGGCAGGTTGCCATGAAGGCCAAAGCCCTTCAGGCTAATGGGCACCGCCAGGGTCTGGGGGCGAGGATTGCGGTTGGAAATCGACATGGAAAGACTATAAGCTTGAATCATGCCAATTATTTATTATTGATTTAATTAATCTTAGATTAAAAAATAAGAACGTGCCGTGGCTTTAGCACCCACACTCTGTAGCCCGATTCCAATCTGCGGGGGTGGTGATTTTCAGGTTGGAGGCCGGGGAGGACACCATCAAAACGCGACACCCAAGGGCTTCCAACAGGGCCACGTCATCGGTAGCTTCGAAGCCTGTTTTCGCAGCCCAGGCAAAGGCTCGGCGCCAAGTACCAAGGGTGGCCACTTGGGGTGTCTGCGCCCGGAATATGGCTTCCCTGGGGACGGTTGCCAGAATCCGCCCCTGAGGATCCACCTGCTTCAAGGTATCCGTAGAGGCTTCGCCCAGGAGGGCGCCATCCCATGTTGCAAGCGCGCGAATGGCCTCCAGGATTGGACCGGCGGGGGGAAAGGGACGAACGGCATCATGGATTAGAATGGTGGCTTCCGGTTCATCTGGAAGCAAGGAAAGCGCAGCCAGGACCGAAGCTTGGCGGGAGGTGCCACCCTGCACCACCCAGGTTTGCAGACCAAAATTCCAGGTTCGGACCTCTTCAATGCGATTGAGGGGAACTGCCAATGATATTCCCGCTAAAACAGGCATTTCAGGCTTCAAAAAGGCCTCGACGGTGGCTTGCAACAACGGCTTCCCCGCAAACTCCCGGAATTGCTTGGGCACGCCTCCGCCCATGCGCTCCCCCTGGCCTCCCGCAGGGATGACCAGATAAACCTTAGCCCTCATGGGCGGGCCTCCCGACCAAGAGGTGGGGGGTCCGGGAGGAGGGTCCCCACCTCCACGAGCTTGCGAGCGGGAAGTTGCGCGAGCAACTGATCGGTTGGAGTGGCGAGCGGAGCGAGCAGGCGGTCCCTCCCGGATAAATATTAGCGCTGGCGGGTGATGAAAGGCTCGACACCACGGTCCTTGAAGAACTTGCCAACCTTATCGGCGGCCTGTTCAGCGTCGGTCAATCGAAGGTAGTTGCCAGCCCGAACGCGCTTCACGGGGCGGCCATCCCGAGCCACCGCATCCAAAAGACTCACGGGACCGAAGGAAGCCAGCTCCAGGTCCCGGCTAAGGCGGTCTATGTTGGCTTTCTCGGCCAAAGCCGCCACCTGGATGGTGTAAGGGTTCAGCTGATCGAGACTCGGGTCCAGCGCCTTGGGAGTGCCGGAAACATCCACAGTCCGGATGGCCACTTGGGTAAATCCATCGGCCAGGAAGCCCAAATTAAGGGCAGCTTGCTTGGAGAGATCAAGAATTCTACCCTTCGCGAACGGACCGCGATCATTCACTTTAACGATCACCCGTTTGCCATTGTCGAGATTTTCCACATCAAGATAAGTACCCAGTGGCAAAGTTCGATGGGCGCAGGTCAGCTCCTTGGGATTGAAGATTTCCCCGCTGGCGGTGGGTTTTCCTGAAAAGCCGTCCCCATTGCCTCCGTACCAACTGGCTTCACCGCTTTCCTCAAAGCCGATGGCAGCGGAGGTCACCGAAGTCGGCAGGTGGCTTTTCCGACGCGCGGCGTGGCTCACTTCGACTCGGCTGCAATGCAGGGTGAAGAGCAGGCCCAAGGCCGCCGCGGAAGAGGGGGTGAAACGCCTTACCTTGCCCAGAAAACCACCACTCGGTGACTTGAGGCTATAGGTGAGCAGCCGGATCTCCACCTGACGAGTCCAGATGAGGCCTACAGCATTTCCGTTTATGGCCAAAGGGTAGGTCATGCGTCTCCGGTCTACTGGAACCGTCGCCACGGCCCATCCAATTAGTTTACCGGAATGCCTTATAAAGTAAAGGGAAAATACCCAAATTCACGTCTTATAAGGGCAAGCTCATTGCTTACTCTCATTGCTTTTCAGGGATCTCGGAGACCAGGAAGGGACGAGGCTTGTTACCGCCAGAAAGGAAAGCGGGAGGCAGGTTTTTGATGTGGGATTCCGCCTCGTCACGAGATTTATAAGACCCAGTGAAGATTTGCGTGCAAGTTTTACCATCATTCATCTTCATGGGTAATGTGTAACTAGTCATGCCCGCTGCCAGTAGCATCTTTGTGGCATTTTCAACGGTCTCTTTTTGGCAGGCAATCTCGAGGCGCAGGGTCCATGATTCTGTGGGAAGGGACGCCTTGTGGGCTTTACCCTGAGCATAGGCCTTACTCAACTGCACATCCCCGGATCCGGGTGCAGGAACCAACTTGGGTCCAAGGGGTGAGGGGCTGGCTGGCGCGACTGGAACAGAGGGGTTCTCGATCTCTGGCAGGGGCCCCTGAGTTGGATGAGCCTCTGGCGCTGGGGTGGATGAGGACGGAGCCGGCGCTTGTGCGGGCGACACAACCCCATTCTGGCTTCCGCCCTTGCTATCCACGGAAGGCACCACCAGTTCATGGGGTGGCAGATGGACTGCTGCGCGGTGGGTCCACCAATAGCTGATGAGGATTCCTCCCCCGAGCAGCAGGCCCAAGGCAAGGCTGAAACCCCACCTGATTCCGCTTGGCGGGGTTTCTTCCCGAGGCTCACCAAAAGATGGATTCGGAAGTTCTTCGACTTCAGGAGGAAGCCGGAGCAAAGGATTCGGGAGGCTGGGCGTGGGCATGATCGCCTGCCCGGATTCGATGGTGTAGTGAATGGGAACCTCGTCCCCGACGGCTGGGGGAGGAAGGATTTGGTCATCCTCCTCCTCTTCAGGTGGGAAACCTGGATCAACCGGGACCGACGCTTTTTGGAATTCCTCGGAATTCCAGGATTCTTTGATGCGGTCCAGGGCCGAAGACAGGTGGTCCAGGTTATGGGTTGGTGAAGAGGCAGCCTGGATGCTATGAAACAGGGGTGGGGTTGGGGCCGGGCGTTCGGGGGCCTCGGGTGGCGCCGGGATCTCCGAGAGGCTGATGATGGGTGGGATCAGGGCAGGAGTGTCTTCCAGCGGCATCGGCAGCTCGGCCGGAGTGACCAGGGCATCTTCAGCACCCAGGGGAAGTTCCAACAGATCCTGGGTGGTGGGTTCCGGCTGATCTTGCAGGTGCCCCCATCCCATCTCCCGCAAGAAGAGGATGAAGGCACCCAGCCGTACCGGCTCTGCCGCAGCATCGCGACTCAATTCAAGCAAGGTTCGGCGCCCATTGATGAGATTGGGAACCCTTGCCAGGTCTGGTGGAAGTTCCAGGGCATTGAGCTTGCCCCGGTCCAGCACCATGACCTGCGAAAGGGGTCCCAGCAACTCCAACAAACGCTCCCGATCCTTGAGATTCAACAGGCCACCCAATAGCAGGGCCGAGGTATCCAAGCTCAGGCGGACGACGGTTGCGTCGAGAACCTTGGCCATGAAGAGCGGAGCCACATTTGGCGTGCCGATGGCGCCCCAGACGACCCGCTCCACCTGGAGTTTGGCCATGTCCAGCAAATCCCGCTGGGTAATGAATCCCAGCTGGATCAAGTTCTTCCCCACGCTCATCCCAGGCTGGAGATTGGCCATGGCATAGTCCATCTGATCCTGTGTGAGGCGGCCTTTTTCCACCAGCAGGTGGGTGAGCCGGTCCAAAGGATGGGTACTCTGGGCGAAGACAATGCGCCCCTGATCGAAAAAGATGTTTCGTTGGGGATCGGTCCCCAGGCGCCATTGCCCGGTGGCAGCTTCGCGATGGCGCTGAAAAAGATCCTGAAGGGCTGAAAGCGTTGTCATTGGACCACCCAGCGCTGAAGCTTGAGCTTCCCAACTTTGACCAGCAACTTCATCGCGGTCTTCAGTGCCAGCCGGAAAGAAGGATCCGAAATTTTCTCGCCATCCAGGCTCACGGCGCCCTGGGAAATGAGTCTTTCGGCCTCCTTGCGGGAGGAGGCGAGACCCTGCTCCACCAGCAGCTTAGCCAAGGGGATCTCACCCGACGTGGAACTGACATTGACTTCAGGCGCGGCAGAGGTCTGTCGTTCTGAGAAGCGCTTGATCCAACGGTCTCGGGCTTCGGACGCTTCAACGGCGCCATGGAATTGGCTGACAATTTCGGCGGCCAAGGCCTTCTTCGCGTCCATAGGGTGGCTGGCCTTCATGGCTACAATTTCGGAAGGCAGCTTATCCGTGAGCAGCAGCCACCAGTCCCACAGGGTAGCGTCGCTGATGCTCATGGTCTTGCCGAATTGGGTGTCGGAATCCTCCAGGAAGCCGATGTAATTGCCGAGGCTCTTCGACATCTTTTCCACCCCGTCCATTCCCAGAAGCAGGGGCACCGTCAGCACCACCTGGGGCTGTTGCCCCAAGGCATCCTGAAGGTCCCGACCCCGCATGAGATTGAAGAGCTGGTCATTGCCTCCCAGTTCCACGTCGGCCTTCAAGGCCACGCTGTCATAGGCCTGCACCAAGGGATACAGCAGCTCGTGAAAGCTGATGGGCTGCTGGTCGGCCATGCGCTTCTGAAAATCATTGCGCTCGAGCATTTGAGCCACGGTGAACTTCGAAGCCAACCGGATCCAGTCCTCGCCTTTCAGCGCGCTCATCCATTCACTGTTGAAGCGGATTTCCGTTTTCTCGGGGTCCAGAACCTTGAAGACCTGGTGCTTATAGGTCTCTGCGTTGGCCAAGACCTCTTCTTGCGTGAGGGCAGGGCGGGTTGCCTTTTTGCCCGTGGGATCCCCGATCAATCCTGTGAAATCACCGATGAGAAAAATCACGGTATGGCCCAGCTTCTGGAATTGGGCCATCTTTCTTAGCAACACCCCGTGGCCCAGATGAAGATCCGGCGCGGTGGGATCGAAGCCCGCCTTCACGCGAAGGGGCACGCCCTTGGCCAACTTGGCTTTCAACAACTCTCGTGTATGGCAAGTCACCGTGCCCTTGAGCAGCAGTTCCAAAGCGTCATTCTTCAATTCGACAGCAGTCATGCTTGAATCTTCGCGTAAAACCCAGCGATCAGCTAGCGCACTGTGAATTCAATAAGCTGGTGGCTATTCGGATCACCGGTGGATTTTTTGCTATCCCAAGCCAGGCGCACGTGTTTGCCGTTAGGGAAGCGGTAACTCAACCATCCTCCTCCGAGCCCTTGGGTGTATTGCAGATCGTGGCTGTCGAGATCGGGCATGGCCTCTGGAACGGGTTGCAGCTCTGGCCGCCAACCTTTGACCGCCTCCAAAAATTGCGCCTCTGAAGGATACTGCTGGCTAAGTTTCGGATTGGCGGCGTAAAGAGCTTTGGCGCCTTCGTCGGTGTTGATTTGTTCTATGGCCCTACGCAAGAAATTCCAATCGCCCTCAATCTTTTTTTGCACCATGCCCTTGATCCGGTTCTCGAAGCCTTTCGGATCTTGTTTGATTTTGTGCTGAAGATAGAACGATCCGCCAACGCATGTACAGAGCAGGATAAGCGCCGCGATTCCGCAACCCAAGCTGACTTTCATCCAGGTCGGCATTCCGTTTTTGGCTGGTCTGCTTGTTCGGTTGTTGTCCCAACTGGATTCGGCCATCAGTCCACCGAAATCATCTGAAGGCGCCCATTCTCCCAGCGACTGGTGACCTTCCCCCCGATGCCATTGGTGTAGCCCAATTCAACTTTGCGGAAGCCACCGTTCACTTGGACGTTATAGCTGATTTTCCCGGTGAACACGCTTGGCATCTGGGGGGGCAGGGGTTCGAGTTTCGGGCGCCAGATCTTTGCTTGCTGCAGGAAGTTCTCTTCAGTGGGATAGGCCTGCTTGAGATCAGGATTCGATTGGTACAAAGCCTTGCAACCTTCCTCGGTCTGCAACTGCTGCACAGCGGCTTGCAACTGTCCCCACTCCCGGCCATCCATGGCCTTGCCGATGGCCCTCGTGCAGGTGGCCCCCAATACCACGCAGCCACCCATGCCCAACAGGAACACGACGCCGCAACCAAGCGCAACTTTAGCCCAAATGGACATGCCTTGTTTGCGTTGCATGGGCTGACCGTTATTGTCCCAACTCGAATCCGCCATGGCTCACTCCTAGCTTAGAGTTCAATTCATCACAGCAGATTGCTGGCAAGCTCCGCCAATTTGCTGCGCTCGCCTTTGGTCAGGGTCACGTGGCCGCTGACGTCCTGGCGCTTGAAATGTTCCGCCAGAAAGCTGAGGCCGTTGGTGCTGGCGTCCACATAGGGATTGTCGATCTGCTGCGGGTCTCCGGTGAAGACCACCTTAGTGCCTTCCCCAGCGCGGGTGAGAATGGTCTTCACTTCGTGCGGCGTGAGGTTCTGGGCTTCGTCAACGATCATGTACTGCTGGGGAATGGAGCGGCCCCGGATGTAGGTGAGCGGTTCGATGCTGAGGTAGCCGCCTTCTTCGAGCTGTCCGGCCGTGAGCGTGGAACGACGCCGCATATCCATGTTGGCGGCGACGATGAAGTCCAGGTTGTCGTAGATGGGCTGCATGTAGGGCCGCAATTTTTCGTCCACATCGCCCGGCAGATAACCCAGGTCCCGGCCCATGGGCATGACCGGGCGGCTCACCAGCAGCTTGTGGTAGCGCTCATCATCCACGACCTGCACCAAGCCCGCGGCGATGGCCAAAAGCGTTTTTCCTGTGCCTGCCTTGCCCAGCAGGGTGACCACCTGGACGGAATCATCCAGGAGCAGTTCCAGGGCGAACTGCTGTTCGCGGTTGCGGGGCTTGATGCCCCATGGAGCCTGCTCCAGGCGCTTGATGGGGTGGATGAGCCCATCGGTCTGGTAAAAGCGGCCCAGGGCCGTATGGCTGGGATTGGCCTTGTCCTGCAGGGTGACAAATTGATTCGGATTGAGACGATGGTCGGCAGGTGGGGCCATGCCCTTGTCGAAGAGTTGATCAATCTGCGCACCATCCACATCCATCGTGGAAGTACCGCTGTAAAGTTCTTCCATCTCCACCATGTCGGTGGTGTAGTCCTCCGCCAGCAGACCTGCCGCATCGGCCTTGATGCGCAAATTCGAGTCCTTGGTGACCAGGACGACTTTTTCTTTACGGGACTTCAACAGGGCCTGGGCGCAAGCCAGAATGTGATTGTCCGCGTGATGTTTGTCGAGGCTGGGAATGCCCAAGTCCAGCGGATGCATAGCCACGTCTACCTTCACGGTGCCGCCGCCATCCATCTTCACGCCCAGGCTCAAGCTGCCCTTTTCGCGCAGGTGGTCCAGTTGGCGCGAAACCGTGCGCGCATTGCGTCCGATCTCGGTCTGGTCCTTCTTGAAATGATCTATTTCCTCGATCACCACGATGGGAATCACCACATCGTGTTCCTGGAAATGGAAAATGGCAGTGGGGTCGTGCAATAAAACGTTGGTGTCTAGAACGAAGACTTTCTTGCTGGATGCGGCCAACCTTGCCTCCAATTGTTTTGGGGAGCCTACCACTGACTCCCAATTAGGTCACCCCAAATACCATCATCATGCGATGCTTTAAGGTCGTTGAGATTCTGGAGATCACCATGAGGATTCCCCTGATGACCCTGCTTGCCGCCACCGCACTGATGGCCCAGATTCCGCTGAAATACCCGGATACTCGGCGGGATGCGGTAGTGGAAGACTACTTTGGCACCCAGGTGGCGGATCCCTATCGCTGGTTGGAGGACGACAACGCGCCCGACACCAAGGCCTGGGTGCAAGCCCAAAATAAAGTGACCCGCGCTTATTTGGACGCCATTCCTGAGCGGGAGGCCATTAAGACCCGGCTCACCAAGCTTTGGAACTATGAGCGCTTTGGCGTTCCCTTCAAGCGTGGGGGTCATTACTTCTACAACCGCAATGATGGCTTGCAGAACCAGGCTGTGCTCTTCGTGACCGAAGACTTGAAGGATGCCGGCCGCATCTTGCTGGACCCCAACACTCTGAGTAAAGACGGCACCATCGCCCTCAATAGCATCTCCACCAGTGAGGATGGCAAGTTGCTGGCTTATGGCATTTCCGTGGGTGGTAGCGACTGGGTCACCTGGAAAGTGCGGGATGTGGCCACGGGCAAAGATCTTGAGGATGAAATCAAATGGTCCAAGTTCAGCGGTGCTGCCTGGATGAAAGATGGCTCGGGCTTCTACTACAGTGCTTACGCCGCCCCAGCAACCGGCGACGCCATGAAGGGTGTGAACAAGAATCAGAAAGTCTATTTTCATAAAATAGGGACCCAGCAGGCCCAGGACGCCCTGATCTATGAACGCCTCGACCACCCGGATTGGGGTCTGGGCGCCCAAGTTACCGAAGATGGAAGGTGGCTGCTGATCCACCAGAGTGAAGGCACTGAAAACAAGAACCGGATTTTCCTGAAAGATCTCGGCAAGCCCGGCGCCACCATCGAACCTTTTCTTGATCATTTTGACGCGGACTACAGCGTCATCGGCAATGACGAAGACTTGTTCTATATCAGCACCGACAAGGACGCGCCAAAACATAAGCTGGTAGCCATCCGTCGGGACAAGCCTGAGAGCAAGGACTGGAAGACTCTGATCGCCCAAGGGGAGGACGTGCTCCAGGCCGTGGATCTCATCGACAACCGCCTGGTGGTGGTCTGGATGCACGACGCCAACGAAAAGGTGGAGATCTTCAATCTGGACGGCAAGAAGCAGCGTGACATCCAGTTGCCGACCCTGGGCACCGTTGGGGGCCTCAGCGGGCGTCGCCAGGACCAAGAGGGCTTCTATGCCTTCACGTCATTCACGTATCCCAGCACGGTTTATCGGTTTGATTTCACCACCGGAAAAGCATCGGTCTTCAAGCGCCCGAAGGTGGATTTCAAACCTACGGACTTTGAGACCAAGCAAGTGTTTTTCACGTCCAAAGATGGGACAAAGATCCCCATGTTCCTGGTCCATAAGAAGGGCCTGAAACTGGATGCACAAAATCCCACGCTGCTCTATGGGTATGGCGGTTTCGACATCTCGCTGACGCCCAGCTTCGGTGTCCAAACGCTCACCTGGCTTGAAATGGGAGGTGTCTACGCACTGGCTAACCTACGTGGTGGCGGAGAGTACGGTTCCGGATGGCACGATGCAGGGCGTTTGAAGCATAAACAGAACGTGTTCGACGATTTTATCTCCGCGGCCGAATGGCTCATCAAGAACAAGTACACGTCCACGCCTAAGCTCGCCATCCGGGGAGGCAGCAATGGCGGACTTCTGGTGGGTGCCTGCATGACCCAACGACCTGACCTTTTTGGAGCATGTCTGCCCCATGTGGGTGTCATGGACATGCTGCGCTTCCACAAATTCACCATCGGCTGGGCCTGGAAGAGCGATTACGGCAGCAGTGAAACCAAGGCTGATTTCGATACGCTCATCAAGTACAGCCCACTTCAGAATCTCAAGCCCGGCGTGAAATACCCGCCCACACTGGTCTTCACGGGCGATCACGATGATCGTGTGGTGCCCGCCCACAGCTTCAAGTTTGCAGCCCAGCTCCAATCGGATCAGGTTGGGCCCGCCCCCGCGCTCATCCGAATCGAGACCAACGCCGGTCATGGCGCAGGGAAACCCACCACCAAATTAATTGACGAGGCCGCCGACGAATGGGCCTTCACCGTCAAGTCCTTGGGGATGAAGATCAGCCTCAACCCTTGATCCCGCGCCCCTTTCAAGGCACACTTACCCATTCGGCCGGTGTAGCTCAGTGGTAGAGCAGCTGATTCGTAATCAGCAGGTCGGGGGTTCGACTCCCTTCGCCGGCTCCAATGAATGCAATGATCAGTTCGACAGTGAGGGCACGTTGAAGCCGAGGTCCTGATGACCTACTCCCGCGAAGAATGGGATTGGATGGAGGCGGAGTGGGCCTTTCATCTGCATGGACGCAGCGCCTTTTTGAGCAGCGAGGACTTCCGCCAGTTACAGCTTTGGGAAGGTGAAGGAATACCCACGGAAATCATCATCAACGCCATGGGTGCCTATTTTCAACGGCGCGCCAAGCGACCGCGACCAAGATCCTTCGTGAAGGTGGAGCACATCGCCAAGGACGTAGCCAGGGGCTTGCTGTTGAGGGAAGCCCTGCATCGGGGCGAATCACCCACGGCTGATCTGGGTGCCTGGTCCGGGGTCTCGGAACCGTTGCGCTCGGACCCCAAAGCGCGCATCGCCTTCGAGAATTGGCAGCGGCTCAAAGCTTCGACCCCAGCGCCGGACGCACCGGGTTTCCTGGATCACTTCGATGCCGAAAGATCGGCCCGAAGAGCCTTGCTGAAGCTTGCCGAAGCCATGCTGGGCCAGGAGACCGAAACCCTTCGCAAGGAGTTGGAAGCACGGCTCCTGGAGGCCCAAGTCAAACGCGAATCAGTGGTGTGGACACGGGCCTTCCAACATCATTGGGAGCTTCGAATCGCCGAAACCTCTGGCATACCAATATGAGTCTGCCGAACGGGATGATGGATGGCTGGAAAGCCCAGTTGGAGCAGCCCGATGATGGCTTCTTCAGAATCTTTGCTGCGCGTATACAGGATCCGGATGGAATCCGTGATGCGGTGCGGGAGGCGGTGAAGGCCCTCATTCCGCTGATTGATTGGGAAGCGTATTCACCGGGCGTACCCCATGGTTTGATGGGACTGCGGGCTGCGTTCAAGCTGCGCCCACTGCTTGCGGAAAAAAGCTTTCATCGCATCCTTGCCACCCAGCTTCATGCCTTCGCCCACGAAGGAAGACGACCCGGTACCGGTGGCTTGAAAGCCATTGGTCGCGGCAGTGGTTCCTGGCAGAACGTGCGCGCTGCCATCGCCAAAAAGCGCCCGTCCATCGCCTATGGCGAGATGCTGGGCATCGAAGCGCCAACGCTGGATGATTTTCAGGCTTTGGGCTCCCTGGTGCAAAACGATATGGCCAATGTCGGCCACAAAGCAGTGATGGCCCATCAGCTTGGAGAGTTGTTCCTCGCACTGGAATCTCCCAAAGCCACTGGCAAATACCTATTGGGGCTGGTGGCATGGCTGGCCGCCACGGAACTCACCGACGAATTCTGGAGTCAGCGGGCCGGCAAGCGGATGGGGGATGATGCCTTCCAGGTGGAAGTACGCTCGGCGCGATTAAGTCCCGAAGCTCACTCAGCCGGAGCTCGGGAGATTTGTGATCTGGGCCTGGTGGAACTGCTCGATCACTTCATCGCCAAGCTTCGTGAGGGTTTCGGCAGCGGCGACCTCTTGGCCATGCTCGTGCTCGCGGCTTCAGAAAAACAATTGGATGCCCGCCGTGATCTCGAAGGGAAAACCACCTGCACGTTGGTCTATCTTGCGACCCATGCGATGAGGCAGATGGAAGGCGGGGATCCTCGTCTGTACGTCCAAGCCGCAGCCTTGGTGAACCTGTTTCCCACCGATGAGGAAGAGCGTCGCGTCAGGCCTGCACCACCCCGGAAAATGCCTGAGGACCTGGCCATGGGCCTGCTGGATGCCATCCTTGATTCGGAGCCGCCCCAGGCCATGTACCTCGCCAGCAAATTGCAGGAAGAGCAGGGCACGGCTGCTCTGTTGAGCATCCTGGCCGAAGCCGCCAGCCAGAATGATCCCGCATTCAATCACAGCCAGCACATTCTCAGCGTGGCAGCGGTTGTGGACCTCTTGCCCCTGTTACCGGAACAGGCTCAGTCTGCCCTACTGATCGCCGTGACGAAATCCCTCGCCAACAGCCAGGGCACCGCTGATCTGGGACGTCTCGCGGAACGGGCGCTGGGCTAAGTGCAGGCGGTAGCGCGCTGTGCCTTTCAAATCACTCACAGTTTTGGCAGCTCTGTTTTGCGGATAGATTCGAAAATCAGGCTCGTGGCGATGCGCGAGACTTCAGCCCGTGTGGTGAAGGCATCCAGCGCAAGGTCTCTCAGGTGATGGGCATCTCGCACAGCCACATGGATCTGGAAGTCATACTCACCCGTTACGTGATAGACCGCCAGCACTTCAGGCAGACCAAGAACGTGTTTCCAAAAGCCTTTCACGATGGGTCGGCTGTGCTTCTGAAGCTGCACGGCGATAAGGGATTGCAGTCCGATACCCAGGTATTCCGGGTCCACCTCCGCATGGAAACCCTTGATCACGCCTGCTTCCCGAAGTCGCTGCACCCGGGCCAAGCAACTGGAGGGGGCCAAGCCCACTGCGGCAGCCAGCTCTTTGTTGGAGCGCCGATCATCCTTCTGTAAAAGCATCAATATATTGAAATCTATTCGGTCAAGATCGATTTTCACGGGGAAACTCCGCAATCTATTCGGCTGAAACAAAATTGAACGAATTCCACACTGAATTCAACTGAATTCAACTGAATTCAAGTCCGGAGGCCTCCCATGCCGCACCAAGCCCTTTCCTTTGAAACCATGGCGGTGCATGCGGGCCGAGAAGATCTGGCAATTCTCGGGGTCCACGCGCTCCCCCTGGATCTGTCCAGCACCTACCCACTGCATGACCTGGCCCGGGGTGGCGAGAGTCTGGAGCTTATGGCCATGGGCGGCCAGGACAAGCACAATCCCGTTTATTCGCGCCTGTATAACCCCACTGTAGGGCGTTTTGAAGAGGCCCTGGCACAACTCGAAGGCGCCGATGAATCCGTGGCCTTCGCTTCGGGAATGGCGGCCATGACAGCCTGCTTGCTGGCGGCAAAACAAAGGGTTCCCGTGTCCGAGAGCGGAGCGAGCGGGAGCGCGCACTGCGCGCGATCCATGGGAGGTGGCCACGTGGTCGCGGTGCGGCCTCTTTACGGCGGATCGGATCACCTGATCGCTTCGGGGATGCTGGGTCTTGAGGTCTCCTGGGCCGAGCCCGATGGCATCCGCGAGGCCCTGCGCTCAGATACAGTGCTGGTGATCGCGGAGACTCCCGCCAATCCAACCCTGACGCTTTTAGATATTGAATCCGTGGTAGTCCAGGCTTGTGGTGTTCCGGTTCTGGTGGACTCGACCTTTGCTACCCCGGTGTTGCAAAACCCATTGAAGCTTGGCGCCACCATGGTGCTGCACAGCGCCACGAAATTCATTGGCGGCCATGGCGATGTGTTGGCGGGTGTGGTGGCGACCAATGTTGAATGGGCCACCGAACTACGGAAGGTCCGTGTCATCACAGGCTCGGTATTGCACCCTCTGGCCGCCTACCTGCTGCATCGCGGCCTCCCCACGTTGTCTTTGCGCGTTCGGGCGGCCCAGGAAGGCGCGAAATTCATTGCGCAGAAATTGAAAGACCATCCGGGGATCAAGGAGGTCCACTACCCCGGCTTGGAAGGGGGCGATCCCAAGGGTCTTGTAGGTACCCAAATGCGTGGTCCAGGGTCACTCATCGCTTTTGAGGTCGAGAATTTCGATTTCGCGTCCACGGTCATGGGGAGCTTGGAGCTTATGACCCCAGCGGTTTCATTAGGCTCCGTGGACACCTTGATCCAGCATCCCGCGGCCCTCACCCACCGGGTGGTGAGTGCGGAATCCAAAGCGCACAGCGGCATTGGCCCTGGTTTGCTTCGGCTATCCGTGGGACTCGAAAATCCTGAAGATCTATGGGCGGATCTGGAGCAAGCCATCGTGAAGGCCATGGCTAAAGTGGGAACACACGCCTGAGCGCTGGTACATTAGTGGCTCTGGAGGATTCCCATGGCCACCGAATGCAGTTTTGATGTTGTCTCCAAAGTGGATATCACCGAAGTGAAGAATGCGGTGGCGCAGGCCATGAAGGAGATCGGCCAGCGCTACGATTTCAAGGGCTCTACGAGCGACATTGAGATGAAGGATGAAGCAGAGCTGATCCTAAAGAGCGACGATGAAATCAAGCTCAAGGCTGTGATTGATGTGCTGCAATCCAAACTCCACAAGCGGGGCGTGAGTATTCGTGCGATGGAATACGGCAAACTGGAACAGGCCACCAAGGGTACCGTGCGCCAAGTGGTAAAGATCAACCAGGGCATCCCCATTGAAAAAGCGAA
This sequence comes from Holophagaceae bacterium, assembly GCA_025361125.1. Lineage (GTDB taxonomy): Bacteria > Acidobacteriota > Holophagae > Holophagales > Holophagaceae > JANXPB01. Next base: position 17,100 of record JANYBM010000056.1, on the reverse strand, counting down.
AAAACTGGTGGCGGCATTAAAGGACAGCAAACTCAAGGCCCAAGCCAGCATCCAGGGCGATCAGTTGCGGATTTCGGGCAAGGATAAGGACATGTTGCAAGAGGCCATGGCGCTGTTCAAAAAAAATGACCAGGGCGTGGACTTGCAATTCACGAATTTCAGAAGCTGAGCCACGGGTGTCCCGTCTTGACCTGAGTCGTTACTTCCTGCCCATTGCGACTAAGCTGGCCGCGGTGGAAGTGGAATTGCAGCGGGTGCTGCGCAGCGATGTGGCGGTGGCGGAAAAGCTGGCGGCCCATGTGCGCAGCGGGCAACAAGGTAAACGATTAAGGCCAGCCCTCGTGCTGTTGGGTGCAAGGTTCTGTGGGGTGGAGTCGGATCTGGAAGTGCGCTTCGGCGCCATTTTTGAGCTCATCCACACAGCCACCCTGGTGCATGACGACATCATTGATCACGCTAAGCTGCGGCGTGGCAAGCCTACGGTGAATACGCTTTGGGGCAACACGCTGACAGTGCTTTTTGGCGACCTGCTTTACATTCATGCCATGGCCAGCGCCATTCAGGGCCGCGATTGGCGGCTCATGGAAATTCTGGCGGAAGTCACCACGCGCATGATCGAGGGCGAACTCATCCAAAACGATGTGCTCTTCAGCCTGGAGACTTCGCGAAAAGAGTATTTCGAAATCCAGGAACGGAAAACGGCACTGTTGTTCGGGGGCTGCACGGAATCCGCCGCAGTCATGGCCAAACGCGATGCCACGGAGTGCGAAATCCTTCGAAGCTATGGCCTGGAGATTGGCCGAGCGTTTCAGCTCACGGATGATCTGTTGGATTACACCGCCACCAGCGAGCAGTTGGGCAAGCCGGCCTTCAGCGATTTGCGGGAAGGGAAACTCACACTCCCCATGCTGAACCTCCTGGAACGGGTGCCTGAAAAAGTTCGACCCATCGTGGAGCGCATCTGGGCCAACGGCGAATCGGCGCCTGTGTCCACTGCAGATGAAGACGAACTACGCGAGTTGCTGGCGAGTCAGGATGCCCTTCAGGAAACCCGTGCCTTGGCCCACAAGGCCTCTTCCGCTGCGTCAGAAGCCATTCAGGGGATGGCTGGCGACGCCGAGACCAAGGCCCTGCTTTTGGACATCCCGGAAGCGTTGTTGGCCCGGACCAAATAGCCAATCATTCATCCCCGTTACACTGGACACTGAGCACTGAGCACTGAGCAGTGTCAGTCAGTTGAGGAACGCACCATGAACCGCCCTGAACGCCTTGAAGATCAGATCCAATTCCTGCTTTCCACCATCATCCTGCGGGAGCTGCGGGACCCGGAGCTGGGTTTCGTCACCATCACGGCGGTGCGGGTCACGCCGGACCGCAGCCAGGCGCGGGTTTACTTTACGGCCCTGCCTGCCGCTGGCAAATCCGACGAAGCCCAGGTTGCTCTCAGTCGAAAAGCGCTCGGTCGAGCCGCTGGTTTCCTGCGTACCCATTTGGCCAAAGTACTTGAAATGAAACGTGTGCCGGAGTTGAAATTTTTTCCGGATGCATCTCTTACCGAAGGCAACCGCATGGAAGAAATTCTTGTGGAGTTGGAAAAGGAGCGTGCCGCGCGGCCTGCTGAACCTGAGCTCTCTGAAAAGCCAGAAGCCTGATGGAGCCTGGTATTTACTTGGTTCACAAAGAAATCGGGGGCACGAGCTTTGACGTGGTGCGAACTTTCACGCGGGAGGCCAGGGAAGAGGGCTTGAAGAAATACCCTGTGGGTCATGGCGGTACGCTGGATCCTTTCGCCCGTGGCCTGCTGCTGATACTCGCGGGCCAGGCCACCCGGCTCATGGAGCTGATGCACCCGTTGCCCAAGACTTATGTGGCGGAGATCGCTTGGGGCACTGAGACAGATACTTATGATCACCTGGGCCAGGTGATGACAGAAGGCGATCCCACCTCGTTATCCCCTGAATTGCTGGAGGCGGCTCTGACCACCTTTTTGGGCTGGCAAGACCAGGTGCCACCCGCCACCAGCGCGAAAAAAATTGCTGGTGAAGCAGCCTATCGTAAGGCCCATCGAGGTGAAGAAGTCATCCTTCCACCGTCGCGGGTTTTTCTGCACGAGGCCAAATGGCTGGACCATGAGTTGCCGAAACACAGTCGTCTTGAACTCACCTGTCGAGGGGGATACTACGTGCGCTCTTTGGCCCGGGACCTGGGCCGGAAGCTCAACTGTGGCGCCCATCTTGCTGGACTTCATCGCAGCGCCATCGGGCCATGGAAGGACCCCGGCCAAGGCGCGCGCACCTGGGTACATGGCGAAGATCTGGTGCCCTGGTGCCCAACCCGCAAACTCAACGATGAAGAGGCCAGCAACCTTGATCATGGCCGCAGCATCCCCTTGGGTGAACTCCAAGCAGCCACCTGGAACCTGCCGGAGGGATTCCCTGACCCTGTGGCTCCCATCCGGGCCTTGCATGAAGGCCGGCTGGTGGCCTTGCTCCGTGAGCAGGAAAGTCTGCTTAGAACCTTCGCGAATCTGCGGGGCGGGCTATAGCCTTGGGTGCAATGAGGTACTAGGGGTGAGGTCTGCGGTTCAATAAGGTGGCGGCTTCTGGGGCGCCCCTGGGGCGTGAGCCTCACCCCTCGCAGCTGATCAGGACACTTGCTGGTCCTTACCCTGCGCGGCCCTGATGGCGGCTTCAAGATCCAGGATGGGTTCGGGGCGGCCGTATACAAAGCCTTGAACCCAAGGCACGTCCGCATCCATTACGGTGATCAGTTCTTCGTATAATTCAACCCCTTCGGCGATGAACCCAACCCGCATGTGTTCGGCGAAATGGGCCAACGCATTCAACAGGGCGGCCTGATAGGGGCGACGGTGGACCTGCTCCACCAGGCTGCGATCAGCCTTGATGAAATCAGGCGCCAACCTTGCCATATGGGTGAGAGATGCCACGCCCGCGCCCAAATCATCCACGGCGATCTTCAGGCCATGATCGCGGAGGCGCTTGGCATAGGCCTGGAGCTCATCCAGGCGATGCAGCGAGTGGCTCTCTGTGAATTCAACCACTACTTGGCCAGGGTTCACTTCCAACCCACCCACCCAGCGGGGAAGGTGTTTCCAGAAATCCGGATGGGCCAGGGTGCTGGGTTCCAAATTGATGAAATGCATCCGGTCCACAGGGACCGTTCCTGAAAGCAACTTGAAGCCTGCGTCCAGGCAGAGCAGATCCAGGCTCACTTTTTGTTCGTAGGGAATGGTGTCGTCGGCGAAAATGGTACCCACCGTGAGCATTTCGCCGTTGTCATCCTTGAAGCGGAAAAGCATTTCCTGAGCCATCACCCGCGCACTGCGAACGCTATAGATCGGGTGCGCGTAGGGCACCAAAGGCCGCTGAAAGCTTAGAAGGCTGTTTAGGATGTCCGTACTCAAACTGGGCTCCGGGGCCACAAAGACAGACTACGCGGTGGGATGGTGTGGAGCCAAGCTTATACCTCACAGAGGCAGATGCCCACCCTTGATGCGGTTAAGTGTTGTGAAGATCCTGTGATGGGTTCCTGAGCAAGGCTTGATCGCGTCCATTTTGTAGAAAAAGCAGTCACGAATAGAGACGAATGCTTATCTCCTGCACTTCTTACAGCTTTGTAACTGCAATAGGTGAGCGCTATTGGAGCTAGGCTAGTTGAGGAGGAACCATGGCTAGAACCATCATTGTGGGGGCTGGAAAATCCGGGTTGGCTGCTGCCCGTTTTCTGGCAACCCAGGGATCCGAGGTCGTGGTCACAGACAGCAATGCGCTCCCCTCAGAAGCCCAGTTGGCAACGCTGCTTAAAGATCATGTGCCGGCGGTGTGGGGCAATCATCCGCTCTCACTTCTGGATGATTGCGCCGAAGTGGTTTTGAGCCCTGGCATCAGCCCGCGCCTCCCCTTTGTGGCAGAGGCGGTTAAACGAGGCCTCTCCGTCATCGGCGAAGTCGAATTGGCACATCGCGCCCTGCGGGTGAAGGGGGATGGCTCGCGCATTTTCGCCATCACGGGCACCAACGGAAAAAGCACCACCACGGACTTGCTCGCTCACCTATTGAGCACCGCCGGAATCCAGGCCGTGGCGTGTGGGAATCTGGGAAAACCCTTCCTGCAAGCGGTGAAGGAAAGCAGCCCAGGAACGAGCTATGCATTGGAATTGTCCAGCTATCAACTTGAAACCATCACGGAATTTCATGCGGAGGGAGCGGCTTTCCTGAACCTGACGCCCGATCATCTGGCCAGACATGGGACGCTGGAAGCTTACCGCCAAGCCAAGCTGCGGATCTTCGAACGGCAAACTGAAAACGATCTACGGGTGGTGCCAGCCGCCCATTCAGAATGGTGGTCCGATGCTACTGGAAGGGGTGCCATCGCTACATTTGGATGGGCTACGCCTTCCGGACCGGGTGCCTTTTGTGGCCCCGATGGCAAGCTTTGCATTAAAAATCCAGACGGACGGATCACAGAGGTATTGAGTCGTTCAGAGTTGAAAATACCTGGCGATCACAACGTGGAAAATGCCCTGGCCGCGCTATTGCTTGCCCGGCAGGGTGGTGCTTCGATTGATGCCATCCGGGAGGGATTGCGCTCCTATCCGGGTCTCGCCCATCGCATCGCTTTCTGTGGGGAAAAGAACGGCGTCCGTGCCTACAACGATTCCAAAGGCACCAATGTGGACGCCACGGTCATTGCCATTCGTGCCCTTAAAGGCCCGCTGGTACTGCTTCTTGGGGGCACAGACAAAGGCGCGAGTTATCAACCCCTGCGCGAGGAGCTGAATGGAAAACTGCGCAAGCTCGTGTTTCTGGGGGAAGCCATCCCACAACTCGAACGGGATTTGGGCGACCTTTCCCACGACGTGGTGGTCACCTTCGATGCCGCGGTGCACCATGCCTTGGAGCTAGCAAAGAGCGGTGATCAGGTGCTCCTGAGCCCCGCCTGCGCCAGTTTTGATCAGTTCACACATTTTGAAGAACGGGGCGATCGCTTCGAAGCGCTGGTGAGGGCGTGGGCAAACGGTTGATCAGCAGTTTAAGGGCATGATCGCCGAATCAATCATCGCGGCCAATTTGTGATCATTTTCAGTTACACCGCCGGCATCATGGGTGGTGAGCTTGATGCGCACATAGCCCCATCCGAACTCGATGTCCGGGTGGTGGTTCATAGCTTCGGCGGGTGCTACCACGGCGCTTACTAGGGTGAAGGACGTCAAGAAATCCGGCGTCTTGATGTCACGGTGCAGGGCGCCGTCGCGTTCGATCCAATGCATGGGGACTCCGGGGAACAAGAGTTAAAGGTTGAGAGTTGAAGGTTGAAGGTCAAGCGTTGATATTCATGCTTTTACGGATTCAGCAGCTCTTGGATTTCTTCTTGAAGCAGCCAGTCATCCTGGGCCTCTACAGACCAGGCCTGAAGTTGTGAGGCATCTGCTTTTCCGCTTTCCCGCATGGCCCGTACGGCTTTGTAGATCTCGGCCAATCGAGGGCTCAGGGCTGCGGCCTTCCGGGCTCGGGCCTGGGCTTCGGCGTCACCTTCGGCGAAGGCATTCTGCGCTCCGAACCACTGGTCCCAGGCGCCCGGGTCTGCTGGGCCACCAGCCACTGATGGCAGGTCTTCACTGATGAGCAGAAGGGCCCTGGAAGGCACCTTCAAAAGTTTGCCGTCCTGCTGAGCCAGCAAATTGATGGCTTCATGATCGCCTACCAGGAAGCCGGAGATGGCAAGGCCTGAGGCCAGTTTCACAGCGAAAGCCCCGCGGCTGGGTAACGCTGCCTTCCCGAAAACAACCAAAACTTCACCGGACCAGGGTTTCTGCAGCGCGCGACCATTTCGCGACAGAAGAATGGGACCCTCTAGACGCGCCAAAGATGCGCGAAGGGCCGTGGCCGTTTCAAGACCGACAGTGACCTCCACCACTTTTCCGCTCAGTTCCAGTCCATCTGCAAGCAGCAGCTGATTGACCGTCCGAGCCCGTAGGGCCTCATTCAGGCCAAAATCCCCGCCTCGTTTCCAAGCCATGGTGGATTCAAATGCTTCCAATACTTCGAAAAGATGATCGAAATCCTTGGCCACGAAAAGCTGCGGCTGCATGGTGGTGATGTCGTATTCGGTTTCTGCGCAAAGCAGGCTCAAGGGCAGTTTTTCCACATCTTTTGAAAGGCAGCGCTCGGCTTCACCGATGGAGGATAGCAACCCTGCGCCATAGATCTTCGGATGCTCCAGATCGCCCACGAGGCCGTATTCAGCAGTCCACCAGTACAAGCGTGAAGCCTTGGTGTTTTCACTGACGTAGCAGCGGCTGGCACACGCGGCCTGTAATCGTTCCTCGGATAATTGGATATCCTCCGAAGTGGCAGCTGGATCCTCTTTCACCACGCTCAAGTTGCGGATCGCTTCGAAAACAGCCTGGTCTTCCACCGATGCGATGGCTTTGAAACCCGCGACACCACTTCGTTTCAGATATTCGGCGTAACGCAAATCCGAAAGGATCGGTGCGTGCCCGGCGCTCTCGTGGACGATGTCCGGGGCGGGCGTATACTCCACATGCTCAAAAGTACGGATGTCCGCGGCGATGGCCAGAACGCCAAGACTTTGCAGTTCCGTGAACACCGCCGGAGGGATGAAACCCCGCACGGATACGGCGCTCCAGCCCAGACGGACCAGCTTCTCGTTCATCTCATCCAAGCTTGGAATGCGTTCCAATCCTATGCCCGTGGCTTCCAGCCCCCTCAAGTAACTCTCGACGGCCTTGTCTTTCAAATGCTCAGTCAAGCGGCTCAGGATGTGGCGCCACACGGCATGATCCCGTGGGGTATAGGCATCGCAATCCTGGGCAACCACAAATCTTTGAAGGTGCTTGGGAAGGGCTTGAATGGCTTGTTCCGTTGGGGTCATGGATGAAAGCTCCAGAAACCAACTATGGGGCTCATCTCATCTGACGGAAATCCAGTAAAGTTAGACTATAACGTCGGTATTACGACTAGGAATGAAATCTAGTCAGGTGGGCCTTCAGGAAACCCAGGCAAGCCAGGGCCTCGGCTCGCGCGCCACCCGCGGGTTCCAGGGCCACCACTTCCACGAATTGGGGTGTGGGCTCCAGGAGTTTCCAAACCCGTAGGTCGGCCGGAAAGGGCGCCAGGGGTCGTAAATCTGGAGTGATGGCGCAGGCTCCGTAGGCCCGCAGGGCAGGGTAGAGCTGTAGAAAGCTCTCTACCCGGGCCACTTCATTCACGGTGATACTGGCCTCGGCGAATCGTTGGCTATTGGCGCCGCCGTAGGGATCATCCCGCAACCAATCCACGAAAGCCAGATCCGCCAGATCCGCCACTTTCAAATATTGTCGTGTGTCGTGTTTCTTCGCTGTGGGGGACCCAGCTGCTGCCAGCACCACGAAGGGCAATCTTGCCAAAACCTGACTTTCAAGGCCGCGATGCGGGGGCAGGGGTGTGAACCCGAGCGCAAGATCCAGTTGCCGGGTTTGCACCTGCCGCACCAGATCGAAGGCGCCGCCAAAGCTGGTCTCCAGCTTGATGGCTCGCCGGGCCATTTCCTTGGTGATCCCATCCAGCAAAGCGGTTGAAAGCGTGGGGTTCAACCCCAGCCTTAAATTGGGTTCCAGGCTCGCGAAATCCTGAAGGCGTTTCAGATCCAATTGGTGAAGCGGACCTTGGGTGGCGGCGTACAGGCGTTCGCCCCGTGGCGTGAGCTTGAGCCGTTTGCCAGGACCCCTTTCCAATAGTTGCTCACCTGTGGTTACTGATTCTTCGAGGGCTCTCAAATGCTCACTCACCACGCTGCGCGCCACGCCAAGGTGCTGGGCCGCACCCTCCAAGGTCCCCGTTTCCACGGTGATGACGAAGGATTCCAGCCAGGTAAGGTGGCGCTGCAGTTTGCGGAGGGCCATGCCGGATTATGCATTGAATTGCCTGATGGGATGAAGCCCCAACCAGGAAGGGAAGTAATGCCAAAAGGCACAAGTAACACTGGATCCCTTGATATTTATAAGCAATCAACCATATTCCGCGCAAAACAACACGGTTTGAAGTTTGGCAGCGTCTGAGAAGCATCCAGTCGTTACATCAATTAAACAAAGCAGGAGGCAATCATGTTCGGCGCGTTGTTGTCCGGGAGGATGTTCTCACCCTTCACGCTGAGGAGCGTGCAAAGAGCACTTGCCGTGTTGGCAGGGGTGATGGTGATGGCCTTCATCGGGTGCTCTTCCGGGACCAGTGAGGACGCCGGGGGCGGTTCGCCCAACATCAGTTCTTTTTCAGCCAGCCCTGCCACCATCGGGCGGGGCCAGTCCTCCACCCTCAGCTGGTCCGTCAGCAATGCCAGCAGCACCAGCATCGACAATAGCGTGGGGACGGTGACCGGCACCAGTACCGTCGTCAGTCCCCAGAACACCACCACCTTCACGTTGACGGCCACCAATGCCAAAGGGAGTTCCACGAGCGCAGCCACCGTCGTGGTGGTCCCGCCGCCGGTCATCGCGTCCTTTACCGCAACGCCTGCCAGCGTCCCATCCGGAGGGACTTCGACGCTTGCCTGGTCAATCAGCGGCGCCACCGGCGCCTCCATCGACCACAGCGTTGGAACAGTGGCCCTGACCGGATCCACCACCGTCTCCCCCAGCGCCACGACAACCTACACTCTGACGGCCACCAATTCCAGCGGAGGTGCCACGACCACGGCCACAGGCACCGCTACGGTCACCCTCACCGCGCCCGTGGCAGACAGCGCCACGGGGGCGGTCAACACCAATGCCAGCGGCGTCATCGCCACGCCTTTGGGTGCGAAGATCACGGTTCCGCTGTACGCGGTACCGCCGACCAACTCGAACGGCACAGGAACCGGGACCATGACTTTTTCCCTGGAGAAAATAGCCGCCTCCACACCCACTTTGCCTCCGGGCGAGTCCGTCACGACAGATGTCTACCGCCTGGGCCCAGAGGGCTTCACCATGGCTCGACCCGTGATGGTCACCCTTCCGGTGTCCGGGGACCGGCAGTCAAATCTAGTGCACCTCTACCGGGTTGACCCGACCACCAACCAGGCCGTACTCATCCCCAGCACTTATAACCCGGCCGCTCACACTGTCAGTGGCCCGGCCCTCAAATTTTCCCCCTGGTTCGCAACTTACGGCACCGTGGACAATACCGCCGACGGCGCCTTCATGGTGACCAATGCCAGCAGCAATTACTGGTTGAAGCTCTGCGTGGACCAGATTAATTCGGTGACCTATCCAGCCCAAGCCCCAAGCGTGGCTGGTTCCTGGGGCGGCCAGGCCATGTGGGCGCCCATGGGCGAGATCGGGTGGAACAATTCGGGCAGATGGTTCCTGGTCCAGGGCACCTACCGGGTCTGTGCAGAAATGGCGACCTCGGGAACATTCTTAACTCCTCCCGGACAGCCAGTCCACTGGTTCCTGGACAACATGCGCATCACCGGTCCCTCCACCTACGCCAACGGCTGGCTCACCTCGGGAGACATCTCCTACAGCGCCCCGCCAGGTGGTGCCATAACGGGTCCGTGCCCCTGCCAGCCCACCTTCACCCCTAGCGCAGGCACGGGGGATGTCCAAGTGACCTTGACCTGGGGCCTCGCGGCACCCGGGGTTGATCTGGACCTCCACGTCATCGAACCCTCGGGCGAGGAGATCTATTACAACCACCTCACGTCAGCTACGGGGGGCTCGCTGGATCGGGACAACAAGTGCAGCAACTACATTGATGGCAAGCCCGAGAATATCTATTGGCCCACTGGCGCGGCACCGCATGGCAGCTACCAGGTGAAGGTCGTCTGGTACGGGGATTGCAGCTCGGGACACGCCGCCCAGACCTACTCTGTACGCATCATCAACAAGGGCTCCACCACTTCTTTCAGTGGGTCCTGCAGCCCAAATGCCACCGTGAATGTCACCACCTTCACGGTCAACTGACCAAATTCAGGCTCGGGATCCTGCTGCCAACGGGGCCCCTGCATCTAACTTCACACCGAGTGGACCCAGTTGCCGCGGCTGCTGAGAGGGCTACCTTTGCGGCGGCTACCACCCATAGTGGGGAACGCGCTGCAACTGGCCTGCGGTCAGGAGATCAGCTTGAAGGCGTGGACCCAGTCATTTCTCAGAAAGCCGGGGATGCACCAGAGGATACACAGCGGCTCGATGGCCCGGGCCGCTTCCACTTGGCCCATGTCGGCGCTTTCCCAGCCGAACCTATCCAGGATTCCGGACACGGTTTTCTTTGCGTCTTCGTCATTGCCGCAAATGAACATGGTCGGCTTGCCACTTTTAAACTGGGGGTTCACCATGCATGCGCTGCCAACAGAGTTGAAGGCTTTGACGAATTTGGCGCTCGCAAACTCCCGCTGCAACTGCTCCATCAAGGACTCATTAGGACCCGTGAAGAACGCCAACACGCCATGGGTGGGCGGGGCATCCGCAATGGGGTTGGTGGCGTCAATGATGGGTTTGCCCGCAAGATTCAGCTCGCCTACTGTGCGCAGTACGTCGGCGGCAGCCGTTCCCTTCACCGCCAGTACAAGGATTTCGGCAGATTTCGCAGCATCAGAAAAACCCCCGATCCAGCACTTGGGATGCTGAGCCACCCAGTCCGCCAGTTTGGAAGGGGTGCGCGTACCGATCATTGCTTCATAGCCATGGCTGAGGAAGCCAACTGCCAGGGCTTTGGCCACCTCTCCGGACCCCAGAATGCCAATTTTCATGGTTGACTCCTTTCAGAATGAGTCATTGTGAGTTTTCTGCGAGCCTTGTCCAGGTTCTTCGAGTGTGTGGGACGCCTCAGTTTGGGAAAATCGTCCTGCCTTCGTGTAGAACTCATCCCGCCACACGGTTCGAGGCTGGTCAGGGATTTGTTTGGCAGCCTTGATTTGGGCGCGGCGAAGCCAACGGATGGCCAGGAGTGCCAGCAGAATGAGCGGCTCTGGATACTCCATGAGCAGGCGCTGGGGAGTCAACAGGAATTGGTCGGGCCGGGCGCCCCCGGTGAAGTAGTTTTCCAAAACCCAGATCTCTTCTTCGGCCTCGATTTTCAGGCATTCCTCTTTGGCCAAAATGAGGATGTGATTCCGTCCCTCTTTTTGGGCAAGAACCCTGCCCGTGATCTTGCCTTGCTCGTCCCGCTCGATATTCGTGATCTCCACCTTTACTAGCCCTGGCACCTGCCAATGCCCAAATGGCGCGAAGGATACCAGCATGGCTTGAACCACCACCACGAAGCTAATGCTCGCCACCAGGACCCAAAGCCCCGTGATAGCAGCCCAACGCCAAGTGTTTGAGGAGGTGGTCATGGGATGAGTATCGCAGTAGATGAGAGGCGGGACCTAGGCCGTGTACCCACCGTCAATCACAAGTTCGCTGCCGGTCATCGTCGCGGCTTCATCCGAGACCAGGAAACGGATGGCGGCGGCGATTTCCTGGGGCCTTGCGAAGCGTCCTAAGGGCTGGGAAGCTTCCAAACTGGCCCATGCCGCCGCTTCGCCCTGGGCTACAGCGAGTTCCTGAAAGAAGGGTATGGATGTCCACATGGGTGTGCGGACGCCAGCTGGCACCACCACGTTGATGCGGATGCCATCCTTGGCCGCAGCGCATTCCAAAGCGGCGGATTTCGCCAGCATGTTCAGCCCCGCCTTGCTGGCAGCATAGGCGCTGGCGCCGGGTGTGGCCTTGATTCCCGAGGCCGAGGACACCAGCACGATGCTGCCTCCCTTTCCGTTGGTTCCGCCCTTGCGGCCTCGCATCACACTGATCCCGTGCTTCACGGCCAGGAATGCACCGTCCAGGTTCACCGCCATCACTTTCCGCCATTCATCAAGGGTCATTGCAGCCACAGGTTTGGCGAAGGAAATGCCTGCGCAGGCTACCAGGATGTCCAGGCGTCCAAAAGCCTTCAGTGTTTCAGCAAGTGCGGCTTCCCACTGGGATTCATTGCTCACATCCAAGTTCAGGGCCAAGGCTTGGCTGCCCGAGTTCTTGATGCGATCCGCGAGTTCCGCCACCACGAAAAAATTCACGTCCGCGACCACGACAACCGCGCCATCCGATGAAAAACGCAAGGCTGTCGCCTGTCCGATACCCGAGCCTGCCCCCGTGATAAAGGCGATTTTCCCTTCCAGATAAGAGGACATTTAACCCCAAACCCGTTTTCCGCCCAGCCAGGTCCCTGCGATCTTTCCCGGCAGTTCCCAGCCTTTGAACGGTGTGTTGTAGCTACGGCTCTGGATGAACGCGCGGTCCACTTTCACGGTTCCATTCAGATCAATCAAAGTGAAGTCTGCGGGTGCTCCGACCTTCAATGAGCCAAGGCCTTTTTCATCCAGATGGAAGACCTTCGCGGGTTCCCAGGTGAGCAAGGAAATGGCTCTCTCCAGGGGAATAATATTCTTGTTCACGAGCAGTTGAAGCGTGAGCGGAAATGCGGTTTCCAGGCCGATGACACCGAAGGCCGCAATCGGCAATTCCACTTCCTTGTCATCCCAGCCATGGGGAGCATGATCGGTGGCGATGGCGTCAACGGTGCCGTCTGCCAACGCCTGCAGAACTGCATCGAGATCAGCTTCGGTACGCAGGGGCGGGTTCATCTTGTAGTCCGAATCGAACTTCATCAGTTCTCTGTCGGTCAGCGCGAAGTGGTGGGGCGTGACTTCGCACGTGACCTTCAAGCCACGGGCTTTCGCTTCGCGCACCATGCGCAGGGAACCGGCGGTGCTGAGGTGCGCCAGATGCAAGTGGCCCCCCGTGTGCTCCGCCAACACGATGTCCCGGGCTACCATGGCTTCCTCTGCCGCGCTGGGGATGCCCAGGCAGCCCAAGGCGGCGCTCACCGCACCCTGGTGCATGTAGCCCTCCCCCGCCAGTTGTTTGTCCTCCTCGTGCGCGACGATGGGGATGTTCAGCCAAGCGGTGTATTCCAGTGCCCGGCGCATGATCTCGGCGTTCATCACCGGCAGGCCGTCGTCGCTGAAAGCCACGCACCCACTTGCTTTAAGCGTTCCGAAATCGCAAAGTTCCTCGCCTTCCATGCCCTTGGTCAAGGCGCCCAGCGGGAAGTAGCGGCAGAGCCCAGCGGCGTTGGCCTTGGCAAGCATCAGTTCGGTGATGGCCACGGAGTCGTTGGCGGGCCGCGTGTTGGCCATGGCGCAGACACTGGTAAAGCCTCCGGCGACCGCAGCGCGCGATCCCGTTTCAATGGACTCTTTTCGTGTCTGGCCCGGCTCCCGAAAATGTACGTGAAGATCAATGAATCCGGGCGTGAGCAGCTTACCACCCACATCCAGAATTTCAGTGGCGCCTGAGGATAAAGGATCCCGCTCAGCTTCAGGTCCGATGGCCGTGACCACGCCTTCCACCACCAATAACGAGCCCACCACGTCCAATTTTTGGGCCGGGTCCAGAATTCGGGCGTTCTTCACGAGCAGGGACATTGTTCATCTCCGGGTTCCTTCATGTTAGCTGAGGGCTAGACGAAACATGAACAAGGCTCAATCCTTCAAACCGCCGCTTTCCACGCTGATTTCCACGGGCATTTCCAGCATCCCAAAGAGCATTTCGCCCTTTTCTTCCACGGCTTGAAGCTCGGCCCTGAGATCGCCTGCGGCTTCCAAGACCAGGTGCAGCTCATCACCCCCATTTTCGATGCGGAGGCCATGAACGGATTGGCGGCGGCGGCGATCCAGGGCATCGGCGACCCGCAGGATGGCGCTTAGTTTTTCGACTACATTCCGATGCCAGGGCTCCAGTTGCAGGAAGGCTTCGTGCTTGGTTGGATCCGGCGCCTTGCCGCGGTGATACCGCACCACCTGGGAAATGATTTCGGTTTCCTCAGGCCAGAAACCTTGCAGGCTGGCGTTGCGAATGAGATAAGCACCATGCTTGTGATGCCCTTTTTCGGAAATGGAAAAGCCAACATCGTGCAGTCGCGCAGCGTAGGACAGCCATTCTCGCTCGGGGTCGCCCAACTCGAAATGAGGGCGTAGGGCTAGGAACAATTGGTCCGACAACCGCTGCACATGAATGCTATGGCCTGGGTCCGGGTCCAGGCGCAGGGCCAGTTGCTCTACCGAAGCACGCCGCCGCTCGGATAAAGGTGGAATGGCGACACCACCATGTTTGAGGGCTTCCCAGATCATGCCTTCACGCAAGCCAACCGGTAATACGCGGACTTCGCTCGCTCCTACCCAATCCAGCAGAGCCGAAGCCCAGGAGGCGCCCACATGAAGGACTTCCGCGCGTTTGAGATCCACTCCAAGTTTTTCCATGCGGTTCTTGGAATTGTTGCGCCAAAGCTTCTGGCGGAAGGGCCGTAGCTGTTCTGTGGTGAAAGTGTATTCGCCGCTTGCTCCGCGGCTTAAATCTTCCAAGGTGCCCGAAGTACCCAGTACCAGCCTCGCTTGCGGTAAATTCTTGGGTAGTCCTTTGCGGGCTTTTTTAAGAGCTTTGCGGATCAGGGCGGTGACGGCCTTCAAATCTTTCGCTGAGGGAGGGTCCGCGGTGGCGCTGGCATCCGCCAGTCGTTGCAGTCCCCATGGGATGGAAATGCTCGCCTCGATCCGGCCCATCTTGACCCAGGTCATTTCAGTACTCCCACCGCCGATATCCATGAGCACCACGGGTTCTTCGGGAAACGGAATGGCGTGGCTCACGGCCTGATGGATGAGCCGGGCCTCTTCTTCACCGGAAATCACGCGGATGGCAATGCCGAACTTGGCCGCTTTGGCTACGAACTCAGCGGCATTGGCCGCGTCCCTCAGGGCCGCGGTGCCGCAGGCCATCACGGTTTCGCATTCAAATGAAGCAATGATGCCCTTCATCTTCTCCAAGACTTCCAAGCCCGCAGCGAAAGCTTCTCCGCCGATACGGCCGCTCTTCGCCCCCCCCCGCGCCAAGCGCACCATGGCCTTTTCCTTGGCCAGCACATGATGGCCGCCATTGCCATCGCTCTCCACCACCACCAGGTGGATGGAGTTGGACCCCACATCAATGGCCGCGATCTTCATGGAACCACTGTAGCGCCGGACTGATGCGCGGCGATGAATTCTGCTGCGTCCCAGCGCCACTCTTGGACGGATCCAAGAAAGCCGCCGGGCCTTGAACCGCTTTCTTGCCGTTTGGGAGATCGCCGCCCGCGGACTATCCTTGAGGCTTTGGCGAGGTTGATCATGCCGGTGGTAAATCCGAGTCAGTACCGGGCGATGCTCCAGCGGGCGAAGGAAGGACGCTTCGCCTTCCCGGCTTTCAACGTGACCTCCACCGAGACCGTGAATGCCGTGCTGCTGGGCCTCAAGCAGGCCAAGGCCGACGGCATCGTGCAGATATCCACCGGAGGCGCGGAATTTTTCAGCGGATTGGGTGTGAAGGATATGGCGAAGGGCGCCATCGCCATGGCGGAATACGTGCATCTGATGGCAAGGGAATACGATGTGAACGTGGCGCTGCACACGGACCACTGCGCGCCGAAATACCTCGGCAGGTTCGTGCTGCCGCTCCTCGCGGAGGCCGAACGCCGCGCCGCCGCTGGGCTTGGGAACCTCTTCAATGCCCACATGTTCGACGGCAGTGAACTGCCTCTGGAAGAAAACATCCGCATGTCGGGCGAGCTCTTGAAGCGTTGCGCCGCCGTTGACCTGATTCTGGAGATGGAGATCGGCGTCGTCGGCGGAGAAGAGGACGGCCACGACACCAGTGGCGTGGGCAAGGAGAAGCTCTACACCACGCCGGGCGACATGGTCGCGGTGCACCAGACTCTCGCGCCCATCGGCACCTACATGCTGGCGGCCACTTTCGGCAATGTGCACGGTGTCTACAAGCCGGGCAATGTGCAGCTCAAACCCACGATCCTGCGGGACGGGCAAGCAGCCATCGCCGCGGCTTGCGGAGGTGCCGACGCCATGCTGGTCTTCCATGGCGGTTCCGGTTCCAGCCTGGAAGAGATCCACGAAACCCTTGACTACGGCGTCATCAAGATGAACATCGACACCGACACTCAATACGCGTTCACCCGTCCCATCGCCGACCACATGTTCAAGAATTACGATGGCGTGTTGAAGGTGGATGGCGAGGTTGGCAATAAGAAAGCCTATGATCCGCGGCCTTACCTGAAAAAAGCCGAGCAGAGCATGGCCGACCGCGTGACCCAAGCCTGTCAGGACCTGCGCTGCGCGGGGAAGAGCGCGGGGCGTGGGCTCTAGCTAGTCAGTCACTCTCACTTTCGACTTGCAGTTGCCCCGTCCGGCATCAGCGTCTCCGAACAGGGGCCATGGCAAATGGCCTGGCGCGTTGTACTGCGTCCCGGTCGGGCTCGTGCAGAGCCCCGTCCCCGGGGCCACCTCGGGCTTGTTCGCCAGTTGTTTGCGCCCGGCACTGGCCTGGTAGGCGAAGGAGAAGACCGACTCGTAGCACATGACACAGCCGACGTCCCCCCGGCGGGAGTGCCCCTGGACCAGGCCACCTTCCCCCCCGACGGTATGGTGAAGGGCCGCTGTGTGATCAACCGGCCCTGGGAGTCGTACAGGTCCCAGTTGGTGTCGCCCGCAGGGAACACCAGATTGTTGTTGGAATCGAACAGGTAGGAATCCAGCTGCACCGTACCCGACTCCCCGTGGTGCCGGAGCCCACAGGCATGGCCAAGCTCGTGGGCTACGTCCTTGGCCGCGGCTGCAGGTCCAAAGGCGTTGAAGCCCTGGGCGAAATGGATCCGCTGGACCGCACCGGGGGACGGGGTGAAGGTCGCGCCGCTTTTCACTGGCTGCGCCTGCGCCGCCCCGCCGTCGGTGGCACCGAAGTCCAGCACCAGCCCATGCTGGGAGCCACCCCGGGCGACCGAGTTGCCATGAAAGTTCACGACCCTGTTCGGGTCCATTTCCGTCTCGAGCCCCTGGATGATCCTCAGGTCAGCGGCCCGCTCGAACAAGGCGATGCCGGCGTCCACATCGGCTCCGCATTTGTTCACGACGAACAGCTCCTTCTTTTTGGGGTCCAGCCTTTTGTGTTCCCCTTTCGCAACCAGTCCCCGGTATTCCTCGTAGAGTGTGAAGCCATCTCCCAAGTTTGAATTGCCTTCGG